>SIBE01000029.1 GCA_009695265.1 Pedosphaera sp. | reverse complement strand
TGAAGCAATACGGCGCTAAAACCTCGGGCATCCATGAATTCTGAATGTTTCGGACGACTGCCTGCCGGATTTCCGCCGGCTTCCTGTCGTGCTGGTGAGTGAAAACAGGAGGAATTACGAGCAAAAATGCCATAATGAGAATTGCTGGGGTTCTCTGGCTTCGTAAGCACGAGACCCCTGCGTTGCTGGCACTGGTTGCAACGGTAATGTCAAACTACGGGTTCAGGGGGAACCTGGCTGCTTCGCACTCCCTCTCGTTGTGATGATGGCGGCGACGAGCATCGCCAACCCAAAGGCGGCGAGTGTGAGGATCACCATCCGAAACGCGGAGAAAAGTTCCATTCCTAGTAATCTTTCGCGAAGAAGGAGCAAAGTTGCGACATAACCGGACGCCAGCAGCGCCAGCCAGGGAGCGATTCCAAAGTCGCCGCGCGCCATCAAGTTGTTCACGAGGACGTTCGTCACGATGATTGGCACCAGTGCCCACGCAAACCACGGCACCAGAACGGCGGCTTTCCAGAACTCCGGCCGCCGAAAGAAAAGAATGCGCAGCGGCAGCTCCGGCATAAGTGAGCACAGAAGCGCTGCGATCCCCCCGATTGCCGCACTGGCGCCCAGCGCCACCATGAGCGCATCCGTGCCACGCCGCCGCGCCGCGCTCTCGGCAATCTTCGGAAACATCACCGCGGCCAGCGGTGTGGTCAGCATCACGACGGCAACACCAATGATCTGGGCGGCAAGATAGTACTGACCATCCTTTCCCGCGAAGACGCTCTGAACGAAGAGAACGTCGATGCTCGTCATCACCAGCATCGAAGTATAAGCGAGTGTGAAAGGAACGGCACGACCCAACCATGAGCGCCATTCGATCGACTCCCCGCTTCCTGTCCACAATCCACGCGTCATCCAGAACGCAAACCCGATTGCGATTGCCTGGCCCGCGACGGCACCAGCCATCGCCCCTGCCGACTGGCCACCCAACGAGACAACCGCAAACACGACAAGAAATCTCCCGAAGCCATCAATAATCGCCACCCAGCCAAGGCCGGCAAAATTCTGCGCACCTTGTAGCAATCCCCGAAGGACAGGGAACCAGAGCGTGGACAATCCCAGCAGCGCCATCCACCCCAAGGCGGCTGTGTTTGTAATTTTAAGCGCCGCGATGATCGGCCCGCTCGCCAGGGAAACGACAGCCACCATTCCAACCCAGAGAAAAAAAGTAGCACACAAAATCGAACGCGCCGTAGCGGCAAGGCTTCGACGATCCCGCTCCGTCACCACCGCCGCCGTTTGTTGAGTGAAGATGACCTGCAACCCAACCGTGGGAAAGCTCATGAGCATGTACGCCGTTAGCAGCGTCCGAAAGACCGCCCACTCCGCAGTTTCCATCCGATTCGCGACGAGGTTCACTGCGAACATGAATGCACCGCTCAGGACGGTCGCCATGACCATCCAGCCACCTTGCCGAATGAATGTGTTGCGGCTCGTACTCATCGAGATGGTTGGGAGTTTGACTGAATCCGCTCGGTAAAGTCCACGGCGTTGCGCGCAATCGTTCGCCAGTCTAATTCACGACGGACACGATCACTGGCTTGGCGCGCGCGATCCGTCCATTCGTGCAAAGGTTCCCGGAGCCACGCGAGGATCAAGTCGGCAAAGCTGCGCCCATCGAACTCTGAGAATCGGACCATGGGTTCTTTGGAGAAATAGCGTTTTGCACTGTCAAGCGGCGTGCTCACGACGGGCAGGCCGACCGCGAGATACTCGACAATCTTGGCGACAAACGCACAGTGTGTGCCGGTGGATTCTTCGTAGGGCACGATGCCGATGGTCGCACCGGAGAGCTGTCGAGCCACTTGGCTGTAGGGCAAAAATCCAGTGCAATCGACCTGGGCGGCGGGAACTCTTGATCGCAGCCTTTGAAGAAACCGTTCTACCGTTGCTGTCCGCTTGCCCACCAACAGAAGTCTGACTCCGGGCATCTGTATCAGGACGCGCGCCATCGCCTCGATCGCAATGTCACGCAAGTGATGCTGATCAAAGGAGCCATGCATCACGATGGTCGCCGGCTGGGTTGGAGTAACCTTCTGTGGCGGTCGGAAGGGGAACAGGCTTGCGTCAAACCCGTAATGGATTGGGAGCAAGCGTTCCCGTGCGACTCCAGCATTGGCAAACATGTCCGCCAAAGTTTCGGAGACCGTCAACACGCCATCGATGCCGTAACGCTTGGGAATCGAGAGTTCGAAGCGCTTCATGATTCTCAGCAATGGCGGTGGCGCAATATAGGCGGGCCACGTCTCCATGAAGCCTGTGAGGTAATCGAGGAAGTTGGTGACTGTCCGCACACCCAGTTTTTGCTTCAGCCGTCCCGCAGCGACGGCAGAAATCGCATGTTGGGAGAAGATCAAGTCATACGACGTTAAATGAGCCGATCGACGCACCATGCTCTCCAGAAAGAAGGGGTAGAGAAGATACTTGAAGTTCCGCAAACTGGTATAGCGCCCCATTTGCCATGCAGTGAACTCGTGAAGTTGAACTTTGAAACGCCGGGTGACTTCCACGGCATTGTCGATCCGCGGACAAAACAGATGCAGGTCATGTCCACGCCGCACAAATTCCTCAACCAGATAAACCGCCTCCGCAGACCCGCCTCCGCTGGGCGGGAAGAAAGGTTCGTGGGTGAGAAAGGCGATTCTCATCTCTGATCAAGATTCGGAATAATCAGAAAGAACGCAGAGGCAGCATCAGTCATCACGGCATGGAAAGGAGGAAATGTTTCAAGATGTCCACGGACCTCTCCAGACTCGTCAGGGAAATCCATTCGTCAGCGGTGTGAGCTTGCGCAATATCGCCAGGACCAAAGACGACGCTTGGGATTCCACCAGCTGCCAGAACAGCAGCGTCGCAGAAGTAATCCACGCCCGCTGGAGAATGCTGCCGGGCCGCCACAAGGAGTTGACGAACCAGGGGCATTCGATGATCCGTCTCAAGCGCCACACAGGGAGCTTCCTTCGTATTCACCAGCCTCGCCTTTAGTCCGTGATCATTCAAAAGGGAGCGGATTTCCCCGCGCACCGCATTCTCGGATTCGCCAGGAATCGTCCGCCGGTCCACACTGATCTCGCAATGATCAGGCACAATGTTTGGCTGCGTTCCGCCGCGAATTGAACCGACATTCACCGTCGGATGGCCGAGAACTGGATGACGCCGTTTGCGAAGCATTGCCGCATAATCCGTCTCCAGAATGTTCACCACTTGCGCCATCGAGTGGACAGCGTTCCTCCCCAGTTCCGGCCTCGCCCCATGAGCACTCTTGCCGGAAGTCTCCAATCGCAACCAGAGATCACCTTTGTGAGCAGTGACGACTTTCAGACGCGTTGGCTCCCCAACGATGGCAAGGTCCGCTACGAAGCCTTGTCGTACCAACGCTCGCGAACCTTTCTGCCCATGTTCCTCATCGATCAAAGCAACGAACGTGATCGCCGTATGCCGCGGACGAGAAGAGGATTTTACGACAGCTAGCAACGCAGTAAGCATTGCAGCGATGCTTCCCTTTGTATCGCAGGCACCACGGCCATGAAGGCGTCCGTTGATCACTCGCGGTTGAAACATCGAGTCAGGCATCGATGGTTCGCCGACCGTGTCCATGTGCGGAGCAAGCAGGATTCGCTGCCGAACTGGGCCCGATGGGGAAAAATGCGCGAGCAAGTTGGCGCGACCAAGCAACACTTCGCGGAATTCAACTGCCAATCCACCCAGGGCTGCCGTCGCCGACAGAAAGTCGGCCATCCGATGTTCACCGGCGCGCGAATCGCCAACCGGCAGAAAAGCCGGATTGACGCTTGGCAGCGCGACCAATTCTCGCAGAAGTTTTACAGCCGCGCGCATTTCAGCTCCCTTGATTGTATTCACGCCTGAACCAGTCCACGAACATGGGAATTCCCTGATCGATCTTCACGCGCGGATTGTAACCGAGTTTGCTCCGAGCCTTTGAAATGTCCGCATAAGTGATGGGAACGTCACCGGGCTGCGTTGGCTTTCTATCCAAGATTGCCTTGCGTCCGAGGGATCCTTCGATCAGTTCAATCAAGCGGCTCAAAGTAACCGTCTGTGATTCACCAAGGTTGAAGATCTCAAATCCAAACTCCTTTCGGGTGCAGGCCATGATTCCGTCCACAGTATCGGTCACGAATGTGTAGTCACGCGCCGTGGTCCCGTCGCCAAAGACTGGGATCGGCCTGCCTGCGGTGATGAGGCTTGCGAACTTGTGAATCGCCAGATCAGGCCGCTGCCGCGGGCCGTACACCGTGAAGAAACGAAGCATCGCCACATCCATCCCGTACACGTGATGATAAACATGCCCCAAAGCTTCACACGCCAGCTTGCTGGCGGCATACGGCGAGATCGCAGAGAAAATCGGATCGTTTTCGGAGAAGGGCACCTTGGCGTTCACGCCATACACGGAGGACGACGAAGCAATGGTGATTTTCCGTGGCCCATGCTTGCGGGCGGCTTCCAGAATATTGACCGTGCCCTCGACATTGACTCGCTGATAGAGCGCTGGATCTTCCAGGCTGGGCCGGACACCGGCCCGCGCCGCAAGGTGGATTACCTGATCGAACTTCATTTCTGCAAACAACGATTCGACCGCCTTCCGATCCACAAGATCACCATGCAGGAATTGAAATTTTTCGCTCGACCGTGAAATCTCATCGAGATTCTTACGCTTGATGCTGGGCGGATAGAAATCATTCAGATCGTCAAATGCCGACACCGAATGCCCCTCGGTGAGCAGTCGCTCGCAGACGTGTGACCCAATGAATCCAGCTCCACCCGTGACAAGAAAATTCATTGGCGCGAACGCTAGCAAACTGTTTCAAAAGTACAAAGACCAAAGTCCCATATAAGTCGCCTCGCGTGCGTATCGCGGCGCGCGAGCTTGCCTCCCTGCGTTCGGTTGGGGTATTGCTTTGCTTGTTCCTGCTGTGCGATTCAAATTCAAATGCAAAAGCCAGAGTTGAGATGTCTTGGTGTCGGAGACGGCTGGCCTTCGGCGAGGAATCATTCCGCGTTCTTCTACCGCTTCCGGGAGAGTTCGCTCTTGATTGATTGTGGTGAGCCGGTGAGCCGTTTGCTTCTTCAAGCTGGAGTCGGCTATGACGAGATCGATTCAATCATTCTTTCCCACCTGCATTTTGATCATATCGGCGGATTTTTCATGCTGATGCAGTCCATGTGGCTCAAACGGCGGAACAAGGAGCTGGTGGTTCATCTTCCACCTGACGGCATCGCACCGATTCAACAAATGCTCCGCGCCTCCTGCATTTATGATGAACTTCTGGCTTTCCGGCTGCGCTTTGAGCCATTGCACGCACGTCAGCCCTTCTCAATCGGACAGACCCGAGTCACTCCCTTCCCCACGTCACACCTTGCCACATTCCGCGAGCTTTTCTCCAAGAAATATCCGCAAGACTTTGCCGCCTTCTGCTTCTTGATTGAGGCTGGCGGATTGCGCATCGGACATTCCGCCGACATTGGCGCTCCAGACGATCTCGACCCCCTATTACATGGGCCTTTGGATATGCTCGTCTGCGAACTTGCCCACATCGAAGTTGAACAACTCTTCCAACATCTTTCCTCTCGTCAGATTCGCCGAATCGTGTTCGTCCACTTGTCTCAAAAGCAGTTGGATCGAATGGACCACATCAAATTCCTCGCCGAAAAACACCTGCCGCAAGTTCAAATCTCCTTTGCGATCGATGGCCAGAAGTTCCCTCTGTGATCACACCAGCCCCACGCACTGAAAGACTCGGTAAGCATCTGAACTTGGCGCAGGTTTACAAAAAAAGAGCGGTGGAGTCGCCGCTGACGACTCCACCGCTCATTGAAGAGTTTTGTTGAGTAATGACCGACCGGTTGTCGGGGTGAACCCGCTCAACCTTCGTCTTCGGAAGGTTCCACTCCTTTTTGGCGCAGACCGAGCTTTTCCATCAACTCATAGAAAGTGGGTCGGCTGATCCCCAAATCGCTCGCCGCTCCACTGATCTTACCTCGATTACGACGGAGCGCTTGCTGCACCATCTCGCGTTCGACCGTCTCGCGCGCCTCTTTCAAGCTTCGGCCTGGAGCAGGTGAACCTCCGGTGCCATCGAGCTCCAGATCCGCCACCGTGACACTCGCCCCTTCGGCCATGATCACTGCTCGTTTGATCCGATTTTCGAGCTCCCGAACATTTCCAGGCCAGGTGTAATGCTCCACCGCCTTCAAAGCCGCGACGGTCAATCGCGGTGTCTCCTTGCCGTTCTGTGCAGCGAAAGTTTTGAGAAAATTCTGAGCCAACAAAGGGACGTCGCTCGAACGATCGCGCAACGGTGGAAGCCGCACCACGATGACCGCCAGTCGATAAAACAAGTCCTCCCGGAATTTCCCCTCCGCCATCGCCTTTTTCAGGTCAACATTGGTAGCCGAAATGACCCGAACATTTATCGGAATTTCCTTCCGCCCGCCGACACGTTCAATCTTTTGCTCCTGGAGAAAGCGAAGCAATTTCACTTGAAGCGGCAAGGGGATTTCACCGATTTCATCCAGGAAAAGCGTGCCACCATTCGCGGTTTCAATTCGCCCCAGCCGCTGCGCATGCGCTCCTGTAAAGGCGCCCTTTTCATGACCGAACAACTCACTTTCGAGCAGCGTCTCGGGAATGGCGCCACAATTGATGGGAACGAAGGGCCCTTCTTTGCGCGGGCTCCGACGGTGAATAGCCAACGCCACCCTTTCCTTTCCAGTGCCGCTCTCTCCCAAGACGAGAATCGGTGCCTCACTAGCCGCCACTTTACGAATTGTCGTGAAGACATCCTTCATCTGCTGGCTGGTGCCAAGCATCCCCTCGAAGCTCTCCTCGCTAAACTGACTCTGAAGTTCGTCGTGGTCGCGTTCGAGTCGTCCGATGTGGAACGCGCGCTTGAGGATCACCTTGAGTTCGTCAATGTCCACCGGCTTCGGAATGAAATCGTAGGCGCCGGCAGCGATGGCCCGAAGAGCATTCTCCTTCTCGGCTTGGCCGCTGATGATGATCACTTTGGCGCGGCGATCCCGATTCAGAATCTCCGCCAGAATCGCGAATCCTTCCGTGGGCTTCGCCGGATCAGGCGGCAACCCGAGGTCGAGCAGCACCACATGCGGATGTTTGTGCTCGAATGCTTCTAGCGCCCCCTGCCGGTTCTCGGACAGCAAAACTTCGTAATCACTCAACAAGGCCCACCGCATTTGGGAGCGAATGTCCTCGTCATCTTCAACTATCAATAATGTTGGTTTCACACATTTTTCTCCTCTGCTGGAATCAGCACGCGGAATGTCGTGCCTTTCCCGGGTTCACTTAGCGCCTCGATCCTGCCACCGTGTGCTTCGATGATCGCCTTGCTGTGAAACATTCCGATGCCGATACCCTTCTTCTTCGTCGTTTGAAAAGGCCGGAACAAGTTTTTTGAGATGAATTCCCGACTCATCCCGCAGCCGTTGTCGGTTACTGTGATCACAGCCCAGTTACCTTCCCGGGCACTCGTCACCCGGACCTCTCCATTACCGTCCACCGCTTCCCATCCATTCAAGACTAGATTTGTAATCACCTTCTGGAACTGTTCCGTATCCAGCAGAATGGAAGGTTGTGGTTTCAATTCGCGAACTATTCGCAGCTTGGGATCCTTCGGCATTTGATCCAACACCAATTCGATCAATTCGTTCAAGTTACAGGGCTGGAAATTCATCTCCAACTTTTGGCGCAGCATGCTCGCACGGCTGATAAGAGTGTTGATGCGCTCCACAGACTTTCCCACCGCCTTAACGGCATCCGCGCGAAACGCTGGATCTTCAAAATGAGTGGGCAGATTTCGGAGCATCAATGAAAGGGTCGAAGCGGTGTTTTTCAAATCATGGACAAAAAAAGTGGACATTGTTTGAAAGGCCTCCATCTCCTTGGCCAGAAGAAGCCGCTGCGCCAGCTGAAGCTTGAGCATGTTTGCCGCGACTTGATCCGCGATGCACTTCAACAGATCAAACTCCTCCATCGTGTATGGCTGTCCTTGTACACGATCCCCCACCATGATCAGTCCGAGCAAACGTCCTCCGCCGACCAGCGGCACGCAGACGCGATGCCCCCCTTCCTTGAACTGAACAGGGTGGATGCGATTCAAGAATTCGACTCCTGATTCGTTCGATGCATCGATGTCGATCGGACGCTTGCCCTGTGTCAGCGTTTCGCGCAATTCACCAGGAAACGCGGTCACTTCTGAATCACCAGATTCGGACACAACGGTGGACGCTACGCAGCCGAGCCGAGCCTGATCTTCATCCAGAACCCAGATCGACACCGACAAAATCTGAAATGTTTCCGAAATCAAGCGTGAGACTCCGCGCGCCAGGTCGGGCGTGGTCATGAGCGAGCTTGTCCCCTCAGTCAACGCCAACCAAACGGCCTGATGATCGTGCATTGGGCGGTGAAAATGGCGGCTGACGAAGAATTTCACCTGCTGCTGCAATCGATCCGAAAGCAACAACACGGAAAGTCCGGCGAGGGCCAGAAGAATGATGAATGCCTTGACTGGAAACGCGGCATCCCCTCCCAAAATGGTCACTAACTTCGCCAGCGCCCCCACGATTAGCAGGTATGTCCCGACTGCAAGCACTGTCACCGAACGTTGTAGAACTGTCCGCGATGGATAAACCGTCACGGCGAACACTCCCTCGCGAAACACGGATCGTGTTATCAACAAGCAAGCCACCGGTACTACCAGGGAATTCAACACCAGCAAGAAAGAATTCATTCCGTGGTACAGCAGCGCTTGACTGCTTGTGTAGAGCCTCACGATGAACAGGGCTCCTATTCCCAGCACCATGAACTTGAGCCTCCATCGGATGGTCCCGACTGACGCGCGAAACGTACGCTCCAGATTCATCAGCACTCCCACCCCACCGAGAATGAAACAGACTTGAAGAGCGCTGCCGCTCCAACCCGTCGGCAAATACACGCCATCTACACGGCTGATTGTTGGGAGGCTTGAAAATACCTGATCGGCAAAAACCGTCACCAGGATGATCGGGACGATCAATGCCAGAAGCACTGCGCCCCACCACTTGGCCCCCGATCGGCCTCCCTCCCCTCGGGCAAACGTGATACTGAATCCCAGCCAAGGCCCAGGAATACATGCAAACGCGAACATCCTCAGCTGTGCCCAGTAAAAAACGTCCTTGGGATTAACTGTATCCAAGGCCAATGCTCCGAGGACGCCTTCTGCAGCAAGAGCCAGCATTCCAACGGCAAAGAACAACCGCACCAAGACCTGTTGCGGCTGCCGGAATACAACAGCCACCAAGCTTATGCAGCCAACCGCGCCGATCACCGCCAGCAACGTAACCTCACTCATGGGAGAAGGATCTTTGGCAAAGCCCGATAATTTCGCCCTTCCAGCAGCCAGGGAGCTGAGTTTGGTTCTTACGCGTCGTCTTCAAAGTTATTGAACTCTCCGATTGAAAGAAAAAAGGCGGCCACGGAAATGACCGCGCCGCCCGAAACAAAACATTGTGAAAACCGTGATGCAGGTGGTGGATAAGACGCAAGCTCAAGATTCGAATACTGGCGACTGTTTTCCTCCCATCCGGGGAGCCTATTTCAATTCAGCGAGAACCTGCCGGGCCGGGCCGACAAAACCGGCATCTGGATTCAGTCCAATGGCACGCTGGAGAGCATCCTTGCTCTGTTGCCTCTCTTTCAAATTGTAATGAGACATTCCCAGTGCGTACATGGCATCCGCGTCAGCAACCCCCGCCTGCGCAGCCTCGCGAAGCATTCGGGCGCTGCCCTGATAATCGCGCCGTTTGAACAACACTTTCCCAAGAACCCGGGCGATGTCCGCATCCTCGGGAAGCGCCTCCCGCACTTTCATCGCGAAATCGAAAGCTGTCTTTTCATCATCCAGCTTCTCGCCGGAAATAATCGCCAGTCGTTTCATGGCAGGAACGTGTCCCGGGGCAGAAGCGAGCAGATTTTCATAAAGCGCCCTCGCCTCCTTGAAAGCAGCCTTCTGTTCAAGCAGCATTCCCGAAAGTAGTTTAAGCCCCATGGAATCGGGTTCAGCCTTCATCATCAGCTTGAGAGCAGCCTCGCCGGCAGGGAGTCTTGCCGGCGCCTTGTATAAAGCCACGATCTCAACCAGTCGCTGGCAGGCGTTTGTATCCACAGCCCCCTTGCCCGACTGCGCAACCCTCAAAGCCGCCTCTGCGTCTGCGATCCTCCCCAAGCTGAAGTGAGCTAGTGCGAGATTCAACGCCGTGTCCTTTTGTCCGGGTTCCTGCCGATCCGCCTCCAGCAACAAGTTCACGGCCCGTTTGAAATCCCTGCCACGCAACGCGAGTTTTCCAAGGATCAAATTCACCTGGGCATCATTTGGTGCCAGGGCGTAGGCCACCTTGGCTTTCTCGATCGCCTTCGCATCCTGATTCCGCGCAGCATACACTTGGGTAAGTTTGATCATCAACGGAATGGAGGAGGGGCTGATTTTCAACGCTTCCTCGTAGTTCTGCACCGCCTGATCCATTGCACCAGACCGTTCATAATAAGCCCCAATTCGCTTAAGCACGACGGGATCCTTCGGATCAACGATCAACTGCTTTTTGAGCAAATCGACCTGGGAGGAATCGAGCCTGGAGTCATCCAGGTTAAGCACCCCGAGCTTTCGTTTGGCGTCTGCAATGCCGTTAAAATCTTCCGAAAGATCGACCGCCTTCTGCAACGCAACGCGGGCAGGCTGCTCGTGACCAAGTATGTAATTGGCAGCGCCCAGATGGTAATTTACCTCGGGATTCTGGTCGAGCACCCCGGCAGAATTTGCATCAGCACCACCCTGCGCCGGCGCAACGGCTTGCTGAATTAGACCCAGCGCCGCTGGATAATCCCCTCGGCGGTAAAGTATCCAGCCGAGCGTATCTGCAATAAACGGATCCGTGGGAGCGATCTCCCTCCCTTGCTTCGCCCGTTCATACCCTTTGTCTAGATCTCCAAGTTTGTCCGCATACAGGTTCGCAAGATTGTTCAAGGCCACTTGATTACGAGGCTTGATCTTGAGGAGGCGCTCATACATTTCCGCAGCGTGCTTGAATTCATCCTTTTTCTCGTAGAGCAAACCTGCCTGAAGGAGAGCGGCAGTGTCGTTGGGGTTTTTCTGCATTGCTATTTCCACCTTGGCCAGCGCCTCAGGATAACGCTTGGTCTGCACGTAAATCCGGATTAATTCCAAGTATGCCGCCTGAAACTCTGAATCCAAGGCAATCGCTTGTTGAAGTGCTGCCTCGGCTTTGCCGAGTTCGCTGGCGGCGACATGGACTCGCGCGAGCACAAACAATGGCTGCGCTTCCTTCGGATATTTTTGCACGAGCGTTTGAGCCCGGTTGATGGCAGCAGCCATCTTCTTCTCACGCACATCGAGCTCGATGAGGCTGGTTGCGGAGAGCCGGTGATCGGGATTTAGTTTGAGCGCCGTCTCAAATGCCTTGCGAGCGTCCGCCTCACGACGAGCTTCCCGCAGAGTCAATCCTGCCAAATAATGCAATCCAGCATTCGTTGGCGTTGCTTTTGCAAGCGCCTGGTAAATCGGCAGGGCATCAGTCGGAGTTCCTCGAGCCCGGTAGGCTCCGGCGAGCATGAGAGAAGCGTTCTGATTCGACGGTTCGCGTTGCAGAACTTGTTGCAAGGTGCTGATGGCTGGAGCAAAACTCCCTCGCCCAATATCGATCCTCGCCTTGAGCAGCAACGCATCCGAAAAGTTCGGCTCTACATCCAACGCCGCTTTTAGGGCTGTATCTGCCTTGCTCTGTTCGTTCTTGTTCGCGTAAATGGAAGCCAACTCAAAGTGCAGCCTGGCCGCACGGGGATACTGGGCGGCGAGTTTCTCAAAATCCGCCAGCGCCTCGGCATCCTTCTTCTGCGTCAGTTTCAACCGTGCATCCAGGAATCGCGCCTCGAAATTCTTGGGGTCCGCCTCCAAAACTTTCTTGACGAGCCCCACCGCCTCGTCGGCCTTGCCCTGCCGCACGGCCACTTGAGCCAAAGCCAGCGAGGCAGCATGAAAATCGGGGGCCGTCTTCACTGCGTCTTGAAGAATCTGGCGTCCGCCTTCCACATTTCCACTTCGCAACCGGAATTCAGCCCAACGGAGACGTTCGCTCGATTTGGCGGGAGAGTTGGTGGCGGCAGCGGCGAAGTTAGATTCAGCCTCCTGAAGCGCGCCTCGGCTCCATGCAATCCCAGCCAATCCGCTAAGAGCCTGTGTCGATTTTGGATCCAGAACCAGTGCCTGCTTCAATGATGCCTCGGCCGCTTTGATATTTTGCTCGCGGCCGAAGAGTTTGGATTGTGCAAGGTGAAATGCGGCTCGACCGCTTGCTTCCTTTGGCAGCTTTTCCAAGCGTTGACGCGCATCCTTCACATCGGCTGGCGTCCGCGACGCATCGGCTAGCAAGAGCATCCCCTCGTCCTTGAGCGGTTGCTTGCCCATAATGAAGATCGCCTGTTCCCGAGCCTTGGCAGCCTGGTTGGCCAAGACATAAATGCTGCCGAGCTGGACACGTGCATTTAAGTCCTCGGTTTGAAGTTCGACCGCTTTGGTCAGACTGCTGACTGCGCTCCCAGCATCGCCCTTGTTCAGAAAAATCGTTCCGAGCCGCGCCCACGCCAGACCGTTGGTAGCGTTCAGACGGACGACATTGATGTACTCGATTTCCGCCTTATCGAATTCCTTCGCCTCAAAATACTGCCCAGCCTTCGTGAACGCGCGCTTCTCTTTCGACTCGCGCGAACATCCCGACAAAGCAAGCGCCGCAGCCATTCCGACTAGGATCAGATTGTGTCTTCTCGCACTCATAGATTGTTTTGTTATCATTTCCAACCAGGCATCAGGAGCGTGAAATTTATTCTTCGTATGCGTGGAATGACGAAGCAAGGGCTGCGACCTTTCGCTCCAGCACATTGCTTCTCCCGGCGGTCACCATCAAGTGACTTGGTCATCGATTGTGTGGCACGCAATCAAGCTCACATTCCCTGAGACCTTTGAACATCGAAGCGGAGTGAATTCCGCGCTCCTATCGAATCGTTACGGTCTGGGGTGCGTTGATTCCGCGATCAACCTTTCCCGCCAAAGCGCGCACCCGGTTCTCCCGTTTCCGAAACCAAAGCAACAGACCGAATAACGGTAGCAGGGACAGAATAAAGAAAGGAGGCCCTCCGTGTTTATGCACGGGACCGTTGATGCTTTCGCGGTCCACATGCACCGTGAGCCATGAGATGGTCAGAATCCGAAGTCCATTGCGCATGATGGCGATCGGCAACACTGAGAAAAGAAGCGCTGCCCTGTGACTCGTCTGCGTGAGAAACATGTATCCCCCGACCAGACTGGTTATCAACAGCACCATGGTTGACCGGATACCACTGCACTCCTCCGCCACGGTAACGGAGAGCCCGGGAAGCATAAAAGTAAGCCCATCACGCGCAATTGGGGTTCCTGTCAACTTGATCAACAAATAAGCAACCTCGGCGGAACCGTGCTGCAAAAACACGGTGAAAGAATGAGTGACTACGGACGGCAGCGGCACCATCAGGAACAGAGTGCACAAGGGAAAAAGGAGCACGGGTGTATTTTCCTTCCCTCCAAAATAGAATCCTGCTGCCACCATAAAACTGACGAAGGAAATCATGGCGAAAAATAGGTAATCATCGTTGACCAGACTGAATTGCGCTGAAGCGAGCCATAAACAAATCACCCCGCCGCAACCTGCGATCAATCCGATGCCTGCTTCGATTCCGAGCGAAAGCCGCTCAACACAAACAAACTGATTGCGCCTAATCCAGATCAGATACGCACTCAACAACGGCACGACCATCACGTGCGAGTAAAGTTCGCTGCTCCCGGAAAGCCTCGTGAGCGCAGCAATCGGACGAAAGAAGATCAGGATCAACAAGGGAATCGTAACTATAAAACCAGCCCACCGCATTTGTGCACCACAAGTCTGACTCTTAACCAAGCTTGCCATAAATCATCCCAAGTTTGAGATCGTGTGAGTGTAACCAAGTTCGAAAATGACTGACATTGGGAATTTTCGAAACTCCCCTAAGCGAATCGGGCGCATTAGGCCGGAGCGGGTTTTACAAGGTACAAGTTACGATTGTGTAACGGAGTGTGACAAAACGGTAACAAGCTTTCACCGAGCCCTCTCCAGACATCCCTCGAACCTTCTCGCACACCACTCGCCTTCACCGCGAATTCTCTGCCGGTCACTACTGCCTCTGAAGTCTAAAGAATCCAGCCTGTTCGCTCAAAGGTAGCACCAGAGCGCTTCGACTATCGATATTTGAGATGACCACTCCGGGGATACTTCTCCAATTTTCCTCGGAACCTAGATCCTTAGAAAACTGGAGCGCGAATTCGTTCTGAATGGAATCCCAAGTGATTTCAATTTCGTTCCCGGGGCGATGCGACACTCGGATTTCAGGAAAGATAGCGACCCGAGAGTTCAGAACGTTATTCTTCTGATTCACATCTGCCGGACTCGCGCGAACCGCCGCGCTGATGAAGCCATCACCCACCCACTTACCCCTGAAAATGGCACTAACGACGATTGATTCACCGCCGCCGATCGAATCGAAATGTAAACTCGATTCCAACCCAACGGGTACCGTCTCTAGTCCGTTGATCTTTAGGGAAACAATATCCATTCCCACCGAGAGGCTGAGGAAAGTATTTATATCGAGAGCAGTGTCCGGACCGATGTTCAGGATTACGTATTCGTACGAGAAATCTCGTCCCTGAACGACCGTTTCAGATTCCGGATTCAGCGTCAGAGCCAAATCGAAATCAGCCGTTATGTAAAACTCCGAAACTGCCAACAGCCCTCCCGTAGACGTCATCGCCACCAACGGACCCGATGATGCTCCAACGGGAATCATCACTTCGACCGTTTCCGGATCGACAACGCGATATTCAGCCGCCACTCCACCAAAGCTTATCCCAGTAACATCATCCAGCCCCTTGCCAGTGATTAAGACCGATTCTCCGGCACTGCCAACATCTCGGCTGATCGTATCCAGGTATGGAACCACCTCTAACAAGATTCGTCCTGAAGGGTATGACTCAATGCCCTGGTCGTCATAAGCCTTCATCAAAGCTGTGTAGCGCCCGTTTGGCATCGGGACCGAACTAAAGTTAATGGAGGTACAATTCGTCGTAGAATCCTTTCCAGGAATCTTCTCCTCATAAAAAATACTCCCCCTTTGATCCAGAACATAGAGGGTATATCCCATGGTCCTAACTTCTTGATTTGGATCCCAGGCGAAGCAGACCGGCTCGTTGCGGCGAACCTTGTAGGGCTCCACCGCAAACGTGTCCATAGCCACCGCGACCCCATGAAGCGTCATCACTTTGACCGCTCCTTGGATCGCGCCAGATGGAACCGTCACCACCAACCCATCGGGGGAGGGAAAGTATTCAGCCAAGGTTCCAGCAACTTGCACCGCCAGAGTCAAATTCGTGAGATTTGAACCAGTAATGGTGAATTGACTTCCTACCAAACCGGTTGACGGAAACATTCCAAAGATCTTTGGCAGCTCCGGAACGGGCACCTGGCTCAGTTGGAAAGCCTCACGGCTAGTGACACGAAATGAAGCCAGATCCAGCGTAATAGGCCCCGACGTCGCACCATCAGGAACTTTGGCCACTACGAGCAGATTTGTTCCGTCTCTTATCTGGTAAAATCCGGAATATACCCCATTGAACTCGACACCAAGAACTGGTTCCTTAGAGTTAACGATCACAACAATTTCTCCTCCGACGCTCGCAATTGGAGTGAACCGGGAAATCTTAATGATATCAATGCTCTCCCCACTCACTGCCGTACCGTTGGGAGTGCGAACCACTATCTTTCCCGTCACTGCTCCTGGCGGTACTTTCGCGACTAGCATCCCCGAAACGGGATCCACATGGAAAGGCACTCGGATCCCGCCGATCGTCACTTCATCAGCATTCAGTATATTCGTTCCGAAAACTCGCACTTCCGAACCAATCGTCCCGCTCGTCGGCTCGAACCGGCCGATTTCAGGCAACCGCGTCACCGCAGACGAATCAGTGGCAGTGTAAACGCCCCAAAGCGTGACAACTGAAATCGAGCTGGACAAGCCACCCGCCGGCACAGTCGCCAACAATCCTTCAGGAGTGCTCATGAATTCAGCGGCCGCGTTCCCAAAAAGAACCGCTAGCGGATTCTTGTCCAAATTGAAGCCACGAATCAGGATATGTTCCCCTCCAATGCCGATAGATGGGCTAAAACTACTGATCAATGGCTCATTGTTCCGCGGGGTCGAGGTGACAACAAACGAACCAACACTCACCGCCTTCCCGCCGTCAAACTCGATCGAAACTGGACCCGAGACAGCCCCACTCGGCACTTGAACCAGAAGGTACCTTTCGAAGATCGGAATAAATGTGGCCTCAGTTCCATGAAAGCTCACTCGATTCACCTGCACGGCCACACTTAAGGCCAGAACAACTATTCCTCCGACTTTCCCTTCGGGAGTGAATGTCTCAATGTTCGGCAAGGAAGAATCGACAAAGAAACTCTCCGAACTAACTGCATTTCCTTCCCGTGTAATAACAACGATCGGCCCAGTCACTGCACCGGCTGGCACTATCGCCACCAGCACCCCAGTTGCAGTTTGGACTTCAAACTTGGCCGGTACACCATTGAACAAGATGAGTGTTGCAGTCATGATGTTCTCGCCGGTAATTTCGACCTTGGTTCCGTTCAATCCGTTCTTCGGATCGAACCGCGTGATCGTTGGAGCAGCCTGTGCGAGATCTGTCCAGAGCAGAAGAATACTCAAGGAGATCTGGAGCCCAATTCTCCAGCGCACCCGAAATTGCCTGAATATCTTTCTGGCGAAGCTGAACCTGCTCATCAAGTCGGGGTTAACGTGTCTGAGTGCAGCAGGCCCACGAACCTAGAAATGAACACTGCTGTTAAGTACTTCTGGACGAAGTCGGACTCGTCTCACGTTCTGAGGTCGTGAAGGAACTCGGAACTGCCCTATTGAAGGCGAACCACGAAAAGAGAGCTCCTTCCCTCCGGGTATCAGCGGCCTCTGGTCCACTTAAGGTTTTGGAATGATTGCTAATCCCTGAGGTGTTTGTGGGCCATTCTGGAAATCACCAGTTTGTGTTCCATCAAATGCGCCCATGTCCCAGCTCACACGCTGCCGGCCTGCGCGGTCTAATCCCATTTCTGCTATGTACCACGCCTCCGTCGAAAGATTTCGCCCCGGATAATTGCTCGCCAGTTCATATTTGGAATTGAACGTAGGAAAGCTTGTATCCAGACATCCAGTGCCCTTGCTGTTGGCATCGTTGCGAAAATGCCCCGTCCCGGCTGCTGGAATAGTAGTGCTGTTTGCATACCACGAATACCAATTGCCAGAAGCGTGTCCTGGGCCGTTGCTGCCGAAGTCGAATGTGGTCGCCCCGGGTCCGTAGTATCCTGACCATACGGCTAAGACGGTGTTCGCTCCGGATTGTTGATAGGAATTGTAATCGCATGTGAGGGTGTAGTCATTTGCAGCCCCCATGTATTTGTTCAAAATGACCGCCGTGCGCGTGTTTCCAGTCCCTTGCTTCTGTCCACGAAAGATGTTGTTGAAGACGTAAACTAGGATGGTCGAAGCATCCAGCTCCGTGTTTGGAGTGGTGATCAAATGCGCGGCGTTGTAAAGCGGAGTTCCCGATGGGTTGAGTCCATTGTTATCGAAGACGTTGTTCACCACGTAAAGAGTGTGCGGGGCGGCATAAGTGTTCATTCCGGCCGTGGTGTTGTCGGTGATAAAATTGTTGATGGCATACCAGGTGACGCTTCCCGCGTAGGCCCCGGCAGCACTGTTGAAATTGATTCCGTAGGTGTTTGTCCGGGCGGAACTATTGATGACTTTGTAGAGAATGTTTGCACCGGCACCGCTCTGCTCACCCAAGTCGAAGCCTTTGTAGTTCGCCGTCGAGATGCAGCCTGAGTAAGTGATCTGTGAGTTGAAAGCCTTGAAACCTATCCCGCAGTCATTATTGCCTTGGTGATTGTAGGCTGTGCAGGCTGATATAGTGGCTGAAACCGTCTTGCCGGTATCTCCTGCCACGATCCCATTGATGAAGTTGTTGTCCCCGTTGAGCGTGACATTTGAAACAACACAACTGGTAGCCCGACGGATGGTCAGTTGACCAGAACCGGCACCCGCTCCGTCACTGGCGAGACTTGTGCCGTTGTTGAAAAACGTAAGCCGGTCGAAAGTGAGGTTAGCCAGTGCGTCACCGCTGCCTTGTTTTTCTTTGGCCTGTATGCCTTGAATGGGGGAGTTGTTAATGTTGAGTCCACGAACCGTCACGCCATCGACTTGAATGAGCATCGCCGCGATTCCAATGGTCATTCCGGATGCGTCGATTGTGGCGCTGGTTCCAGTGCCCCATGTGCCGTCGGATTGAATGACAACCGTTCCTCCTGTGAGCTGGTAATAGTCGGCGTTGATCCAAATGTAGCCACCAGCGGCGGATATGTGCGAGCCGCCAGCTTTGACTTGGATGGTTGATCCTGACGGGACTTTGTTGGAGCCATTGAAAGGTCCCCACGCAGAGCGCAGATAGGCGCTGCCCACCGTCGTGCGTGTGCCGGGAATCGTTTGCCACGCGGTGCCAGTCGAGGTTCCTGCTGAGGCATCGTTGCCTGCATCAAAGTCGACGTAATAAGTGGCGGCGTGAAGCGGAACAACAAAGTTAAGCCAAGCCGCGAAGGCGCTGACCAAGTAAATAATTAGTGAATGAGAAATTCTTCCGAGTTTGTTTGGATGAAGCATAATTTTTTTCTATTTTGTACCATCATCGTTCTTGGTACCGTATTAATGACAAGCAACAACAGTGCCGCCTTGTTGCCGCGTCGTTCCATAGTCGATTGAGTTCAGTCCTAGCTTGTCAAGTGGCTCAACCCGTTTAATGCTCGCCGTAGTAAAAATACATCAAATCTACTGGCATTGCGTCCTCCGCTTATTTTCTGACGAGTGACTGTGAATACATCAGTGATATGTAGTTGCTTTCAAATAAGTTTCTACATGGGAGCGGATTGCGAGTAACTGCGGGTACCTTACACTTAATGTGGGAGCGGACGTCTAAGTAGATGGCTGGACGCACATCCAGCAAAGAAATCTAGCTATGGCTATTCGATGACAATGGCATAGTATCTCGGAGAAAATTAGGGCATCCATGTCCCATTTCAAGACCACAGCCTATAGCCGAATTCCACCTGCATTTCATGGGCCATCTGCTAGTTTCTTTGCCAAAGCCTCAATCATGAAGCGGTTCCTTGAAAGATTCTGCGCAACTATTCCATGCCGAAAGAAGGCCGATCGGGTGGTAGTTCGGTATCAAATTCGCGCCGCTCCACCGTTTGAGTGATCGCCTCCGCCAGCCTAGCTGTCAACTGCTGGATTTCATAGCGTTCTACGACATGCTTTCTTCCGTGATACTCGATGCGTCCTTTAGTTTTCCATGTCCGATAGTACGCCGAAAGTTCATCGAATATCCCGTTGTGTTTCGAAAATGAAACCACCCGACCAGCGTTTGCTTCCTGGATAATTGACGCCATCTCTCCAGTCTCCTCGCCAACACCTAGGATTGGCTTGCACATACCAAGGTAATGATACAGCTTGTGTGGCACGATTGCTCTGCTGTACCCAGTTTCATAGTGTAGCACAACCAACAAGTCGGTCTTGCGCACCAATGCAAACGCGTCTGAATGGGCCATCACTCCGTGAAGTTGGACAAAGCTATTAAGGTTTTCTCTGTTAATGAAGGCCTTTGCAACTGGGGAAACGTGTCCTGTTATATGAAACTCCACGGTTTGCTCTCCAACCGCTGCTGCAAGTTTCTTCAATGCAAGGAGGAAAGCTTGCCAAGGAAAACCAGGTTTATCGAAATACCCCAAGTATCCGATCCGGAAGACCCCTGGGCTTTCGGTGAATGGTGCAGCCGTGATATCCGGCACCTCTGTAGCATCGTAGCCGTTGGGAACGTGGGTCATCCGATCCAGTGGAACGTCAAAAGTTCCGGCGTAAATATCGTGATTGCCCCGCGTATTGGCGATGAGATGATCCGCCCTAGAATAGACAAGCCGTTCCAGTTTCTTCAAACAGCGGGCATGCAAAGGTGTGGCAGGTTTGTTAACTATTTCCTTCGAAGTCCACAGATCGCGGAAGTGTGCAATCCATCGACATCCAGTCTGTTTTTGGGCTATGAGTCCGATGAGGTGGTAACTTTCCGGTGGCGAAGAGGTGATTATACATTCAACACCTTCTGCGCGAATCAGTCGAACCGCTTTGAAGGCTCCGGCAGGAACTCCCATTACATGAAAGTCGGGGAAGAACACGCATTTATCCAGAAAACGCGCCAGCTGCGGCGACCGGAAGAACCTTGAAAACAACCGAAACGGCGATTTTAGCGGGGCTGATGTGCGGTAAAGCTTAATCCCCGCCGGAAAGTGTTCAAGCAGGAGGCGCTCTTCCATTTCTGTTGTCTTGTGACTATTCGTGATCACGATCGGTTCATAACCATGTCGTGGCAGGTATTTTATCAAATTGAACGTGCCACCGCCTCCTGTGCCCGGGAAACCGTATGTACAGAAAATCACTTTTTTCATCTCGCCGAAGGCATTCGAGTAACGTCATCTTCGCCAATCCAGTAACTTCTTATCATAGTTGAAGTCACCACTCTTAGAATGAATAAGGCTGCCAGATACACTGCCGCGCCAAGCGAAACCCTGACCACCAGCGGCACTCCCTGAGTGCTCCATACTGCGGCCCCCATCACACTGGAAGCCAGGACGATTTTCATCAAAAAACCTCTTGCTCCCTTAAATGAAATATCACGCCCCATCAAACAACAGAAGGCACCGGTCTGTAGAGCTTCAGCGATAAGTGTGGTCATGGCGGCACCATCGTATCCAAACCGGGGAATGAGGAACCAATTCAGCACCAAATTAAGAGCGGTTGTCGTAGCGGTCACAACCAGTGCAGCCTTCTCCCGGCCCGCAGCATAGACGGCCGCGCGGACCACCACCCGAATATAGAAGCAGGGGACGGACAGCGCGAGGAGGACCAGGACGTGCCCGGCAGCAGCAAATTCCGACGGAAAAAGCAGGGCTACAAAATCGTGGGCGGTGAGGCTAAGACCCACGGCGACCGGTAATGCGATCACCAGCACGAGTTGCAATGCTTTTCCAATAGTATCCCGGTATGCCTCCTGTCGCACGGCGGCAAACTGAGCGGACAACCTCGGGAGTAAAGTTCTATTAAGTGCGTTCGGGATGAAGTAGAGAAATACAATGATGCGGAGTGCGATATTGTAAATGCCGACTGCAGTAAGACCGCTCATCGAGCCGAGCATGACTAAGGCTAGTTGCGTGGAAAGAGGGTTTAGCAGGCCGTAAACCGCAAACGGGACCGCTGCCCGGATTTGCCTGAAATAATCGCCAATTGGTGAAATGACCCACAAAACAGGTTTCTGCTTCAGATACCATCGGAGTAGCAACACCGAGACCAGCAGGCTATGTCCAACGTTGGCCCACACCAGGCCTTTCAGCCCGAATCCGAAAAGAGTCACTCCAATCAGCAGCAACGAGGACGTCACATCCTTGGCGAGGGTTATCTTTGTTTCAAGACCGAACCTTTCGTGGGCACGCCAAGCGGCAATTATCGTCTCCCCGCAGAGCCCAGCCACCATCGCGAGGGAAGACAATGTCGCTAGGTGAACCACGTGCCTGTCGTGTCCAGAGTTGCGTGCAATGAGGTACACCGCCAAGACGTACACAGGAGCCAGAAAACACTTCAGCGAAAGCACTCCTTGTATAACTTCCTGCTCTTGGGCCTTGTTCCGAGCAATGGCTCTGAGCATCACGCTATTCAATCCCAAATCTGTCATCACGATCAGCATGGCAGGCAACGCTTGAATCAAACTCCAGATCCCAAATTCTGTCGGACCGAGATAGTTCGTCAGCAGGAGCACCTGGATGAAGTTGACCATCCTGCCCACCTGCGCCCCTACCGCCAGATAAGTACTGCCTCTGATAATATGTCGAAAATCAGACATCTAACTTGCGCGCAGCTCCGACGATCCCAACCAGCATGAACAACATGCCTAGTGCCATTTTTCCAACGTAAGCCTCAACTAACATGTGAAAACTGACTTGAACTAGGACGAGCAGGAGTCCCAGTCCAAGTGTTGGTTGTAAAACGTGATCAACCATGCGGACGCACGACACGGCTTCTGTGAACAAATTCCGCATAAGAAGGAAGAAGGCAATCGAACCGATGAGGCCCATCTCCGCCATCACCAGCAAATAAGTGTTATGCACCTGGCCGACCCATGCTTCAAAGTCGGAAGGAATGAACCTACGCATCACATTCTGATACGTATTTGCACCGATACCCACAATTGGGTGCGCTTTGATTATCCCAACCGCAATGCGTATGAGGGGGAGACGTGAACTGGCAGCGTTCCGATCATCGCTGGTCAATCGCTGCTTAATGAAGGGCCCTCCAGCGATGCACACTAATGCAAGGAATACCATCGCGCCGCGCAGCAACTGTCCACGGCGCTCCTTTTGCTGCCAGAACGTAAAACCAAAATAGAACAAAAGGGCGGCTGCACAGCTCAACCAACCACCGCGAGACCCGCTAAAAACCAACCCAAGCGAGCCTAGGAATACTGAGAGCACGCGCAGCCTACGTCCCGGCAGTTCATTCCTGGAGAGCAGGGCAATGTTCATCAGGAGCATCGGCGAGAGCAACATGGCAAAACCGTTTGGTTTCCCAACTGTGCCAAATACACGAATCAACGACGAATCCTCATCTCCAATCCCGATATTTTGCCCCGAGTTTGATCCAGTGGAAAACCACAGAAAATTCCCCTGCAACGCGAATTGCGTGCAACCGATCACACCTTGCAACATTAGAGAGAAAGAAACCCCTTGAAGGGCTGAATAGAGATCATCACGATTGTTAATACACCGAACCATGCATAGGTAATTGATGAAGAGCACCTGCATCACCAGAATTACCTGGCACAGCGTAAAAGGCTTGGAGGTGGTGTTGATAACGGAAATCATCCCCGCAGCAGCGAGAAAGATAAGTCCGCGAGCAACGCCATCCTTACTCAGGAATACTGGACGTAACGTCCCTTTTAGCCCGGTGTGGCAGGCGAACAAAACGAATAATATGTCCGAGAGGGAGATGACGACGCCATCCACCCAACCCGCGTGGTTGCTCGTAGCGACACCGTACGTTATCCGAAATGGCAGGGTAACAATTGCTCCCTGAACAATGAAATTCCTTATGTTTCCCCGAGCACTAACACAGAAAAGGATTATTAGTAAGGGAGCAAGCTGAAGTAGTGCACGCATGACGGGACGATTAGCGGCGGGGAGTTTGGGGAGACAACAACGATCACACCACTTTTCCCCTCTTCATTCAAAGTGCTAGACTTTGGTGGAGCATGGGCGGCACACACCGGAGTTCCGTAGTCGCGTCAGCAACCAATCCGCTAGCCAAAGTAGACGTGACCCTATCCTCGATATCGAGAGATGGTCGTTTGGCATTTTCGACTGACTGACGTGCGACTTGATTATCCAATGCAATCAGCACTCCAAGTAAATCCTGTAAAATCTAGCAACAGGCACATTTAGGCTCTTCGTGCGGTGCCAACACTCGATCCTGCATCTCCGAAAAGCCTTCCTTGCTCAACAAATCGACTAATGGCTCAATTGTCTTACGGTTGTCGAATTTGGTGCATACTTTTTCTCGACCCGCTGCGCCAATTGTCCGTCTCAAAGATCTGTCCTGCAAAATCTGCCGGAGACAATTCGCAAGTTCCTCCGGGTTGTCTTGTTGAACCAAGAACCCGTCAATCCCGTTATCGATCAGTTCCGGAATGCCCCCCAGCGGAGTCGACACTACTGGTAACCCACACGCCAAAGCCTCCATTAACACATTCGGTATGCCCTGCTTGGTCATACTCGGTAGCACGAATATGGAAGCTCTGTGATAGTACGCCAAAATATTTTCTTGGAGAACGGCCCCCTTCAAAAAGACCACTCGTTTGAGATCATGTTTTTGAATTAAGGTATCCAATTCGTCTCTTTGAGATCCTTCGCCGACTATTTCACATGTAAATACGACTCCTTGCTTATGCAAGCGTCCGCAAGCCTCGATCAATGTGGTAAACCCCTTGAGCGGATCCAATCTACCAATCGTTAAAATTAGATTCTCACTGCGCAATTCCATTTCCTTTGGTGCGAAAAGCCGTGTGTCAACCCCGTGATAAACTACGCGGACTTTCGATGCGTGCTTAGGAAGACCATGCTTTAGTAACTCGGTTCTTGATGAGTCCGAACAGCAGACAATAAAACGCGCTTCCTCCAACTTTTCTGGCAGCATCAGTTTCTCGTAATAGATGTCGCCTGTGTGTGCAGAGATGCTATACGGTATCTGAGTAAGCAGGAAAACAGTCCGCGCGTTAGATGCAATGTGGTCGATATACTGACAATGAAGGTGCGTTATTCCATCCTTTTGCATCTGACGAGCTAGCATTACGCTTTCACCCCAATGCATCAGCGTGCGCCACCGTCCTCCGCGCCTGTGGTGCATGGGTGTAAGCATCTTCCACAAGGATCGGAAATATGTAATGGGCTTCCTACACAAGAAGTAGGCGTGGGCTGTAATCAGATTCGCCAACCTGACCGGGAACAGATAATATGTTTGGGAGCACAGCGGTAGTGAATCGGCCGAAACCCTTGCTCGATTGGGGCAGTGAATAGAATAGAGGTTCAGAACGAATCCGCGGCGTTGAAGCTCCAGTATTTCCCGATAAATAAATGTCTCTGATAGCGCTGGGATAACCCCAGCAAGGTACCCCAATGCGTGCGTTCTGGTCTTTGATGTTTCCATATTTCTTACTTGATTCAACGCTGAACAGTCAGCGGCTATGTTCCGGATAACCGGAACGGAATGCTTTAGCCAAATACCTAACAAACCTACGTCGCTGGATTACCGACGCTCTACAAGCTATACTGAGCGCGGTCACAAACTGCGCTTTTGGCACCGTGACACTTGAGTTGTCAAGTAGCTCACAATCAATGGGAAGTGACCATTTTCGCTCGATTTCAAAAAGCGCAATCTATGGCCGCGCAGAGTATAGCAAGGTCACCGACCTCTCTGGATGCGGCTCAAAAGAGCTATATCAACGAGCTGCTCCACATCACCCGCTCGTCCGACATCACCCGCCAGAAAGTCAGTCCAGCAACGCTTGATAGCTTCATGGTCAAAGAATTCTTCAAACAAGGCATTCGATTCATACAGCAAGCTGTCAAATTCTTCACGCCACTTTTCACTCGTTGAATAGAGCACTGCCTTCTTAGGCCAAGACCCGGTCGTGCGGTGGGAATCTCCGAAAATCAGACGGCGTGCCCGCCCTACTGCAGGCTTGCAGCGTTTGGCCAAACGATGAGCTGCAGCAGGAAAGCAAACCGGGAGCAGGGAATTTGCATTCGGCACCCAACCCGCGCACCGATTGAGTTTGTAGATTAGTTGGCCTCCAAAATTGGATTCATCACGAATATTGGAAGGAAGAATCTGTAGCAGGTCGTGAACTTCATTGTCAAACATGAGATTGTGCTCAGACGCAGCGCTTCTCAGATCTAGAAACATGGCAAAGGTTGCGAGGGTGGCTGCGGAATGCCATCGAAAGAACTGATCAATGACTATTAGTGGATCATCGGATGAAATTGAGAGTCTTTGATAACGCTCAATTATTCTTTCTTTCAGAAGCCGCTCACCCACCGCACGAGTATCAGGAGAAAGCAGAGAGAGAGTTAGATCGCGATTCCGGGGCCGGTACAGCGGCAAAGGCAAATTGTCGAATAGGGCTATCCAGTTGACTCTTGTGGCCTGCAAATTGCCCCAACCGGTGGGGTGTTTAAGGGCAAACTGGCTACCAGCCGTTGCGTCACAAGAGTCAAGTGCATAGGCCTATTGTCGAATTGCTCCAAAAAGTCGCCGCAATTGCGCGGTATGGCTTGATCGCCATCAGTGGAACAGAAAAGCTTGCTGAAAGCCTCCCCAAAATCTCCAAGTAGGAAGGTGGCGGTGGCGCTGATGTTTAGATCAGCGAGGACAACTTGCGAAAAATGAGCGTGCGTCCACAAAAAGCTGCCGCCTGCATCGAATACAGACCGCTCCAGCCTGCGAAGGTACCAATGCTCGTCTCGGAGAACCACCTGATGCTCGAGCCTCAGAGCTTTCGCGGCGGCTGCAGCAATTTTAACTTCGGGATTGATGCCGTCCCCGAGAGTAATCGCTTTCGGCCGCGAGCCAGCCGCTACAAGTGCAGCCGCAACCAATCTGGAATCCACGCCCCCACTAAAAAAGAGCGTAGGGGATGGGTGGGTCCGACCGATGCGTTCAGCCGCCCGAACCAAACGCTGGGAGACAACGTCAAGCCAGTCGCCGGTCGACCTGCTCTGATCGGCTTCGTGCTGAAAGCGGTACCAAACGCAACAGCGCTTTAGCCGGTGCGGCTTTACCTCCACCACACAACCGGGAGAGACTGACTCTATTTGATCAAACAGGGATTTTTGTGGTTCGACCAGCCCTCCATAAAGGAGGCGTGACACCAAACTGCCGCAGTCAAGCCGCATCAAGCCACTTGCGAGAGCCAAGGCTAACGGACTCGACGACAGCGCCCAATCCTCTCCAAACGGTGCCAGCCATAGAGGCCTGGAAGCTACACGATCTGTAATGCACCAGATCCGAGTGCGCAAAGAATCCCAATACAAAATCGAAAAGGAGCCGTTCAGTTTGCTGACGAATTCCCCTACCTCTTCAAGAGCTGCCCCCTGCTCCAGCTTCGCCAGGAGAAAGTCGGCGACTGCACGCTGATCAGCAGTGCCAGAAAAGCCGGGTACCTCGGTGAAGTATCCGTGGGCAATGAGCACGCTACCACTTGCATTGGTAACGCGTCTGACGTCACCGCACAAGCCTCCCCAGAGGCAAGTCGTCAAGCGTCCACTGACATCGAACGGTTCGGCTGAGATTCCAAAACAGCGAAATACATCTGGCAATCTGCCTCCCGTGAGACCTTGGCCCCCCGATCCAATCAGAAGAAATCCATTCATTGCTTGGCCTATAAGCTATTAAAATACCACTGCGTCAAAACTAGGCACAGCCCACTCCGAGAATCGTCACTGGATGTTCACTGGGCGGTTCAATCAATTACTGGAGATAGATGGCCTGAAAGCGTCCCAAGGACTTTGAAAGTTCATCCCACTCGGCCGCCAATGCCTCATCCAAGGGCTGTGGCGTCGAAAGAGGTGTTCACCAAAGGCTCGGTCGCAGCATCAGCTTGTTGAGTTGCTGACGTTGCACATAGCGAATCAGATCCCGATCACCCACTTGGT
>SIBE01000028.1 GCA_009695265.1 Pedosphaera sp. | reverse complement strand
CAGTGTGGCTGGAATGGTTGGAGTCGAAAAACCTAGGGATCTTGAGTGACGTCGTCCGGTTTCAGACACAAGCGGGCTCAAAGAACAGGCTGCAAACCCAAGAAATATAAGGGAAATCTGAGCGAAATTGCCATAATGAGAATTGCTGCTGGGAAACGCATTCCTCTTGGCACTGCTGAGCGAGTCGGTGTAACGTCGCTGCCTTGTGACAAGACCCTTGGTTTCCAAGCCAGCGGACGAGTCGAATTGCATGCTAGACCAAAAAACATTGACGTCGGAGGTGGGGATGAAAATCCTCGGCGGGCTGCATGCTTTCGCTGAGGAGTTGGGCAATCCGGCGATCCTTTCGCACCTAAAGGCAGCGGCACCCTCGTTTCAACTGGAACCTTTGGATAACCCGCTCGCGTTGCGACATTTTCTACAGACTTATTACTCGCAAGTTTTGGTCTCTTGCGAGATGCCCGCTATCTATCGAGCTTACAACCACGCCAGCCGTTCTGAGATCCGCGATCTCATCGCGACGGATCGCCATCTTATGCGCGAGCCGATTCTTCAGCCGTTCGCCTCGGCGAGCCAGCAGGCAGGAACCACCCAGCTCAAGCGGCTCCGCCCTCTCCGTGGCGATCGACTGGTCCAACGTTACTGGCAGGCAGTTGAAAACGGAAAAGCCTTTGGCTGGCATACTGTCGTCTATGGTTTGGTGCTGTCGCTTTATTCCGTCCCATTGCGTCAAGGATTGCTTAACTATGGCGAGCAGACTCTGCACGGCCTTATCTCGTCTGCATCCCACTCTTTGAAACTTGAGGAACAGCATAAGCAGGCTCTCCATTTCGAGTTTTGCCGGCAATTGCCATCCGCCATCGAATCCATTCTGGAACCACGTTCCCCGAGTCCCGTTCCCAACCGCTAGTCTTGCTGCCCTTTCTGGAAACGAGGTTTTGTCCGGGGATCGAGCCAGCGATGGATCTCGGCCCGTCCGTCGGCGAGCTTTAGCACGAAAGGCTGGAATGGCTCCCTGTGGATCGCTTTTTGCAAAGCCTCTCCGGCGCTCGGAATTAATTCGGCGGGTCACGTCTCAACAACGCGTCAAATTCCGCTTGTTCGAAATGGTGGTCATACGCCAGAGCCTGGGTGATACCTCGCTCGCGCATGATGTGAAAGGAAATGCAATCGGTAAGCGACCATGCTTTGTCTGGGCGGTCACGGTGCATTTGCAGGCCGGCGTTAAACAGGTGCGGCGAGGCCAGGATCAAAGCGTACGCAGGGTCGGCTGCGATGTGCGCGATCAGCACATGAGCCTTGGCACGGTCCAACGGCAGCGACAGATAGTTAATGGCCTCCCACAGCACGTATTCCGGGAGCAGCAGCGGACCAGTTACATGCTCCGTCCAGGCTTGGGCTCGCGCATGCAATTCATCACGGGGCTTGGCCAATGCAATCAAGTAGCCGCTATCGACGAGAATCATAGCCTTTTGGGCAAGCCGTAAAGATAGTGATCATGTTGAGCCGCGCCGTCAGTGGGGGTATTCGGGTTGTCCGGCAGTTCGCTCAAAAGCTTTGCCAGCCGCACGAGCGGCTTGTCTGCCACACCCGCCGACTCCAGCAGTTTGACCTGAACTTCCAAGGCACAGTTGATCGGCAGGTTCACGGGTTCGTCAGGGATCAATACCTTTCCATCGAAATGCGCTTTGAGAACAGTCATACGCTCTCAATATACCGGTCAGCCGACCGCTGACAAGAAATCCCAGGCCGCATTTGCTCCAACGGTGGATGGATGGATCGGCACAGGGCGGCTAGCCTCAATGCCTTTCAGCGATTATTTCTCTCGGGAAGGTTTGACTAATGAGAGTCGCAAGTTTAAATCCACATCACTCTCGACTCCAAGTCAGACCAAAGAATGAATCCATCGGAAACTAGTTTTTTCGTCACGGGTGGAACGCTCCGGAATGATGCGCCATGTTACGTGGAACGTCAGGCGGACAAAGATATTTTCGATGAACTCAGCCGCGGCGAATTCTGCTACGTGCTTACCTCGCGTCAGATGGGTAAGTCTTCGCTCATGGTGCGGACGGCCAACCGGCTCCGCGAATCCGGTGCGACCGTGGTTGTCCTCGACTTGACTGCGATCGGCCAGAACCTCACGCCTGAGCAGTGGTATGACGGACTTTTGCTACGCATGGGGCGACAACTGGAA
The DNA here is from genome assembly GCA_009695265.1 of Pedosphaera sp. Lineage (GTDB taxonomy): Bacteria > Verrucomicrobiota > Verrucomicrobiia > Limisphaerales > SIBE01 > SIBE01. The sequence goes on along the minus strand of SIBE01000028.1, from coordinate 26,048 downwards.
ATCGAGGACGAGCTCGAGAGCTTCTGGAGATCTCACGATCGCGTCAGCCCGGTGCAGCGATACATGGCGGCGCTTCGCGATGTGGCCTTGTCCAAGTGCCGTGGAGAACTGGTGATTTTCATCGATGAGATCGATGTCGTCCGCAGCCTGCCGTTTGCTACGGACGAATTCTTTGCCGCGATCCGAGAATGCTACAATCGCCGGGTGGAAGAGCCCGAGCTCAATCGATTGACTTTTTGTCTGCTCGGCGTGGCCACGCCCGCCGAGTTGATTCGCGATGCTCGAACGACCCCGTTTAATATAGGGAAACGAATAGAACTCGCTGATTTCAAAGAATCCGAGGCCGCGCCGCTGGCTCGGAGATTGGTGGCAGCTCAGTCGATCGCGCAGAAACTCTTTACACGAATCTTCCATTGGACTAACGGGCACCCGTATTTAACCCAGCGCTTCTGCAAGGTCGTGTCGGAGGCGAACAGTGGCTCAATCGCGACCATCGGCGATGCCCAACAAATCGACCTGCTTTGCGAGAGGCTCTTCTTCTCTCCACGGGCGCGCGAGCTGGATGACAATCTGCTCTTTGTGCGGGAGCGGGTTTTGCGCAGTGAAGCCGATCTGACGAAGCTGTTGCGCTTGTATGAAGAGATACATAAGGGGCAGCGGATTCCAGACGACGAGACTGACGATCGGATCAACCAGTTGCGCTTGGCGGGCGTTGTGGATGTGGCCGAGGGATTTCTTCGTGTGCGCAATCGCATTTACTTTCGAGTCTTCGATTGCAATTGGGTGATCGCTAACGTGCCGGATGCTGAGTTGGAGAAGGCGGACGGAGAGCGGGTTCGGATTGACCGGTCCTGCGCTCTGGGGCGAGATTCGTCCAACGACGTTGTTTTAGTGGATCAAAAAGTTTCGAGGCGCCACGCTCTGGTGCAGGCTCAAAAGCAGTACGAGTTTTGGTTGATGGACCTCGGCAGCAGCAACGGAACCTACCTGAACGGACGCCGCGTGACTGAGCCAGTTTTGCTGCGCAACCAGGATCAAATAGAGATCGGGCCCTTTCGGCTGACCTTTCGCCAATCCAAAGCGAGCAATGTCGCGATAGGCGAGCAGATAAACTCTGACCGAACCGTTTTTTACAAATGACACTATTCTGGCTCGCCTAAACAGCGCTCCAGTCTAGATTTGCTGCGTCGATGAACAATTTGTTTCGTGCGCTGCAATTCTTCCGGCCCGATCTCGGACGTGTCTCTTTTGCCTTTGGTTTGTTGATTTTGAGCACGGGAGCCAATTTGCTCAAACCCTGGCCGCTGGCTTTGATCGTGGACAACGTTCTTGGCGGAAAGCCATTCCCGCCGTGGTTCGTGGGGGCTTCCGATTGGGATAAAAACGTCCTGCTGCTTTCTTTATCGGGCGCTATTCTTTTGTTCCATGCCAGTCAAGGGGCGCTTTCAGCCTGGCACAATTATTTGTCGATCACGGTTGGATTGCACGGTTTGGCCCGGGTCAGAAATCAGGTGTTTTACTGGCTTCAACGGCTGTCGTTGCGTTTTCACCAAAGCAGCAATTTGGGCGATGTGATTTACCGAGCGAGTTGGGACACTTACGCGTTTCAAACACTCTTTCAGCAGGGCCTCTTCACTTTCGCTCAAGCCTCGCTCGCGCTGGTTTTGATGATGATCGTGATGTGGCGCTTGAATGTCTCTTTGACGCTCGCGTCGTTGGCGACGATCCCAATGCTTTTGTTCACGATGAAGATCTTTGGGCGCGAGATGAAGACGCGCAGTCTCGCGGCTCACAAAGCTGATAGCCAGGTCACCTCGTTGATTCAACAGAGCATGGTGGCCTTGCCGCTCATTCAAAGTTACACCCGAGAGGAGGATGAACAAAAGCGCTTTGCCCGGCAAGCCGGCACCGCGTTGGAAGGACGCATCTCTCAGCACGGGTGGGAGGTTTTCTACTGGCTTGTCATCGCCTTCGTGGTTGGCTTGGGCACCGCTGGCGTTACTTGGGTCGGTGCGAGCGAAGTCCTCGCCCAGCAGCTCAGCGTCGGCGAACTGCTGATCTTTTTGGCTTACCTGGCGCAACTCTACGAACCTCTCAATCAGCTCTCTCGGCTTCGCGCTACTTGGTCGGACGCCAGCGCAGGCACTCAGCGCGTGTTCGAGCTTTTGGATACTGAGGAGGAGATTAAAGAAGCGTCCAACGCGCGGCCCGTGGGAAAGAATACGGATCGGGCAGCACACATCGAGTTTGATCGGGTCTCGTTTGGTTACCAGGAGCACCGGCTGGTTTTGCACGACATCGGCTTTTCCGTCCCGGTCGGCCAATCAGTTGCCATCATCGGGCCGAGCGGCAGTGGCAAGACGACGCTCCTGCAACTCTTGACGCGATTTTACGACCCAACGTCCGGCAGCGTCCGATTGAACGGGATTGACCTTCGAGAACTGCGGTTGAAAGACCTGCGCTCGAATATTTCTCTCGTGCTCCAGGAACCGATCCTATTGCCTGCAACAATCGCCGAGAATATCGCCTACGGCAAACCAGGCGCGAGCCGGAGAGAAATCGAAGCCGCCGCTCGTTCCGCCAACGCCGACGAGTTCATTCGGAACCTGCCTGACCATTACGAAACTGCGGTAGGCGAAGGTGCCGCGCGGTTGAGCGTCGGTGAAAAGCAACGGATCAATCTGGCCCGAGCCTTTCTAAAAGACGCACCCATCCTGGTCCTCGACGAGCCGACCAGCGCTCTCGACGCTGAAAGCGAAGCGCTCGTCGTCGCCAGCCTCGCTGAATTGATCCAAAGTCGTACGACGTTGCTGGTCGCCCACCGCTTGAGCACCATCCGCCAAGTCGATAGAATTCTCGTCGTCGAAAACGGCTGTGTCACGCAAATGGGAACTCGGGAAGAATTAATCCGCCAGGAAGGCTACTACGCGCGAGTGGCTCGCTAACCATGCCTCTGGATTTGAACGCGCAAACTCGGATTGCCCGCATGAGCGAGGACAAACAACGCAACGTATCGACAGTTGTCTTCAGCGCGATGGGGATTTGGCTGCGGTCAGGTCCGCGAAACATTTTTGTTTCTAACCCCGCTTGAATGAGTCTTGCTGCCAAATGAAACGATGAGCGCCCGCCAATCCCTCATTCTTTTTCATCCGGTCAGTGTCGTGTTGATGCTGGTGGCGATCCAGGTCACTCATGGTTTTGTTTTGAACGAGGACGACTCAGGCCGCGTCCGGCAATGGATGATCTCCGAGACCGTGCCAACCGCGGCCACGAACATCTTCAATCCAGCGACCAAGGCTATCCGCTATTTTCTGGGGTCCGATGGATATTCCATCACGAATCGGGCAGCGGAGCTGAATGCCATTCGCGCCTGTTTCGATCAATGGCAGAGCGTTCCTGGAACGAGCCTCAAATTCGAGGACGGTGGACTGATTGCTTCCGGCGGGGATATCAATACTTCGGATCAAACCAACGTCATCTATTGGGCGAAAGAAAGCACGCTTGTCAACGGCGGCAGAGACAACATTTTTGGAACGCTCGCAGTGACCTTCCCGCACCTCACCAACAACATTTTGATCGAAGCCGACATGGTTCTGAACGGAGTGCAGTTCGCCTGGTTCACCGATTTCAACGCGACCAACAGCACGGAGCAACTCATTGAAGCGTCCGTGTTACACGAGATCGGGCATTTCATCGGCTTGGATCATTCGCCGGTCGGCGGAGCAACGATGTTCGCGCGCGGGACCACCGGCATCGGCACACAAGCGGGGCTTTCGGGTGACGAGATGGCTGCGATCCGAGCGCTTTATCCCGCGTCCAAGCAAACCGGCGCATTCGGGAAGTTACGGGGGCAAGTCGTGATGGAGGGCGTCGGTGTCTTCGGTGCTAGTGTGTTGATCGAGGATTCAGCCGGAAACCTAACGTGCGGGACAATGACTCGATCCAACGGGTTTTACGAACTGCCACAACTCGCGCCCGGCAGTTATCAGGTTCGCGTCTCGCCTTTGGACCCGCCGTCGAGCAATTCACTGACACGATTGATCACCGGCAGCGATATCTCACCGGCCTTCGTCGGTGCGGAAACAGGATTTCTTCCGACGACGAATGTCCTCGTTTCGATCTCCGGCGGCAGAACGAATCTCCTCAACTTTTCAGTCAGCCCTGGAGTCGATTCCTTTCGCATTACTCGCATCGTTCAACCTGGGACGAGCGCCGAGGACTTGAGCGCGATCAATGCCCCGGTGACGCTGCGCCAAGGCCAGAGCAATGTGATTGTTGGCGTCTATTCGCCGAGTTTTAAGAGCGAATCGATTCTGAGAATCACTGGCGATGGATTTGCCTCCGGCCCGTCCACTTTCATCCGCGACGCCTTCCCAGGCTCGAATCCCAGCCTGAATCTCCTTCACATGAGAATCAGCGCCGGTGCCAATGCCACTCCAGGGTTGCGCAGTTTTGTGGTGCAGCACGGAACCAATTTAGCTTATGCCAACGGTTTCTTGGAAATCCTGCCTCGATTTCCCGACGACAATTTCGATGGCTTGAACGACATCTTTCAGCGCCGTTACTTCCCGCTCTTTACCGCTCGCGAGGCGGGGCCGATGGCAGATCCCGACGGGGATGGCTTCGATAACGCGCACGAACACCTCGCGGGCTCCGACCCAAATAATGCGCGCTCTTTATTGAGGATCGAACGTGTGGAATTGACTGTCGAAGGAAGCGTCCTCTCCTGGCAGAGCGAACCTGGAAAACATTACCAGGTTTTCAGTGGATCGCGGTTTGGAACGAATGCGTGGCAGGCGGTGGGCAACCCAGTTACGGCGACTGCGAAAGTGACAACCTATCTGCCCATCCCCGAGAGGACTCCCACCCGCTTTTACCAGGTCCAGGTGCTCCCCTGACCGTGGTTCGTAAATTTGCTTGATTTGGATTCGTGCGACGTATGATGGAATCAATGAAACTGACCGTCCTTGGAATGTTACTGCTGGCGAGCCTCTCTCTCCATGCCGTCGTTATGGTGCCGCTCTCCATCACCGATCTGACAGGCAGAGCCGAGTTGGTTGTTCAGGCGACTGTCCTCAGCAAATCTTGCCAGCGCGACCCTGCGGGCAGGATTTACACAACGGTCGAACTGCAAGTCGCGGAAACCTGGAAAGGAACCTGGAAAACCAACCGCCTGACAGTCGTGCATGGCGGCGGTATTCTTGGAGAGGAACGTGTCGAGATCTCCGGCCAAGTCGATTACCAGATAGGCGAGCAGGTCGTGGCTTTTATCGTGTTCAATCAGCGGAACGAAGGAGTCACTCTCGGCCTGGCTCAAGGCAAATTCCACCTTTGGAAAGATAAGGCGAACGGAGCACTTCTCGTTCGCAATCCCTTTCACGGCTCTCGCGAGGCGGAAACCGCGATTGAGCCTTCCAGCGGCGGACGTGAGGAGTCTCGTGCCTCGGCCGCGTCACGGCTGTTAACTCTCGCCAAACTGAAGGCAGCCGTGAAAGGAGAAATCAAATGAGGTTTTCCACAAGTGTGGCGCTCATTCTCTTCGCGGGTTCGCTGAACACGCACGCCTTTGTCACCTATGTGAACAACGCGGGAAACGTGTTGCGTTGGAACTTGGTTTCTCCCAGCCCCTCGGTCCACACCAACGTGGTAAATCGCAACACAAAGGCCATCCGATATTTCATCGCGTCCGATACTTATTCGAGCGTGAACAGGACCGCGGAAATCAATGCCGTCAGAGCCTGTTTTGCACAATGGCAATCGGTTCCTGGAACCATCCTTAAGTTTGAAGAGGGCGGGTTCGCTGGTCCGGGCGTTGACATTAATGCGGCCGATAACATTCGGGCGGATCATACGAACGTGGTTTTCTGGGCCAAGCGGAGCACTCTTGTCAACGGCGGCCGCGATGATATCAGTGGACTGCGGGGTTACACCGTCACAGCCTTTTCGAACGAAAACACAATTCTCGAAGCCGACATTGTTCTGAACGCGGTCGAGTTTGAGTGGTTCACGGACATCAATGATACGGCGAATGCCAGCCAGTTGGTCGAATCCACGTTGTTGCATGAGATTGGTCATTTCATCGGCCTTGATCACACTCCGGTCGGCGGTGCTACGGTCGCCATCGGCGCTCCCGGCGTGGGTGCCGAAGCCGGGCTTTCAAGCGATGAAGTCGCCGCGGTTCGGTGGCTTTATCCGCAACCCTTTCTCCTCTCCACATTAGGGTCCGCGCAAGGCCGCGTCCTCATGAATGGAGCCGCGGTCTTCGGAGCAATGGTCACGGCCGAGAACGCAGCAGGGAATGTGGCTGCCGGCACTATCAGCCGCGCCAATGGCTCGTATGAACTCCCGGCGCTGCCTCCCGGGAATTACAAGATTCGCGTCACACCCCTGGACCCTTCCACGACGAGCGATACCGCGTCCCTGATGCGAGGCATCGATATCGCGGCCGATTACGAACTGGCGGTCACTTCGTTTCTTCCGACGACGAATCAGCCGATCGTGCTTGTTGGCGGCCTCACCAGCACTCTTGATTTCAGCGTGGTGGCTGGCAATCCTCCGTTTAGGATCACTGGCATCAGCGCCCCTTCAGATCATCCCGACGCCGATACCGGCGATCGCTTTGCTTCAGTCATTTCGCCTGGCCAAAGCAGTTTTTTCGTCGGCGTTGTTTCCACAACCTTGCCGACCAACGGAGCGACACTCACCGTTACGGGTGACGGAATCACGATCGGCCGCACGATCTTCAAGCCGTTCCGTTTTCTAGATGGCCGTCATCTCCTTTCGGCGGTGATCAACGTCGCCGCGAATGCGACGCCGGGCTTGCGAAGTTTTGTCGTGCAGCAAGGAAACAATCTGGCCTACGCCAACGGGTATCTGGAGGTATTACCGCCATTTTCCGACTTCAATTTCGATGGGTTTGACGATTCCTTTCAGCGCAAATTCTTTCCTCTCTTCACTGCGCCGGAAGCCGGACCCGACGCCGATCCCGATCAGGACGGCTTCAGCAATCGCTACGAACTCAATACAGGCACTGATCCAACCAACTCGCAATCGCTCTATTTCAGAATCGAAAGCCTCAAAGTCACGAGTGCTGGAAGCACGATTACTTGGCAAAGCGCGTCGGGAAAGCGGTATCAGGTATTCAGCCGACCGGACGTTCCCAATAGTTCCTGGCAGCCGGTCGGGCTGCCTATCGTCGCACGAGGTTCAACGAGCCAGCTTCTCGATCCGTCCGCCGCAAGCGCGATACGGTTCTATCGCATTCAGCAATTGCCGTGATTGGCCTCCTGTGTTCCCACCCGACCCTCTTCGGGTGCGACCTGACTACAGAGCACATCTGCGATTGAAGGCGACGACATCAGCATAGCGAACCCCCGCTCCGCCGAAGATGTCGAGAGCGGAGCCGATGGTTAGGTCGATTCGTCCGCGACCGAGACGAGTTACTTCTTCGAGGTCAGCCAGTGAACGTGCCCCTCCGGCGTAAGTCGCAGGGATGGGCGAATAGCTTCCAAGCAATTCGACGAGCTGCTGATCGATGCCTTGGCAGAGTCCTTCGACATCGACCGCATGGATGAGGAATTCGTCGCAGTAAACGGCCAATTGTTCCAGCGTTTGCCGAGAGATCGTCAAGTCTGTGAATGTTTTCCAGCGGTCAATGACAACGCAGTAATCGTCGCCGCGCCGCCGACAGCTTAGGTCGAGCACAAGTCGCTTTTTTCCTATCGCGGCAACGAGCGCCTTCAACCGATCCAAGTCCAATTGTCCTTCGCGAAAAACCCACGAGGTCACGATCACATGCGAAGCACTGGCCTCGATGTATCCGCCGGCGTTGTCGATGTTGATGCCACCGCCGATTTGCAAGCCTGCCGGAAAGGCCATCAGCGCTTCGCGCGCGGCTGTTTCATTTCCGGGACCGAGCATGATGACGTGGCCGCCCTTCAGGTCATCGGTTCGGTAGAGTTGAGCGTACCATGCGCTTGAACGATCGGCGACGAAGTTCGTGCGCAGTTGAGAGGGGTCGTCGCCGAGAGTGCCTCCGACGATCTGTTTCACCTTACCTTCATGGAGGTCAATGCACGGTCTGAACATGGCGAAAAGCTAACCGGGAAACAAACCAGTCGGCAAGCCCCACGACATCTATCGAAGAAATCCGCGCTTTAGAAAACATGGAGCCGGTGCTCCGAGCGGGTCGGGAACAGCGCGCGGTCCAAAATGCGAGTTATTCAAGACGGCGCAGACACTCCATCAGTCTTCTTCGTTCGGGCCTAATTTCAAGCGCAGTCCTCTTAAGCCTTTGCCGTGCGCGCCAGCCAACGTGGCCGGATAGGTATTCTCAACGCCCTTGACTGAGTGCCAGATAATTCGATTCAAAGTATCTTCATCCGCTTGGTCCACTTCGTCGAAGGATTGCTCCACGCTTTTCTCCGCCCAATAAAGTTCGAGTCCGCGCAATTCACTCAAAGGTTTGTTCATCTCATCGAGCGGTATTTGATTTGGCAAACTCGTGTAGGGCGTAAAATCCGGCGTCTTGGTGAAGCACTCAGTCATCAGCGGAGCAAGCGCATCCATTTGATTCATCGGAGGAATTCCCAGCATTCGCTCCATCGTATGAAGGACTGAGGTCTGATTGTAAAAGTGGCTGACAACGGCACCGCGCTTGGTGTACGGGCTCGCGACCAGACAAAGCGATCGATGTCCGTCCACATGGTCGAAGCCCGCTTGTGGATCATCTTCGATGACGAAGATGCACGTCTTCGGCCAGAACCGGCTTCGAGAGATACTCTCCACGATCCGTCCTACTGCCAGATCATTGTCCGCGACTTGAGCCCGAGGTGTTGGGCCCCCTGGCCGGGTGCCTGAGGTATGATCGGACGGCAGGTAGATAATCGTCAGGTTTTGCCACGCGCCGTTCTTCTCGTTCTCTCGGAATTCATTGAGGAAAACCTCCGCCCGGATGGCGTCGGGAATCTTCATGTTCCAACCGGGCGAGTCGGGACAACTGTAACGGCGGAGCATGTCGATCTGAATGTCGTGTTTGAAACCAACCTTGCCCGCTTTCATCCGAAAATCGTCGTACACAGCCGTGAAAGTGGCATTGGCGGGAACTGTTTCCGTTTTTCCCATCTCACCGTAATTGCGAAAGGAAAGGCCGTGCAGGAGGACGTTGTCCCAGATAAACCCGGAAGAGGCGAAACTGATCGGGTCGTCTCCCGAGAAAGGGTAGCTGCGCGTAAAACCGCCAAAGGATTTCTCCAAATAATCTGTGACATATCCTTCCATGGCCCAGGCGTGGCCGTCCGCAGACAGAACCCCGTTGCAATAATAATTATCCAAGAGAACAAACTGTTCGGCCAATGCATGGTGATTCGGAGTCGCTTCGCGGCCGAAAACACACAATGTCGGGTCGCCATTGCCGCGCGACAAATCGCCGAAAACCTGATCGTACGTCCGGTTTTCTTTGATGATATAAACCAAGTGCTCGAAGACCGACGGATCGCCGAGGTGCGTCGGGACAGGCGCAGGTTTTCTGGAACGAGTCGTTTTCTCCCAGGCGCGCAGGATCTCGGGAACCCGGGCGTCGGCTTTGACTTGTCGAGTGTATGACTGCAGGACGTCGGTCGTAGGAATTGCGACTTTTGTGACGGTCCCGAGATGGTTATGGCTATTCCAACCATTCTTGTCGGGCGATTTGTTCCGAGAACCCAACCCTTTGACATTCGCGACGTAGAGATTTTTTCCATCAGTGACCAAGCCGCCGGGATACCATGCGGTCGGGATGAATCCTTCGAGCTTCGCGGACGGACGGTTTCCAAGCGCCACGACGGCTACAGCATTATTGCCGCCGGTGGCCACATAAAGCTTGGTTCCATCTTTGCTCAGAGCCAGAGCATTGGGAGCGCTCCCGAACGGAAGCGCTGGGTCGGGACGCACCACGATGGACTCGACTACTCGCCGTGTGGCCGTGTCAATCACGCTGACCGAATCCGAATTGGCGTTTGCCACATAGAGAGTGCGCTGATCGGCGCTCAGTTCAAGGTCCGACGGGTGCAACCCCGTGACAATCTGAGCGGTCTCCTTGCCCGTTTCCAAATCCACGACCGAGACCGTTCCGCTGGCAGCCACACCCCGCTCGTCCACCAGGGTGTCAGTCTCCGAAGATTTCGCGGACTTTTCCCGTTTCGCAGGATGGCGGCCTCCCCAATTCGAGACAAACGCAGTCTTGCCATCCTGGGCGAGGAGGACGTCGAAGGGAGCCACGCCAACAGGGATTTCTTTCACCAACGTGCCGGAGGCCAGATCGACCACGGCCAGGCTGTTATTGCGCGACAGGCAGATGAAAGCCTTTGATTCATCGATCGAGAGCGCAAGTCCTCCGACGTGGGAGTTCCCCTTGCCGGCAGGGCCGGGAAGAGTGATCTTCTTTCCCCAGCTCACTTTGCGATCCGCCGCGACTTTGGCTTCCCAAAGTCCGTTCTGCGCGGTGGAGAGATAGATGCGGGAGCCGTCCCGCGTGACATATATTCCATGGGTAGAACCGCCGCCTTCGCTCAACTTCAATTCCTGTCGAACCTGCCACGTTTCGGCATCGATCACCACTAACCCGCGGTTGTCCTTGACGAAGAGCGTTCGCCCGTCGGGTGCGAGGACGAGATCGATGGGACGGCCACCGAACTCGACCGACTGGCCTGCGGGATGGAGCAACTGATGGGTCGGCGTCAGGTGCTCTCCACTTGTCAAGGGGCCGACATGCTGAATCGGAGCGGTTCGGCAACCGGCGAGCAGAGCGAGTGGTAGCGCAAGGATTTTAAGCGAGGGCATGAGTGTTTTCATTGAGGTTGATTGACCTGTCGAGTGTTGGCCGAGAGTAAGGTGGCCGCTCTGCTCAAGCAAAAGAATTTTCCCGTCAATCTTTCAGCGCCTTATCTGGGTTCAACCGATATCGCGATCAGGAATGGCGCGGCGTCGGTCATCGTACTCGTGTAATCGATGGTCAGAACTTCCACCTCCGGGAATGGGTTTTCCCAAGTGCTTTTAAAGAGTCTTTTCGAGCGATTTTCTGAACCACTCGCTTCGCTGGGCTCTTTCCACGCGAGCGTTTCAAACTCTTTATCCGGCTTTTCGTTTTTCGTAACGAGCCAATCACTCACATCTTGGCCGTACAAGATGGGAATAAACCGCTTCTTGCCGTCCGCGTATCGGATGACGTAATTCCCGATCTGCGTCCCCTCCGGCACTTTCCAGGCAGCAGCGTGCAGAAAATGAAAACGCTGACACTTTTGTCTCACGGCGATCCCTCTCACTGCTTCAGGAAAGCCTTCGCGCCCAAGATTCATGCCAGCCAGTTGAATCAGGCCGCGAACATCGAACTCCACACCAGCCAACTTCTTCAGACCCGGCGGCAAGGCCGACAGGTTATTGGTGCGCGGGCCCGGGTACCAGGCCTCGTTGAGGGCGGCGTTGTAAAAGCCCGACAAATCGATCATCGCAGGTGTGGCGGCTGCTTCGCGAAGTGGCACATGGGGCTTGGGGCGGTTGACATGCCGGGCAGTTCGTGGCGTCCTTTCAAAGCGCACCCTTTCCCAAGGCCTCGTCCATACCGCCAGGGCCACCGACGTCAAAAGGAGGACGATGAACGCGGTTGCGATGAACGCGCCGGCCCGCTTGATCGCCCCCCAGATAGTCAGCCACCGACGCCAAAGCTCCGCGACCGGCATGTTCGCTTCGACCCACGCGGGGTCGAAAACTCGATGATAGATTCGGTTCCGGACACGCAGAATGCCTTTCTCCACTTTCGTCACACCGGAAAGACGAAGAATGCTAACCAGGGGATTGGTCTCTTCGTCAGCCACCGGCTCAATCTTCCGGAGGGCAATATGAAAGCGGAAAAAACTGGCGATCTGTGTGCTTCGATGAACTCTGCGATAAAGACGCAATAGATTGATCAAGTCCACTTCGCTCCGCAAAAGTCGTTCGCGGACAAACAGCAGATTGTCGTCCCGTTCGCGAGCTCGATTCGAGAAGAAGATTTCACGGCAGAGCTCGTTCACGCCGCGAGTGCCCGACGCAGTCGGATGGTTAGCCGCAGCTTGGCACAAACGTTGAGTTAAGTAAGGATGTCCACTTGTCCAGCACAGGATTCGACGGAGCATTCGTTGTGCGATCTGGGGTGGATGTCCCAACGCATTGGCCAGCGCGAGCGCCTCGTGCTCCTCAAAATCTCTTAACTCGATTCGTTTCCCAATGTTGAAGGGTGTCAGCTGCGTGTTTCGAATCAGATCACTCGGAGTCGCCACTCCCAGCAAACAGAACGTCAACTGATTGAAGTCCGGATCTTCAGCTCTCCGTGTGTAACACTCTCGAATCGCCGCAAAGAACTCGTCGGTCGAGAACGCGAGACTGCGCACGACGTCCAACTCATCGACGAATATCACGAGCCGCTCGGCGCCTTGCCGCGTGACCCCGGGGACTCGAGGCTTCCGTTGTCCCTTCGCCAGGGCTTCCTCTTCGCTCTTTAGCAGCGCCGGGAGAACAATTCGTTGAATGGCGGTGAAGAATCGTTGGCATGGCCCGAGCGTTTCATGACGAAACCAGAAATCATCCAGCGTATCTTCCATGCGCAACTGATGGCCGAGACGGCTCAATAATCCGCCATACCATTGCTCCGGCGCAAGGTTCTGTCCGACGGCCGTCAAGTCAAGAACCACAACTGTGGTCCCTTGCTCGCGGAGCTTGTTAGCCGTCCGTACCATGAGCGAGGACTTGCCCATCTGCCGTGAGGTAAGCACGTAACAGAATTCCCCTTTAACGAGGCCGTTCAAGAGGTCTTTGTCCGCTTGGCGCTCAACGTACGACGGCGCGTCGTGGCGTAGAGTTCCGCCTGTGACGTAAAAGGTGGATTCGGGCCGAGTCATGTAGCGCGTCAGTGATAGAGCAAAAGTAGAGGCTTGAGAATTTGAATCTTGAAATTTCTGAATGGCAGCTCGGATCGAGTGATTGTGAATCACAATTGCCGGATTCTTGACACCCTCCGCTTTCTGTCCGAGCCTAGTTTTGTATCTTTGCAGCATTCCATGAAGATTGCAGTTCTCTTATCTGGCGGCGTCGATAGTTCAGTTGCCCTCCACTTGGTCAAGAAGGAAGGGCACAAGGATATTACTGCCTTTTATCTGAAAATCTGGCTTGAGGATGAACTCTCTTATCTTGGGAGTTGTCCCTGGGAAGAAGACTTGCAATACGCCCGAGCTGTCTGCGACACGGCGGGAGTTCCATTGGAAATTGTGTCGATGCAAACCGAATATCAAGAGCGAATCGTCGCCTGCTCTCTCGACGAGCTTCGGCAAGGGCGAACGCCGAGCCCGGATATTCTCTGCAACCAAAGGATCAAGTTCGGACTCTTCTTTGAAAGGATCGACCCGAGCTTTGATAAAATCGTCACAGGTCACTACGCTCAAATCGAGGAGACCGGCGGCGTTATCAGCGATCTGAAGCGAGTTCCTCAACCTTCCGACCTCTCCCTGGTCCTGGGTGACGACAAATCTAAGGCTCCAACGTTCCTTTTGAAGCGTTCTCCCGATCCGGTGAAGGACCAGACCTATTTTCTTTCCGCACTCGATCAACGGCAGCTTCGTCGGCTTTGGTTTCCTATCGGGCATCTGACCAAGCCTGAAGTTCGGAAGCTCGCGCACGAGTTGGATTTACCGAACAGGGAGAGAAAGGACAGCCAGGGGATCTGCTTTCTTGGCAAGATCAAATATCCGGAGTTCATTCGATACCATCTTGGCGAAAAAATGGGCGAGATCATCGAAATAGAGACGGGCCGAAAGCTCGCTGAGCATCGAGGATATTGGTTTCATACAGTTGGCCAGCGGAAGGGCTTGGGCTTGGGCGGCGGCCCTTGGTACGTCGTCAAGAAGGATGTGGAAGCCAATCGTGTCTATGTCGCGCACTCGAACCACTACCTCGACCACGCCAAGAAGCAGTTTACGGTCAATCCTGTTCATTGGATTGCGGGAGAGCCAGCTGAGACCAATTTGCAAACCAAAGTCCGGCACAGTCCTCATCTGGAAGAATGTCAAATCCGTTGCCTAGGCGAGCAGCGCTGGGAAGTGACGCTTGCCGAGAAAGACCAAGGCATCGCTTCTGGCCAGTCAGCTATTTTCTACAACGCTGAAATTTGCCTCGGCGGCGGTGTGATCGAGTGAGCATCGGCCCGGTAGCTCTCTCCAATTCGCTTTGATGGCGAGAAGCGTTCGATTCTCCTTTGGACCTTCGGCTGATCGAGCGAGAGGATGCGGAAAAGTATTCTTCTTGTGTCAACGCTTTTCGATGGCCATGGTCGGGCTCGACGTGAAAACGCGCCTTCCCATGAGTTTTCTGCTCGAACAATCGAGGACAGCGACATGCGACAGAATATAGGGAATGTATCTCGAGGCCTCTGGTTTCGTTGTCCCGTTGTGCGGATCGCGACTGTTGAACTCATGTTGATGATGCTCCTCACAGCATCACGTGGCCTCGGGGCCGAACCAGAGGTCCTGGCAGCACGACCTGAGAACCCGGATTTGCTTCAACTGAGCTTTGAGGATCTCGGGAAGATCACGGTCACGAGTGTTTCACGGAGGAGCGAGAGTCTGTCCGGCGCGGCGGGAGCTATTGTTGTCATCACGCAGGAGGACATCCGACGCTCTGGGGTGACATCGTTGCCGGAGGTGCTGCGCATGGTGCCAGGGCTTGAGGTGGCTCGTCCGAATTCCCGTCAGTGGGCCATCAGCGCCCGAGGATTCAATGACACGTTCGCAAACAAATTGCTGGTTCTCATGGATGGTCGGACGCTTTACACGCCATTGTTTTCCGGCGTGCTTTGGGAGGAGCTGGATACTGCTTTGGAAGACATCGACCGGATAGAGGTCATTCGCGGTCCTGGAGCCACTCAATGGGGTGCCAACGCTGTGAACGGGGTCATCAATATAGTCACCAAAAACGCCAAGGAAACCCAGGGAACTCTGATCAGCGGCGGCGGAGGGCTTGAGGAACGTGCGTTCGGCACCGTCCGTTACGGCGGGCAGTTGGCAACGAACGCTTTTTATCGAGTCTATGCGAAATACGCGGACCGCGATGAATTCACGAAGGTCAGCGGTGGAGGGGACGGCGAAGCTTGGTCGATGGCGCAAGGCGGGTTTCGGATGGACTGGGAGGCTTCGCCGAACAATCGTCTCACGCTGCAAGGGGACTATTACCGGGGCCATTTGGGCGGACCAGTTTATCGTTCGTCGTTCACTCCTCCGCAGTTGACGCCGGTGGACTATCACGATACCGCGCAAGGCGCGAATATATTGGGCCGATGGACTCATGAATTCTCCGCCGATTCAGAGCTCTCAGTCCAGATGTTCTATGACCGGACGGATCGCGGGTTCGGCGTCGGGCGTGAGCTGCGGGACACCGCCGATCTGGACACCCAATATCGCTTTCACATAGGGGATCGGCATGAAATCGTTTCAGGCGCGGGTTATCGGCATTCGGTGGACAACATCAGCGAGAGTGTGGATTTCAAGATGCGCGATCCCAGCGTCGGGCTGCAACTCGTCAGCGCATTTGTTCAAGACCAGGTCGCGCTTGTCCCTGACCTCTTGCAATTGACTCTCGGCACGAAGGTGGAACATAACGACTTTACCGGTTTTGAAGTCCAACCCAGCGCGCGCATGGCTTGGACGCCCCATCAACGGCACACCTTGTGGGGAGTGGTCTCGCGGGCAGCGCGCACTCCATCGCGTGTTGAGCGGGACGCTTCTATTTTTGCGGAGCCGATTCCACTCGGTCCGGTGGAAATATTGTTCCCGGTCGAGGGAAACCCAAATTTCCGCTCTGAAGAACTGATCGCTTACGAGATCGGCTATCGCGCCACGATTCACCCGCGCTTGACGGTGGATTGGACGGCCTACTACAACGACTAGGATAATTTGAGATCGCTCTTGACGCTGCCGTTGGAGCTTCGAAGTTCTCCGTCACCGTATCTGGCGGTGCCTTACCTGATCACCAACGATCTCTTCGGCAAGACCTACGGGACGGAAGTGCTCCCCTCGTGGCAGCCGATGGACTCGTGGCGCTTGCGGTGCGGTTATACGCTGTTGGAAACGGAGTTTGAAACGAGGGGTTCAGCGCCTTCAGTGATTCAAGATTTTGAAGAAGGCGCTAATCCCCATCATCAACTCTTCCTTCAGTCTGATGTGGAGTTCGGACAACACATCGAATGGGGTTTGGGCCTGCGTTACGTGGACCGCCTTCCGTATTATGGCATTTCCGACTACACCGAGATGCAGATGCGTCTGGCCTGGAAACCGAACAAGCACGTCGAACTCGCCCTGGTGGGGCGCAACCTCCTGCAAGCACATCACCGCGAAAGCTCGCCTCTCATTATCGCGTATCGGAACGCGGAAGCGGATCGTGCGGTCTATGCCAAACTGACCCTTCGATTTTGAAAGCCACCGACCGCGCGAAATTGCCACGGTGAATTTGCCATCTTCATGATTTTCCGTCCCGGCGACGACACACGCCCGTGACACCGGCTCGGCCTATCGTATGACAAATCTCGATCCATTTTTCTGCGCTTGCCATTCCGATCGGGTTTGTTAGAAATGCCTCGCCATGAGGTTAATTTCCAGAAGACGCCTACGCTATTGGTCTGCTCAGAATCCACTCATTCATTTATTAGTTCATGAACCTTGGTTCGGAGCTTTTGTCGTTTGCTTTCTCTTTTTTCTGCTGTTTTTGGGGTTGTTCCTGCCCAAGATTTGGAGGACTTCACCCGAGGGATTTCTTCCGATCATCAAGGTCAGCGGGCTTGACATTGCTCAAGCCTGGTCTCTCAAGCGGACCGCGTTGAAGGCGACCGCGGCGGGACAGTTCGAGGAAGCACATTATGCGTGGAAGGCGGCCGCTGCGAAGAATCAGGCCGATGCTGAGCTGTTCCGCGGAGGCATCCGAACATTTTTGAAAGACGCGCGCCGGTCTCACGATGCCCGCGATGCTTTGCGGCAATCGGTGTGGCTCCTCAAGCTCACGAGCACGAACATTTTGGATTTGGAATTGGTGTCGGAAGTTTTTATCAGGGAGGGGCATTTGGACCTTCTCATCAGCTTGCTAGAGCCGAGGAAAGGTCGGTTTACGCCGACGTTAGAGGCGAGATATCTCAAGAGTCTTTTTAATCGAGGGAGGATCAACGCCTTTCGAACGCGTTGGCAGGAGGTTTCTCAGAGGCTTCCCTCCGACCCAGAGCTGGCCCTCTACGACTCGGCCTTTTTGGTTGGATGGGGTTCTCTAGACGCGAGGACGGCCGCGCAGGCGTATCTCGATGCGGCGACGCTTGATCCGGCCTTTCGGACCTTGGCGTGTCGCTTGCAACTGGCGGCGTATGCGCGCTTATTTGATGTCGATCGTTACCTGACGACGCTTCAGCGCTTGGAGGAGTGGCAATCAGATACTCTCATTCATCACATCGGATACTGGCGATTGCTATTTCTGTCCGGACGGAAAGCTGAAGCGATTGGTTTGGCGCAAGCCCATGAAGATCCGCCCGCTTCTGTCCTGGAAACCATAAAGCTGGCTGAACTCTTCGTGGACCTCGGCCTGCGCGACCAGGCGCTTCGGCTTCTCAAGCGCTCCGCCCCGAGTTTCGGTGATGAGCCGAACTTCTGGATCTCTTATGCCAACGAGTTGATGGAGGCCAAACAGTGGGAAGAGCTGCGGCGAGCGGCAGTTCAAATCCGCGGACACGAATCACTGCATCAACAGCTCTATGCCTACAGCTATTTTTTGGAAGGGCGTGCTGAGCTGGCCCTCAGCCGACAATTCCTCGCTGAGGCCGCATTTCACACCCTGGTGGAGTGGGGGGTAAATGAGCCGAGCCTCGGATTTTCTGTCGCCTCCCAACTCCTACGATTGGGATTTCCAGCGATCGCCAGCGAGGTGCTTCGCAAGCTGGAGAGAGATCTGAAGGATGATCCGAACTATTGGATGCTCCTTTTTAATATCGCTGACGAACTCAAACAAGTGGATCTGATGCTTGCGGCCAGCAAACGCGCTTTCGAGCTCCGACCTCTCGATTCCGTTGTCGTCAACAATTACGCCGCGAGCCTCATTATCTCTCGGCAAAGCCAGGAAGAAGCCATCGGATTAACCTTGCGGTTGTACGCCCAAAATCCGAGATCACTGGCCGCCATCGTCAACCATAGCGCCGCGTTGCTGTTGAATCACCGTCATCGGGAGGCAGAATTTCTTTTGAAAAGTGTGAATAGAACTCATCTCACTCGTTCCCAGACCACGCATTACCATTTGGATCTGTTTGAGCTTTATTTTGGCCTTCAGCAATTTGATCAAGCGTGGGCGATTGGAAGCCTGATTGAATCTGCATATCTTTACCCGCCGCAGCGCCAATGGTTCGATCAGGTCTGGAAACGATTGGGCGCGCTTTCGAAGGAGGGTTAAAGTTGCCTTCACCGCCTCGCCCTATTAACTTCCAATTGTGGTCCGACTGGTCTTATTTGATATCGATGGCACCTTGCTCCGCACCGGAGGAGCTGGGGGCAAAGCTTTCGAGTGCACATTTGCTTCGGAGTTCAAGATTCCGAGAGCCACTGAAGGTCTGAGCTTCGCCGGGCGCACCGATACTTCACTCGTCGGAGAATGCTTCCGCCAACATCGCATCGAGGCAACGCCAGACAATTTCCGACGGTTTTTCGATGCCTACGTTTTCTGGCTCGACCATTGGCTTGGGCAACTGGATGGAGGCGTCTGCCCCGGCGTCAACGAATTCATCAGCAATCTTGAGCGCCTGCCAACTCCGCCGCTCTTAGGGTTGCTGACAGGGAATATTCGTTTGGGAGCAGAAATCAAGCTGCGTCACTTCGGATTATGGGAAGTTTTCGAGTCAGGCGCCTTCGGAGATGATCACGAAGACCGCAACCGGTTAGCCCTCATCGCGCAACGCCGCGGTCGTCAACGGCTAGGAGGCCGATTGCCTGGGGAACACATCCTTGTTATCGGAGACACTCCGCTCGATATTGCCTGCGCGAACGCGATCAACGCGAAAGTGCTGGCCGTTGGGACCGGAGGATTTTCTTGCGAACAACTGGGCACGCATCGGCCCACTTGGGTTGCGGAGAATTTGCTGAAGATCACCCCCTCAGAGTTGTGTGCCTAAATCGCCTGACGGCGGTCCTTCTCAAGGCGCGGGAGGCATGAATGCCGTCACTCAGTGCGAGTGCGGAACTCCCGTGCCGCAGCGGCCGCAGGAGCGAGGAACTCCGGAGCAAGCAGCTCCTTCATTGCCAGCGCCATCGCCGCCGCTCGAAGCGAAGACAGAAAGCTTTTTGGCCAGTTTGGTCGAACCGCAATGTGGGCAGGCTGTTCCTTCCCAATGGCTGGAACGTACCAGCACTTCACTATCCTGATCGCACTTCCCGCAATGGAATTCGTAAATCGGCATGGCATGAAAATAATGTCTCGGTGAAAAAGCTCAAGCGAGATGTCAACGTGGGGAAGGGCGGCTCGATCGCGAGCCCCAGTCCGCGATTCCGGATATCGACTCGTGAACCAGCTTCAGGATGCGGAGAGCGGAAGAATGCTCGACAGCGAAATCGATTCAAAATCTTCTGGTGAACACTGGATCAGATATGATACGCGAGTCATGATCGGTTTAATAATGCACAGCGCCCGCCTTATGATGGTTTTTCGGATGACCCTGTTCTGGTTTCTGTTGGCATCGGTTATTTTCCCAATCGCTGCGACTGCGGCGGAGAAGCGGTACACCGTTAAGAAGAATGATACGTTGACCGAAATTGCGCGAAGGCAGGGTGTGAGCGTGGCAGCGCTGATGCAGCTTAACGGTTTGAAAGAACCCAATCAAATCTACATCGGCAAAGTCCTTCGCATCGCTATCCCTGATCGGAGGCCGGCGGCGAAAAGGCCCACCCTGGATCCCGCTCTCCTGAAGTTATTGGACGAAACACGAATTACTCGCAAAAAATGGAAATACATCGTCATCCATCATAGCGCCACGGAATCGGGCAGTGCGAAGGGAATGGACCTGTACCACCGTCAAGAACGCCATATGGAGAATGGATTGGCTTACCATTTCGTGATCGGCAACGGAAAAGGAATGGGGGATGGAGAAGTTGTCATTGGCCAGCGGTGGACTGACCAGATCAGAGGCGGTCATTTGGCGAGCGAATCTCTCAACGAGCAGAGCGTTGGCATTTGCCTGGTCGGGAATTTTGACGATAATAAGCCGACCCAGAAGCAGATGAACCACCTGCACGCGTTAGTCGATTACCTGATGCGGGGGTGTGGGCTAAGCGGAGCAGCCATCAAAACGCATCAACAGATTAATCCCATTCATACGCGATGCCCCGGCACCAAGTTCCCCGTAAAGACATTCCTGAAGGAACTTCCAGCACCGAAAAAGAAAGCTGCCTAGCGCGAAAACTTTTTGATGCCGCACATGTCCGAGACGTGATTGTCTGCGTGAACATAGACGGGTTGAGTGGTGTTACCGACAATCAACTTTCGCTCAAGCGTTTTTTCGGCACGTCAAACAGCATCTCGTGCGCCTCGCGGAGAATGCCCGGAATTCGATCTGCAAATGGGCTTTGCGAGGCGGCCAGCCGCAGATCCACATCTTTGATTAGAGCGGCGTTTTCACCCGGAAACCAATGATCGCCTTGACCCAGCAAGTTATAGCGCATCTTTCCCCAGTCGATTAAGTCCAGCGATTTTGCGTAAGTCCACAAGCGTAGAATTTCCAAAATATTGATGTTGCCGGGAACCTCGACATATTGCGGTAGCCCTTCAAACCAACGCTGGCACCAGTCTGCTCCGAGTGTTTTTTTCATCTCGGCACGCAACCGCTCTTCGATTGGCTCGATGGTAGCCCCAATGCAGTCGTAATGATCCAATGCTCTGACATGCTCATCGAAGTCGCCTGGCCTGGCCGCGCCACAGCTCAGCGTGTGGACTTGCGGGCGCGCCAGACAGTAGAGGTCGTTGAATTGCATGGGAGTTATCGGCTGGCAGAGATCGATGAGTTTTCGCGGAGGGGCGTAGAGTTTGCCTCCTTTATCATTGGGGCTGATGATAAAAACGCCCATGTCTCTCTGGTATGCCGCCTCGATAGCCGCCCAGTTCAGGTCGTTGACGAAATACCAGTGGACATTCACATAGTCGAATTCATCGGACGCAATGGCGTCCAAAATGATGTCCGTCGTCGCATGCGTGGAGAAGCCGAGGAAACGAATTCGGCCTTCCTTCTGCAACTTCCGGGCGGCGGCCACACACCCGTCCTTCTTTACCGAGTCATGCAGCAACTTCCGGTTATTGATTCCGTGCAACGCCAGCAAATCGACATAATCGAGTCGAAGATTCTTCAACGAGCGGTCGAAAGTTTTCAAAAAATCTTCAGCGCTTTCATGCGGCACCACTTTGGTTTGAACGATGATTTTGTCGCGGGGCAGAGTCGGCAAGACTGAACCCAACTGCATCTCTGATGACCCGTAGCCGCGGGCAGTTTCGATATGGTTAATCCCTAATTCAATGGCGCGATGAATCGTCGCTTCGAGGTTCTGCTGGTTGTCGCGCGGAATCTCCTTCGGATCGACATCCTGCCATTTGAACTGGTAGCGCATTCCTCCGCACGAGAAGACAGGCATCGATATTTCAGTGCGTCCGAAGCGTCGGTAATTCATGGGGTGAAAGGTATGCCACGGCCTTTGACGCGAGGCAACGGTGTAAACGGAAAGCCTTCACGAGAAGCGTCGGTGCTCATTTTACGATTGACGCCATAAACGGGACGGATAACCGTCTGGTTTGTTGTGACACCATTGTGGCCGAACTATTCATGAAAACTTTTTCCCTCCGCGCAATCACTTTGGCTGCCACCCTTTGGCTCTGTTTCTCTGCGATCGCCCAACCGTGCGATTCTGATGCTCCCACTTACAAAACGAGTTTGAGCAACACTCGGAACCTTGGCATGGATATTCAGAAGGCATTAAAACCGCAATACCAGGACAAGATCCATCTTAAGCCTGTGTCCATTGACACAGACGATATGCCCTTCGTCAAGCTGGAGGAGGTCCCCGAAGAACCTAAACCGCTTCCAGTGATTGTCATTTCGGCTGGCTTCATCGATCTGATCAACAATGTGGCTCATGCCAAAGCCATTGATAAGATCGAAAAAGGGTATTTCCCGAAGTACATTCTCAGTCTTGCTCAGGAAAGCGGCGAAAAGGAATTGAAGCCGCTGCCCAACGACACCGACAAGCGTTACTGGACTGAGGACATGATCAATGAGCAGTACAGCAATTTTAATTCGATTGTGGGCGTAATGGTCGGCATCAAATTAGCCAACCACTACCTGGGTCATTATAAGAAATACATCGCTCAATTGAATGTGGGCGAGACCAAACAGGTGCCGATCAATAATCTTCTGACTCCGAAAGAATGGGAGGAAGCCCTCAGGCTGGGTGTCCGCAATGCTCTCGATGCCGGCTGTACGATTGAAGGGGTTCTCCCTTTCTTTGAATGTTTCGAGAAGATGCCCAAACGCCCAGCTTGGACCTCCTTTTTCGTGCCCGAGACAGCCAAGTATAAAGATATCCGGAAGGCGCTCGAAAAAATTCAGAAAGATTTCTTTGCCGGCAAGAATTAGCTGCGCTGGCCTCGTCCTATCTTTTTCCAGCTTGAAAGCGACTTGGAATTAGCAGCCGACAAATTCAAGTTCCTGCCGATGCGCAATCAGGCCGGACTCGTAGGCCCGAGTGAGAAAGCGGCGGATGGATTCCCGGCCTTTCTCACCGTAATCGACAGTCCAGTGGTTCACGTACATCCCCACGAATTGATCGGCCAACTCCAGGCCCATGTCTCGCGCAAATCTCAGCGCGTAATGCACCGCTTCGGCTCGATGACCAAGACTGTACTCGATACTGGCCGCCAAGATTTCAGCGATCTTGGCGCGGATCGGTGCTTCAAAGCGCTTATGAACGACGTTGCCACCTAACGGAAGCGGGAGGCCTTCGTTCTCGCGTCCCCACCAAACCCCCAAATCCTCGCAAAGCCGCAGGCCTTCGTTTTTGTAAGTCAACTGGCCCTCATGGATGATCAACCCCACCTCGGCCTCACCTGACCGGATTGCCTGGAAAATCTGATCGAAAGGGACAACGACGTAGTTGAATTCGGCGGCCGGCCGGTTCAACCAAAGCTGCAAGGCCAGGAACGCGCTGGTCATCGTGCCCGGGATGGCGATTTTCTTTTGGGCGATCTCTTCCTTGGAAAACGCCTCTCTTGCCACCAACATCGGGCCATAGCCATCACCCATGCTCGCGCCACTTGGAAGCAAGGCATACTGATCGCTCACATAGGCGTAGGCGTGAATGCTTATCGCCGAAATATCCAGCTCGCCGCGCGTCGCGCGTTCGTTCAAAGTCTGGATATCTTGCAAGATATGCCGAAACTTAAACCCGTGAGTGGGAATCAACTCGTGCGCCAAGGCGTAAAACATAAAGGCATCGTCCGGGTCTGGAGAATGACCGAGCGTCAAGATGGGTTTGTCCATGGGCGAAAAATAGCGTTAACAATCGCGGCTTGTCACGGATTTAGGGAAGACATGGCCGTTGACCGCCATCCCCAAACCGATCTGTCGATGTGTTCAGCACGGCGAGATTCCTTGCTTCCAAGGGCATGCTTTCATGGCTAAACCAAACTTCATTGAGCTGGCGGACGAGGAGCAGATCCCGATTCTTTACGAAGATCGGTCGGTCATGGCTATCGACAAACCACCCGGATGGATGCTCGTTCCATTTTCTTGGCAAAAGACAAATCGCAATCTTCAAACGGCCATCACATCATCCATCGCCGCCGGGGATTATTGGGCGCGTTCACGCAATCTTAAATACCTGCGGAACATCCATCGGCTCGACGCCGATACCACCGGCATTCTATTATTGGGAAAGAGTCAGGGAGCTGTGAACTCTCTTGGTGATTTATTTGAATCGCGAAAGATGGAGAAAGTTTACCTGGCCGTTGTGACCGGTGTTCCTAAACAGGATGAATGGATATGTCAGTTGAGGTTGGCTCCAAATCCCGAGGAGATCGGCCAAGTGAAAGTGGACCCGCGCGGAGGCAAAGACGCGGAAACCCATTTTCGAGTGCTTCAACGGAGCCAGAACACGGCACTGATCGAGGCCAGTCCTGTCACTGGCCGAACGCACCAGATCCGCGTTCACCTTGCAGAAACAGGCCACCCCGTGGTCGGAGATCCCCTCTACTCGCTACAGGGATCATCGACCGAGGGACCGAGGCGAACGAATCGACGCGGAGTGAAGCTGGGGCTGCGCGCTGTTTCCTTGGCTTACATCGATCCGTTCACCCAGCGGCGCGTTCAGATCAATGCCCCGACCGAAGGATTCCTTCGGGAATTCCGCTTCGGTTGATTGCCACCGGAGGCTCGCTTCAATACGGCGTTTCGATTTCCCAAATTTAAGAAGGCATGGACAATGCTTGTTTTTTGTTGTTGAAAATGCTTATCTCCAGGAATAGACAGTAAGCCGCGTGGAATTTATGGCCATCGAAGCAATTGGTTCAATCAGTAATAACAGACCGGCCGATCACATCGCGCGGATCTTGGCCGACGCCACTTTCCGCCTCCAGAGGTCCGTTGGAAGATCCGCAGCCGGGGTCAAGAACGTTTCGCCTGATATCGATCCTGCTGGCTTGGCTCAATTCATAAAGTTTGACGCCCAAATAAGCCGAATCAGCGCCGCAGACTCTAACGTAAGCAACGCCGTTTCATTCAGCCAAACGCAAGATGGCTTCCTGGGCCAGGCCCAGTCGGCTTTGAACCGAATGGGTGAATTAAGCGTTCTGGCCCAAGATCCGACGAAGAACTCCGGTGACTTGGCGATTTACCAACAGGAGTTCACCCAGTTGCAAGACCATCTCAGCAACATTGGGAACCAAACTTTTAACGGGGTGAATTTGTTCTCCTCTTCGGACTTGCCGATTGCAGGCGACAGCGATGGCACCAGCTTTTCTCTCGGACGTGTTAACTTGGCGGCCTCTGGACCTTCCGGTGGTGTTGGCGACACTTTTAGCGGTATCTCGATCTCCAATCCCTCCGCCGCTGCGACCGCGCTCGACACTGTCAGCACCGCCATCGAAAACTTGGCGAGCCTCCGAGCCGGTGTCGGGGCCAACTTGCAACGTTTAAATGTGACTGCCGAGACTAACTCAGTCTTAAGCGAGAATCTCTCAGCGGCAAGCAGCCGGCTGAATGACCTGGATTTTGCTGACGAAAGCACACGGTTGGCCGGTTACAAGCTGGCCGTTCAGTCGAGCACCGCGAATTTAGCGCGGGCAAATTCCCTCCCGAGATCGACAATTAATCTCCTGGCTTAGTCCCGAGACCGCGCGTCGTGTTTTCGTAAAAAGGACCACGATCTTCCAGCCCAGCGACGAACGGCGGCACCGTCATCCGTTTTGACGAACGGATTTTGCCGGTTCAGAATTACGGCCTCACAACGGCTCTGTAAAACCTCTTGCTCTCGCTCGCAGCGGCGGTATCGGTGACTCGGACGGTCCCGACGGCGCTGATCGTATTTGTGGAAACCGGCGTCCACGTAACAAAGTCCACGGTGGCTTGAACCACGCACGTAATGGCGGCGCCTCCCGCGACGGTAAACTCGAAAGTCCCAATACCTTGACGCAACGCGCCGCTTAACTTTGGTGGATTGGGAGCCCCCGACGCCTTCGTGTTCACGGTAAACGCCACTATGCCATTATTTGAATCCAGCGCGTACAGCCGGCCGCCGCCGAAATCGACTGCGCCAGTGCCATTGCCATTGGTGTTGTCCGTCGGAAATAACTCTTGGTCCACCAGGACGGCCGCTGCCGGCAGGTTTGCAATGTCGTAGAGCCGCACTGTGTCGGGCGTCTCCAAGGCAATACCCGCGAGCAGGCCTTTGGCTGGATCGACTGCAATCGAAACCACTGCCAACGGAATATCTGAC
>SIBE01000027.1 GCA_009695265.1 Pedosphaera sp. | reverse complement strand
CGAAATCTCGCCCCTGCATTGTATTTGGCAACACCACTGGGACCCAGCGTGGCAGAAAAGGGAATCAGAGTCCCGAGAAAAATGCGGAAAACTTCAGCGCCTCGACCCACCTCATCGTCAAGACCGCTGGTTTGGTGAGTTGCGCCCCCGCCACTCACATGAAATTGGCTCATGATCTTCACGAAAGGACATCATTGTCGCGACGGATGGGATGGAAGCGACGGAAATGGAATGCTCAAAATGCCACGCCTGCGCCGAAAGCAAACACCTTCATTCCGAATGGAACTGCCGGCCTCCATTCTTGCGCTCTCATCAAACCAAACTCATACCAACTTCTTATACTTAGCCATCGCCGAAAGCTTGGCTACGAGTTCCTTGATCTTTTGCGCCTGACTTTTGTGGGCAATCAACGTGGCATCGTCCGTTTGAACGACAATTGAATCCCGCATCCCGACAAGTGCAATGGGCGTCCGGTGCTTCACGCGAGCGTCAAACACTATGTTCCGAGCGGCATCGACGTGAATGAAATCAGCCACGGCGCAATTGCCCTCCGCGTCCGGTGCGATGTGGCGCGCCAGGGCTGTCCACGAGCCCAGATCGTCCCAGACGAAGTCGCCAGCCGCCACCACCACATTTTGAGCGTGCTCGAGCAAGGCATAGTCAATCGAGACTTTTTTGATCTCTGGATATTCCTTCGCCAACACTTTATCGAGCTTCGTCGTTCCCGCTAACTTGAACCAGCGCTGACAGGCCTCGGCCATCTGGGGTTGATGTTTCTGCAATCCTTCCGTGATGGTGACAAAAGACCAGATGAACATCCCCGCATTCCATCTGTAATTCCCCCCGCTCACATACTCAACGGCCTTTTCGTAATGCGGTTTCTCCACAAATTTCTCCGCCTTGAAGAACGTCGTCTTGTACGGCTTCAATCCGCGCGGCGCTGGTAACGGTGCCCCAACGTGGATATATCCATAGCCCGTCGCTGGCTCTGTCGGCTTGATTCCAATCGTGACGATCGCCTGTCCACGCGCTGCCAGATCAAACGAATCGGATAAAACTTGTTGGAATTTCTTTTCCTCCGGAATTACATGATCGGCGGGTAAGACAGCCATCACTCCGGTCGTCGAGCGTTGGCCCACCACAGCCGCTCCGAGTGTCACGGCGGCGCAAGTGTCTCGCCCTACCGGTTCAGCAATCACGTTTCCCTTGGGAAGCTTGGGCAACTGTTTGCGGACTTCGGGCGCTTGGACGGCATTCGTGATAATCAGAATATTCTTCAGCGGGACAAGCGGGAGGACGCGATCCACCGCTTGCTGAAGAAACGAGCGGTTGCCGATCAGTTTGATGAGTTGCTTGGGGGTTTTCTCACGGCTGACCGGCCAAAAGCGCTCGCCTCGTCCTCCGGCCATGATGATTACGAACCGATCGCTGATATCAGATTTTGTCTTCATGATTCCCGAACCATATTTTTAACAGCTTTAACGAGCGACTCGACGAATTCCGTGACGCGCAGAACCAAGTCCGGATGTTTGCCATTCTGCGCAATCTGATTCACGATTGCGCTACCCACAACGATCGCCTCCGCATTCGCAGCAACGATTCGAGCCTGGCTGGGATTGGAGATTCCAAAGCCAACTGCGATTGGCAAATCCGTATGGACCCGAATTCTTGCAGTCATCTGAGCGATGTTCGCGGCCACTTTTTCCTGCATTCCAGTGACGCCTTCCCGAGAGATGTAATAAATAAACCCGCTGGCGCGCTTCACGATCAATTCGATGCGCTCCTCCGGCGTGGTCGGGGCCACCAGATAAATAACGCACATCCCCGCGGCACGCATCAGTGATTCATAATTCTCGGATTCCTCGGGCGGCAGATCCAGAACGAGCAAGCCGTCCACACCCGACGCCGCAGCATCGTCAATGAACCGTTCCAGGCCATGCCTATGGAGTAAATTAAAATAGATGTAAAGGGCGATGGGGATTTGGGAGTCCTGTCGAATCGCCGCCACGGTTTGCAAGACCTTCGAAGGTGTCGTGCCGGACTCCAAACCGCGTTGCGCCGCGAGCTGATTCACCAAGCCATCCGCCAGGGGATCGCTGAAGGGCACGCCCAGCTCCAGCACATCGACACCTGCTTGATCAAAGGCGATCGCGAGTTGTCGCGTGGCTTCGAGATGTGGATCGCCGGCTCCAATATAAACAACAAAACCCTTGTTGCCCTCGGTTTTGAGACGGTCAAATCGTTGGACGATGCGATTCATGGTTGCGGAGTTTTATGCTTCGATTGGCGGGTTGCAAGTTGAATAGGCGATGCGAGACGTGATGCGTGATCCGTGATCCGTGAAAAAGAAACAAAGACTTCATACTCACGTCTCACGCATCACGTCCACCCCACGCCAAACGAAGACCTTCCAGCGTCAGCAACGGCTTTACCACCGTGATTTCCGGGAGTTTTGAAGCCATGAGTTTGGCGTAGCCGCCGGTTGCGACCACCGGTAAGCGGGGACACTTGAGCGTTTGCCGCAGCTCGGCCAGCAATTCACGAATGAGACCACGATACCCATGCACCGCGCCGATCAGCATGGCCTCCTTTGTATTCTTGCCGATGATCGTTCGGATCTCGCGAATCTTGATTTTGGGGAGCAAAGCAGTCTTCTCGTGCAAGTAATCCGTCATGGCAGACAAACCGGGCGCGATAATGCCCCCGACGTAATTCCCAGACCGATC
The DNA here is from genome assembly GCA_009695265.1 of Pedosphaera sp. GTDB lineage: Bacteria > Verrucomicrobiota > Verrucomicrobiia > Limisphaerales > SIBE01 > SIBE01. The sequence continues at coordinate 26,642 of SIBE01000027.1, read as the reverse complement.
CACCACGTCAAATGTCACCGCGGTCCCAAAATCAACAACCACAGCGGGAGCGCCGAAGTGATGTTTAACCGCGATAGCGTTAGCAAGCCGATCGGCTCCGATCGTGGAGGGGTTGGGATAATTGATACCCACGCCGACAACCGTTCGTGCAGTCAGTTCCATGCACTCCAAGCTCCAGGCCGCCTTAACGAGATGGCGAACGCGAGGGGTTGCGCCCGGTACGACGCTGCACACCATTGCTCCGTCCAAAGCCGCCTTCGCCACAAACTTCGTGACGAACATTCCGGCCTGGTTATTTGACCAGCTCTCGGTCGAGATGTTGCGTTGCTTCACGATGCGCCGGTTGTTAGCCAAGCCAAGGTGCGTGTGCGTGTTTCCTACATCCAACAGGAGAATCATGCTATTTTTTGACAGTCACATCGCCGCCAATAATTCGTTCGAGTCGTCCGTGTTGAGTGCGCAACAACAAAGCCCCATCGCTGTCCAGCGACTCGGCACGGCCTTGCAGAACGCGGTCCCCAATCCGGATCCCAATATTGCGCCCGAGGGTGCTGCAAAGTTCCTCCCATTCATCACTGACCGCCTCGAAATGCCCGGTCGTGATGCGAGCGTAGTCTGCATCCAACTCGCGCAACACCGCCGCCGCCAATGATGCCCGATCGATGCCGTGGCCCTTTTCAATCCTGAGAGAAGTGGCGAGTTTGCGCAGCTCGGCGGAAAAATCCGACGCGTTCAAATTTACATCCACTCCGATCCCAAGAATGATGTAATTCACGTGGTCGAGTTCGGCGCTTAATTCAGTCAAGAGGCCCGCGACTTTCCTTCCGTTAACCAAAATGTCATTGGGCCACTTAATTTCCGGCGAAAGTCCTGTCTCATCGCGAATCGCCCGCGCCAGCGCCGTTGCTCCCGCGATCATGAGCTGAGTCGCCTCTTGGGGCCGTAGATCTGGACGCAATAAAACAGAAAACCAAAGCCCCTTCCGGAGAGGAGAAATCCACTTGCGCCCCAAGCGGCCCCGGCCCTTGGACTGAGATTCCGCAAAGACAACCACGCCTTCCTTAACTCCGTCACGGGCGAGCTTCTCAATGACATCATTGGTGGACGTTGTTTCCTGGAAGACCCGAATGTCCCGCCCGATCACCTTCGTTTTTCCGAGTCGAGAAAGCAGATCGTCCGCATGCAGCACGTCGGGAACATTGCGGAGGCGATATCCCTCGTGCGGGCTGGCTTCGATCTCATAGCCGAGCGACCTCATCTCCTCGATCCGCGACCAGATGGCGGCGCGACTGATCCTGAGGCGCTGGGACAGCTCTCCACCCGAGACAGAGCCGTCCTGGGCGTTTCGCAAGGCAGACAAGATTTGAGCGTCGATCGTCACTTGAGTTCAACCGGTTGTCAGTCGAATCCGATGTCTTCAAAATCCAAACCAATATCCACCGCAGGCGCAGAGTGGGTCAAAGCGCCGACAGAGATGTAATCCACTCCAGTTTCCGCCACGGCGCGGACCGTAGTCAAATTGACCCCGCCGCTGGCTTCAGTTTTGACTCGGCCTTTCACCCAGGAAACCGCCGTCTTTAGCTCATCCAAGGTCATATTGTCGAGCAAGATGATATCGGCCCCGGCTTCAAGAGCTTGCTGAACTTGATCGAAGTTGTCGGCCTCGACCTCCACTTTAAGATGCGGATATTTCGCACGAGCACGGCTCACAGCAGCGCCAATCGCATCAGGCGGCTCACATCGGAGCGTCACCAAGTGGTTGTCTTTTATCAAGACCATGTCGAACAAACCGATTCGATGGTTCTTTCCACCGCCACAGGTCACAGCGTATTTCTCGAGCCGCCGCCAGCCCGGAGTTGTTTTGCGCGTGTCCAGAATCTGCGCCGCCGTGCCTTTCACAGCCTCAACGAACTTCGAGGTCAAGGTGGCTATCCCGGAAAGCCGTTGCACGAAGTTCAAGGCAACGCGCTCGCCGGTGAGAATAGCCCGCGCTGGTCCCGAGATTGAAAACAGCTTTCCACCAGGGCCAACTTCTTGACCATCACCCCAAACCCGTTCAATTCTGACCGCAGCCGATATTTCCATAAAAGCTGCCTCGGCAAGCGCAATTCCGGCCAGCACCAAAGGCTGGCGAGCGACCATCACCGCTCTCGCGGTGGCAGTCTCCGAAACCGTCGCCAAGGTGGTGACATCACCAGAACCGATGTCCTCAGCCAAAGCTCGTAGGGCAGCAGAACGAATTTCTTCACGGGACAAAGGGTCCATCCATGAAAGATGAAGGAGGAGTCGCTTATGATGAAGAAAAAAATCACTTCAAAACAAAATGCTTTGTTCAGCAGCAGAATCCTTCTGCGGAAGTTTTGTTGTCTTGGATGGACATTTCTCGAATGGATCGGCCCCTTAAATCCCTTTACCAGCAGCCCGGTTGTGTTAAACATGTTTCGACGGCTTTAACTCATCGCTTATGCCCATCCCAGTCATCACCGTGGCGCAAATGCGCGAATGGGAGAAAGCCACTTGGGCCGCCGGACGGACCGAGGCCGACGTCATCCGCCGCGTCGGACACATCGTGGCAGCGCGGTGCATGCAGATGACCCGGCCGGGCGATTTGATCCTGGTGTTGGCGGGCAAAGGCCACAATGGGGATGATGCCAGGCACACCAGCCAAAACCTGGCTGACCGAGAGATTTATCTCATCAATGTCAACGATCCCGCGGCAAGCCTTGATGAGTTCCTGGCGCAACTGTCGCTTCAGCCTGCATTGATAATCGACGGGTTGTTCGGCATAGGCCTGGGTCGGCCGCTTTCGAAGAATTGGATCAAACTAATCGAACAAATCAACGGCTCGAGAATTCCAATTCTTTCCATTGATGTTCCTTCCGGGCTAAACGCGGACACCGGCGAGGTTCGGGGAACCGCCATCCGAGCCTCGCTAACACTGACCTTGGGCGCTCCCAAACGAGGGCTGATGGCTTCGATCTCTTGGCCGTTTGTCGGCCGATTGGAGGTCGCTCCAGACATTGGTCTTATTTCATTTTCGGTGACGAGCCGAATGCAATGGACCTCTCGCGACGATTTCTCCAATTACCCTCCGGCTCGACCGGCCGCCGGACACAAAGGAACATTTGGTCACCTGGCTATTTTTGGTGGAAGCCTTGGGTATCATGGCGCAGCGATCCTGGCAACGCGAGGGGCCTTACGAGCGGTTCCAGGTCTCGTCACTCTTTTTACACCCGAAGAGGTTTATGTTCCGGTGGCCAGCCAACTTCAATCGGCCATGGTTCAGCCGTGGCGTTCTGGAAAACAGTTCGCCGATTCCTTCAGCGCCGTTCTGATCGGTCCGGGATTTGCCGCGCCGCATCTGCCAGCCGATCTCAAAAGCGAGATGGGCTATCTATGGAAGGACTTGCCGATTCCAGTAATTGCCGACGCGAGCGGATTGGATTGGCTTCCGCCCGGTCCGACGCATCCCAAAGCCCTCCGTGTGATCACTCCACATCCGGGAGAGGCGGCGCGCCTTTTGAGCACAACCACCAAAGCCGTCCAGGAGGCTCGCCTCACTTCGTTGTGCGATCTGTCGCGTCGATACGGCAATTGCTGGGTGGTCCTAAAAGGGCATCAAACCCTCGTGGGTCGATCCACAGGCGACGTCTTCGTCAATTCCTCCGGCAACCCCAATCTGGCGCAAGGAGGCAGCGGCGATGTTCTGGCTGGCTTTCTGGCAGGACTCCTCACGCAACCCCAATTGCAAACCGACCCCGTCAAAGCGCTGTGCTATGGCGTTTGGCAGCATGGCGCTGCGGCCGATTTCCTCTCGTCCAAGCAAAGGAATTGGATTTTGGACGATTTGCTCGAAGCGGTGGGGAATCAGCCGGTTTGAGGTGCAGTTTGCTTTGGGCGGCTTTGGAATAACCGGGCACGCCGGTGGAGCCTCTTTCGATGCCACCAGCTAAAATGACCTGAACCTCTTATTTTGCTTCCGTCCGAGAAGCCCCTGTGTTAGTCAGAGTATTATCATGCGAAGTTTCTGTTTATTTTGTTTGTTCGTCGGGATTGTTGGGGCAGCCAACTATCAAGCACTCTCCTCGGAGTTCCGTCTTTCGGACGGCACGGCTGTTCGTGGCGAGGTAGCCTCATTTGATGACAATGGGCTGGTCGTCCGGCTGGATATTGGAGGGTTCTCGCCCCGTGTGAATTGGAGCAAACTGACCCAAGAAACGTTGAAAGATTTGGCGAAAAATCGGGAGGCCGCTAAGTTTGTCGAGCCTTTCATCGAAACACCGCCCGAGCAGGAAAAGGAAAAAAAGAAGAAGAAGGAGATTGTTATCAAACCGGTGCCTCGAACTGAGCGACCGGAGAAGGCGAACGTCGTCGCAATTGTCACCGCGCCGGCAGGTCTCGCCATTTTGGCAATTCTGTTCTTGGCAAACCTTTATGCGGGTTACGAAATCGCCCTGTTTCGCAATCGACCTGTCGTGTTAGTCTGCGGAGTTTCGGCCATATTTCCTGTTGTGGGACCCTTACTATTTCTGTCCATGCCGCCGCGTGACGAATACGCCGAAGGGGAATCGAGCGGCCAGGAGCCACACGAGACAGGGCATGCTTCCACCGCAGTAACCCCAGGCGGACCAGCAGGCGTTCGGGCAAACGCGACTACCTCCGCAGTCAAAGCCAAGCCAATCGGTAGCCTAGCTGTCGCGCCGATCGAGACAGGCGGTGCTTCGACTCCTCTGGCAGAACCGGCAATTTTCAAGCGAGGAGATTTCACGTTCAACCGCCGATTTTTTGAAACCAAATTCCCTGGATTTTTTCGCGTTGTGCCTAGCGAAGCCGAGAAGGAACTTGTCATCGTGATTAAAGCGGCCAAAGCGGAGCATGTGGCAAAGCGGATTAGCCGGATCACGATGAATGAACTCCACGTCCAATTGCTCCGCGGAGGCACCGAAGCCGCAGTTTCTTTTACGGAGATAATAGAAGTGCGGGTCCGCCACAAGGATGCAAAAGGGTGAAAACTCTCCGACTTTTCTCCGAAACTCAATTGAGTCTGAAACCTATTTCATTGTACCGACTGACCAGACTGCTTCTTGATGTATGAAATACCGCACCATTTTACTTTTCGGGGCTCCCGGAGCGGGCAAAGGCACGCAAGGCAAAATCCTGGGAACCATTCCGCATTTCTACCATTGCGCTTGCGGCGATGTGTTTCGCAATCTGACCATTGACAACGAACTGGGCCGCACCTTTCTGGAATATTCCAGCCGCGGGGAACTTGTTCCGGATGAACCCACGGTTCGGCTTTGGCGTGAGAATATTGTCTCTCACCAACAAAGCGGTCGCTTTGATCCAAATCGTGACATCTTGTTACTGGATGGAATTCCACGGAATCCGAATCAGGCAGAGATGCTCAATGACACGTTAGAGGTCAAAGCGATTTTCTATTTTACCTGCCCGGACATGGAGAAGCTCGTTGAGCGCCTCCAGCGTCGGGCCCTCCGCGATAACCGGCTTGATGACGCGAATTTGGAAGTCATCCGAACTCGCCTGGCAACCTACGAAAGCGACACCAAGCCAGTCCTTGATTTTTATGGGCCGCAGTTGGTTCACACAATTGACGCAACCCAATCTCCGGTGATTGTGTTGCAGGATATCCTGCGCATCATTTCGAAGTTTTGATTCAGGCCATGCGAGAGCAATTCGGAGCCTTTACCGCGAGCGAGTTGTACTGCCCAAAGTGCAAGAAATCCCAGCCGGTTCGTGAAAAGCTGATACTCCCACTGCCCACTGGTGAGCTCTATCAATTCCTGTGCATTCAATGCGGTGCCTCTCTGGGAGAACGCACCGTTTCTAGCCCGTCCTTGAGACGGCAGGCACCGCCGCGCGCGACTCGCTCCAACGCCGTTCACCGCCGAGTGATCCATTAATTCGCCAGCAGCGGACCGCGCGGTAGCCAATGTGAGAATCACTTTATGGACCAAGGGACCACGAATGCCCCACCATTCATCACGCCGACGATGGAGCCGTTACGGATCCTTTTTTTCGGGACGGCGGAGTTAGCCTGCGCCAGCCTCGCTGCTTTAGCTCAGTCCAATGCTTTCCAAATAGCGGCCGTGGTCACTCAGCCTGACCGGCCCAAGGGCCGCGATCTGAAGTTGCAGCCGCCGCCAGTAAAGCTCGAAGCCATGCGATGGGGACTTCCCGTGCTCCAACCCGAGCGAGCCCGAGATCTGGGCTTTATCCAAGCCTTAGGCGAACTGCGCCTCGACTTGATCGCGGTGGCGGCTTACGGACAGATTCTTCCCGCCAGCATTCTCAATCTGCCGACGTTCGGTTGCCTAAACGTCCACACTTCATTGCTCCCCAAATACCGCGGGGCAGCCCCGATTCAGTGGGCGATTCTAAATGACGAGTCCGAAACGGGGGTAACGATCATGAAGATGGACGCGGGAATGGATACCGGCGATATCTTGACATGGAAAAGCACCCCCATTCATCCGACCGACAACGCTCAGACTTTGCACGATCGACTAGCAATTATGGGCGCGGAATTGCTCGTGGCCACAATTCCTAATTTCGTTGCAGGCAACATTGCACCCAGCAAGCAGCCTGACATAGGAATGAGTTACGCACGCAAAATCACGAAGGAGGACGGAAGGCTGGATTGGAAAGCACCGGCCCGTGTTTTGTGGAATCGGATCCGAGCTTTCACTCCGTGGCCAGGTGCATTTACGCTTCTGCCCGGCGCGGACAAGTCGCGGCTCTTGAAAATCTGGGAAGCAGAAGTTGAAGTCCACGCCTTCGGTCAATCAGGTCAAGTGATCCATACTGGCCCCGCCGGAATGACGGTTGCGTGTGGAGAGCAAGCCTTGCGGATTGTCACTTTGCAACGAGAAGGTGGACGACGATTAGCAGCGCGGGACTTTCTGACAGGGTCCGATGTGAGCGCCGGGATGATCTTAGGCTAAGGAGCTGGAAATATATTTATTCCAAGTTGCTTTCAAGTTGAGCCGAATTCGCTGGTCTGCCGTGTGCCTGGCTTCCTTGCTCATTCGCCAAAGTTTTGTCTTCAAAGTGAGCTCAATGTTCTTTTTCACTCGAAGCCATCCGCCATTTCGTCTCTACTACACGCGTTTCAAAAGCCTGTTTATGCAATTATCAGTTGAGCACATCGGACTGGCGGCCCGCGACCCAATCGCATTGAAGGATTGGTACGTGGACAACCTCGCCGCCAAAGTGGTTTTTCAAGCCGACCAAACTCCGACAGCGTTCTTCATCGAGCTTCCCGGAGGTTTGTGGATCGAGATCTACAAAGGCGATCTAGCTTCATCCGAGACTGCCATCAACCAGCTTGCCGGCTGGAGGCATCTCGCCTTGAGAGTGGACTCGATTGAGTTAGCGAGAGAAACCCTCGTTGCGAAAGGCATTGAGTTCAACGAGCCCATCAAGCCTGCGGGCGGTGGCGGACGGGTTCTTTTTTTTCAGGATGGGGAAGGCAATCTGTTGCACCTCGTCGAACGATCAGCCGATTCAAAGCTGAAATAGCACTCTTCTCAATTGAGGCATGAACCATTTTCAGGCGGTAATTTTTGACATGGATGGGGTGATCGTGGACAGCGAACCGGCGCACGAACGCGCATTCCGCGAGATTTTCCACGAGATAGGATATGGAGAGACGCACGGAATGGACTTTGCCGAATATTACGGACGTTCCGACCGCGCGCTCTGGCTTGATTTCATCGAGAAACATAGGCCGATCCATTCGTTGGATGAACTGGCCCAATGGAAACAGCGCCGATTTCTCGAAATGATTAAACAGGATCAGCCTATTTTTGAGAGCTTGCCCGAACTGGTGGAGAAGCTTTCTCGACGCTATAAGCTGGCGGTGGCTTCAGGCTCATTTCATCCGGTGATCGACGAGGTTCTCGCGATCAAAAATCTCCGCCAGTTTTTTCCGGTCGTGGTGAGCGCTCAGGATGTCGTTCATGGCAAGCCGGCACCCGACATTTTCCTGCGAGCAGCTGAGCTCTTGCAGATTCGGCCAAATGCTTGCTGCGTAATCGAGGATTCAGCAGCCGGGGTCGAAGCGGCGCTGGCTGCAGGGATGAAGGTCATCGCCATCACCAACACACTCGTGGCGGACAGACTATCGCGAGCGACGCATGTGGTCGCGAGCTACGAGGAGATCGAACGGTTGTTACTTTAGCCCGTAAACGGATCTCCTTCACAATACGACTTTTGGTACACGGCACCTCAAGGGAGCGCCAGCACGCGATAGAATCGGAACTTGGAACTGCGCGAGTTTTCGTCGGTGAACCCAAAGGAATTAGTGACGAAAGCGCCTGAATAGATATCAGCCCAACTGACTAAATTTGTGGACGCTTGAATGACAAATTTTTGTCCGGAACTGCCGAAGAGGCTGAGTCGGAAATTGGCCAGATTCGGGCTGAGAGATGCGAGCGATTGGAACGACGGCGGTGAGTTCAAGGTCTTCAGGTTCACGCTAATCGCTCCGGCGAAACCGTTGAACCCATCCACCGCCAAAGCGTAGGTCCGATACGCGACGGCGTTGAAAGTCAGCGTGCTCGTGAAGTTGGTCTGATCAAACGCAACGCCCCGGCCCGGCACCGCAATGAGCGCATCCACGGCATCGCCCGTGTAGATGTCCAGCAAGGTGAAAAATTTATCACCACGACTAATGACGGTGACAAGACCGGACACGGGGGCTTTCCACGAATACCAGATGGACCTGCCGCCAGGCTGGCCGTTATGTGTCGGCTCACCCGTTTCCTTGGTCGCGTAGAGATTGGAAGCCTGGACGCTCGACAAGATTCCGGCCAGTGGAATTCGAGCAGCGAAGTCATCGTTTGGCGGGCGGGGTGCATAGACCAACCTCCAGGTAAAGACGCCAGCGCCACCGAGCAAACCGTCCACCGCGATTTCATAATCTTGTGCAGCGATCGCCTCGAAAGTAAGAGTGGTGACTCTATTCGTTGAATCAAAAGCAATGCTACGTCCGGTAACGTTGGTTAACGCAGAAACTGATTTTCCGCGATAGACATCGAGCAGAGGGAAGAAATTCGTCGTTACAGCGGTGACGATGACGGTGCCAGATCTCGGCGCATTCCAGGAGTACCAAACCGACTTCCCACCCAGATTGGGAGCGGCATGCAACGGTTCGCCTGTTTCGAGAGTTGCCGCCGAGTTGACCGCCGTGAGGGTGATCAATTCGCCGGATATTTTCGTTCGGTTTGTAAACGTGTCATTCTCTGGCGGAGGCCGAAATGTCAGACTTAACGTGAAGTCTCCTGAGGTCCCGGAAACCGAATCAATTGCGATGGAATAATTGTCCCCCGCGACTGCGTCGAAGGTCGCCCGAGCGATGAAGCCGATGCTATCGAAATCAAAATCACGCGAGACCGAAGTCAAGGCAGTGGCCGAGAGCGATTTGTACACCTCGGCTAGTGGCAGGATGCCATCGCCCTGTGCAGTGACAGAGACAGTTCCGAACTTGGGCGCGACCCACGAATACCAAACCGATTTTCCACCTGGATTGCCGGTGTGCTTCGGTTCATTGGGTTCCGTTGTGGCGGCACGGTTCGATCCGGCAACGGTGGGAGCCGAAGAGGGCAGAAGAATTCGTTTGTCGAAATTATCATTGGCAGGCCGCACGGTGATTTGGGTAGGAACTGAAGCAGAACTGGCACCTTGTGTGTCAACCGCTCGCGCGGCCAAACGATATTCGCCAGGAGCGGGGTTCGTCCACACAACACTGTAGAAATTGGTAACCCCGGCTGCGAGGAGATTGGTCGTTGCGCCAAGAGTCAAACCGGCCAGAATGTTTGAGGTGACTCCGATCAATTGGTTTCCGTTGTAGAACTCGACCTGCTGGACTGCGCCATCGCGATCACTCACTCGAGCCGTCAAGACAAGATTGGTTCCGGCCGTAAGAACAGCTCCCGATACCGGCGCGGTGAAGCTGAGCAGCGGCGGGGCCGTCCGGACGAGAGGGCCGTAGAAAGCTCCGGCGATGGGTGCGGTATTGCTAATCGTGAGCACGTTATTCGCGCCATTAGTGATGCCCGATAAGCCAGTCGGAATTCCCAGGAAGAGCACATTGGGATTCGAAAGATAAGGGATTGGCTGACCTGGGGCGTATGCCATCACATCGTGATAGGTGACACCGCCCGCTACAAACCGGTGGCCGTACGAGTAAGGGAATGCGCCAGGTTTCGGAAGGCCATCGGCGTCCTTTGCATTGTCGCGATCGTGCTGGCATCCGAGGTTGTGGCTGACTTCGTGAACGAAGATAAAGGAGCCAACAGCCGCAGCGCGCTTGACCACGCTAAACGCCAGAGGCTGGAACAATACGGATGGCTCTCCCATTGTGAATGCCAGCCCGGAGACGCCTTCATCGGCGTGCTCTGTAATTAGGCAGACCAAATCCGCGCGGTTCGTCTCGCGGAGTGAATGCACATCATCCATGAAACCGTCGTCTTTGATCTGGAGTCGATTGAGATTCGTGGAGAGGCTCGTGGCCTCCGTGTAATTGATTTCACCGCGATGGACAAGGCGGAGGCGGACATTGGCTTCGCTGTTCTGATAAACAGTGTTGGCCTCCGCGACAGCCAGATCAATCAGCGTATTCATCGCGGTGGCGTTGCCAGCTCCAAGCCTTGCTTCCGCGGTATAAACAACCATAATATCCAGAAGAGTGACGAGATTCGTGGTCGAGGCCGACGCAGCAGGGAGAGTTAACGGAGCGATCGACTTCTTCGCGAATGCGTTGAGCTGCTCCGTGCGGCCGATGTTCGGAGTGGCCGGAAGACCTTCAACGCCGCAGACGCCAGCACGGGATGGATCAATTTCGACAATGCTGTGTAATTGATTGCTCCGATAGAGAATTCGATACGAACCCTGGCGAGGGATAATTACAGTCGCGGCAATGGCGTCGTGTTCCGCAGCCAAAGTAAATTGACTCTCGGGCTCTCCCTCGACATAACCATAGCCAACCCACCGCCCGTCTCCCAAGGATTCGGTTCGGACAATAACTCCGATCGGCTGCACGTCGGGAAAAAGATTGAGAGCTATCCTTGAAGCAGTCCAATCGTGCCGAGCTTCCGGCCCGATGAACAAACGGCTATTAAGGTGGGCGATTCGAATTCGTTTTGCAGCAGAATCGACCGGAGGCGGCGCAACTGATTGAAGTCGCGGAACGTCGTCGAAAAGTGGGTCGGCCATCTGGCCCAATACCTGCGAGCTAAACCAGCATAAAGACAACGCGGAGCAAAGAAAGGCTGTCAGCGGCTCTCCAAGAGCGTATCGAGGGCGAGCCAATTGAGACGAGCCTAGGACTTTCCGGGCACGTAGCTGAACGAATCCTGAACAAAAGGTCGATAATTTGCCTGGGTTACTTATTGCTTTTGACATGATGTTGATGCGGATGGCTCTCAGCAGGTTTTTGGCCAACGGCTTACCTGGTTTGGACTGAATTGCGGCGAGCTGGAAAATTGGTTTTGATGAACGGCTTGCGCATCACAGATGATGAAACAGGAAATGCCGCTTTGCAAATAAGCGCTTGTGCAAAATCGACGATGAGACCAGATAGGGTTGCTTTTGTAACTAAATGGAACATGTGAGTTGCATTCGCCGTAGAGAATACAGTCCATCTGTCGAGAAGAAGAATCATTCAAAATTCTTTGGCTTCCAGCTTTTTCTGCCGCTCGCGGTTTTCACCGCTCTGGCCAGCGATTTGTTGGCCACGACTCATGCGGAGCTAACAACGCTTCAAGATCCTGCGATTCGACAGGGCAAGCTTTTCAGGGAAGCTTCCTCTCGCCTAGATCTTTCCGTCACCGCCCGCCGAGCAAGGTCGCTCACAGCATCCGCAGCAGACGAGATGGCCAACACACGCCCGCAAATGATCCCAGGAGAGATCCTGGTCAAGTTCCGACCCAACGTGGCCCGGAGTAAGCAGGCCGTAATCTTGAAGTCTGTTGCATCGCAGGTGAATTTTTTTGAACGACCGACTCTGACACGCCCTGGACTGCTCAATTCACCGAGCTCCCCAGCGGCTCCTTCGATCCTCGACCAATTGGCGCGCATCAAAATCGATCCGAGCCTCGACCAAGAATCTGCCATCCTGCGGGTGCAAAAAAACCCCGATGTTCTTTACGCCGAGCCAAATTTCCTCTATCACATTGCTCAGAATACTCCGACACAGGTTATCCCCGATGACTTCGATTTATCAAAATCCTGGGCACTTCATAACACCGGTCAGTCCGGAGGGACGAACGGCGCGGATATCCACGCTTTCGAAGCTTGGAAGCTAGCCACCGGTGACAGGCGCGTCGTTGTGGCGGTCCTCGATACCGGTGTGGATTATTATCATCCAGATTTAGCGGAGAACATCTGGACCAACAGCCGTGAGATTCCAGGCAACGGAATCGACGACGATCACAACGGTTACGTCGATGACGTCCATGGATACGATTTTGTCAGCAATGACAGCGATCCCATGGACGACCACAGCCACGGAACACACGTGTCGGGGATTATCGGAGCCGTGGGAAACAACAAGCTGGGCGCAAGCGGTGTTTGTTGGCAGGTGAGCATAATGGCAGTGAAGGCGTTCGATGAAACAGGTGACGCCGACGTGGCCCATGTGCTGGAGGCGATTCGCTATGCCATCGACAACGGCGCTCAAATTATCAACGCCAGTTGGGGAGGAGCCAGTCGGAGTCGCGCTTTGGAGGACATTGTTGCCGAAGCAAACCAGGCTGGGGTTCTGCTCGTGGCTGCCGCTGGAAATGAACGGACGGACACCTTTTTTTATCCGGCCGCCTATAACAATGTGATAGCTGTCGCGGCCACGGATTCCAAAGATCAACGGGCTCCATTCTCGAACTTCGGGTCGCATGTCGATGTCGCCGCGCCGGGCGAGAACATCTTTTCGACTCTTCCGAATAGCAACTTCGATTTCATCAGCGGAACCTCGATGGCGGCTCCTCACGTCGCCGGCCTCGCGGCCTTGATCAAATCCAAGCATCCCGAATTTAACAACCGGGAGATTGAAAACATTATTCGTAACACGACCGATCCGATCGTCACCGATAAATACATCGGCACGGGCCGGATTAATGCGTATCGCGCCCTGCTCGTAGATTCGCCATTGCCAGTGGCAAAACTCAATGTCCCTGGTGTCCTCAGTGGCAATGTCCAGATCAGCGGATCAGCCCGGGGAAATAACTTTGTCAGCTATGTTTTGGAATATGGCAAAGGAAACAACCCGACTAACTGGACGCGATTTTATTCTTCGACCATCCCGGTGAATGATGGAAAGCTGCTCGACGATCTGGCGACTGCGGGTTTGGACGAAGGCACCTACACCATCAAGCTGATCGCCAACAACGCCACCGGCCAGCCGGCTATAGACCGCTCGGTCGTCGAGGTGCGAAACGTGAGCATCAGTTTCCCGATGAATAACGACATCTTGCGCGCCGGGGAAAAGATCGCGATTCATGGAACAGTGTTCGGGCCGGGTCGCACTTACACCGTTGAGTATGGAATCGGCTGGCAACCTACAGTGTGGCTTAACAAGGGAATCACCCTCATCAACGACGGCAAAGCGGAGGCATTGAATTCAGCTCTTGCGACGTGGGATACGCGAGTGGTCTCAACGAATGAGTTTTTCTCGCTAAAATTGACGGCGCGAGTTTCAGGCCAAATTATCGGGGAGCACATCGTCCACATGGTCTATTTGGATGGCCATTTGAAGGCGGGTTGGCCGCAGTACATTCCAATCGTCGGCGAGTTTCCTCCCGAAGATTGGCGAGATGTCCAAGTCGCGGATATTGATCATGACGGCTTTGACGAGCTGGTGCTGGTGGATCACGGCAACAACGATGGCAAGAAGGCCCGATTGCTCGTCTATAACCATGATGGCACCCTCCGATGGTCCAAAGAACTCGCGGCCGGCGCTCCATACGCGGATATTCCATTAGTCGGAGACTTGGATAACGACGGCCTCATGGAGATCTTCGTCGATGTGGGAGACAAAGGTGAACTCTTCGCCTTCAACAGCGATGGGACCGCTTTGGCTGGCAATTGGCCAATTCGACTGGAAGCAACCAATCTCGGAAAGGTCATGGCGGACTTGGACGGCGATGGTGTCAAAGAAATCGTGGCATACGCTCAGAGTCCAATCGAAGGAGATGGGATGATTTCGCGGCGGCTTTTCGTGATTAATAGGGAAGGCACTATTCTCAGGAAATGGGAGATCCCATCTTGCTCGCGAACTCACGACCTGCCGAAAATGTTTCCTGCCGTGGGCAACCTCGACGGGGACCGAGAACTTGAGATTGTGGTCGTATCCGGTTGCAACGAAATTGCCGCCTATAAACTAAGCCGGGAAACGGGCCCGCTCTGGACCGCGAAAACTGAAGGGACGCTCCTGGCTTCGCCGGTGATCGGCGACCTCGACCATGATGGCACAAACGAGATTGTCATCGGCGCATATAAATCCCAACCGACGTCGCCGGGCGGATTATATGCCTTCAACAATCAGGGGCAATTGTTGCCCGGCTGGCCGGTGTTGCTGGAGGAATCGTTTTCTTCCGCCGCCGCGTTGGCGGATTTCGATCGAGACGGTGATTTAGAGATCAGCATTCCCAGCGCGGAATCTCAAAAGATTTATTTACTCCACCACAACGGATTTGCCGCCCAAGGCTGGCCTGTCGGACCGATCACTTCTTCCTTTATCAAAACGAGCACCGTGATCGGTGATGTCAACAATGATGGCGAATTAGATGTGGTGATCTCCTCGCCCGGCTATTGGTTTCTGACGCTCACATCCGGCGATCTGCCCTCGGTGGGAGGAATAAAAGCTTGGAGTTTTGACGGCGGCGAAATTAATTTAAACCGCAACGGAGGCATTTATCCGCTCGCCATGGAGTCGTCGGCCGGAAAATCGTTCCTCAAATCCGCTCCTATCACGCTGTGTGACATCGACCACAACGGCAAACTCGACATCATTGCTGCGTCCATTCAGGACCGAGCTTATGCCCCTCTTGGAGAACCGTCGCCGCGGAAGAACAGAAGCAGCCTGTATGTTTGGGAGCTGGATGTTCCTTACGAACCAGAGAAAATGCCGTGGCCGACGTTTCAAGGCAGTGCCGAGCACACGGGCTTATACAAGCCTCCCCCGCACAAAAATCTACCTCCCGTGGTTTCAGATCTGCCAGACCAAACGATCCGCCCAGGAGCGAGCTTTTTTTCGGTTGAGCTGGATCAATACGTCGAAGATCCCGATCATCCATCCAAGGAAATCTCATGGAACGTCGTCGGGAACAGTCAATTCAAGATTTCAATCGATGCCGATCACATCGCCACCATCATTCCTCCGAACGCAACTTGGACTGGCAAGGAGACCGTTCAGTTTGTCGCCACCGACCCGGGAGGGTTGCGGAGCAGCGATAGCGTCGTGCTGGAAGTGCGCGCAAATTATGATCCGCCGGTGGCCAGAGAGGACTTCGCGGTCACGCTCGAGGATACGCCTATAGTAATTGACGCCGTGGCCAACGACACTGATCCGGATGGCGATCCTTTGACAATCTCGACCGTAAGCAAACCGCGCTTTGGCACTGTGAAGAGAACGCCGCTGGGCAAATTGCTTTACACGCCAGCAGCCGATTTTAATGGCAACGATAAATTCAGCTATATCATCAACGATGGCAAAGGCGGCGTTGCGATCGGTTTGGTGCGTGTGGAAGTAGTGCCGGTAAACGACAACCCCGTGGCCGTCGCAGATCGCGTGATTACGTCCGAAGACACCCCTGTGCGAATCGACGTGCTGGCTAACGATAGAGATCCGGATGGAGATAGCATGAGCTTGGTTGACTTCACCCAACCAGCCAGCGGATTGGTCAGTGCGCATCCGGGCGGAGGGTTACTCTACACGCCAAAGCCTGACTTTTTCGGACTGGATAGCTTCGACTACAAGATCCGCGACACACACAACACGGAAGGAACGAACACCGTTACGGTCATGGTCAAGCCGGTCAATGATCCGCCGGTGGCCAAAGATCAGACATTCTCGTTGAATCGGAGTTCTTATCTCACCCTTGATTTTCTTGCTCTTGATGCTGACGGCGACAAGTTGACTTTTACAGTCATCAAGAGCCCTGAACATGGAGTTCTCTTGGCGTATCCGACTGTGGCCGAATATGGCCCGAACAAAGATTTCGTCGGGAGGGATAGCTTTACCTACAAAGCGAATGATGGACAAATCGACAGCGAGGTTGCCACGGTATTCCTCGAAGTGCGCAACGGGAACAACCCTCCAACGGTTGATAATCAAACTCTAGCCACCAAACGGGAACAACCTTTCAAGATTACGCTGACAGCGAAAGATGCTGACGATGACACACTGACCTATCAAATCGTGGACCCTCCTTCAAAGGGATTGCTGGTCGGCGAAGGAGCCATTATGACATACCAGCCCAAACCCGGTTTCATCGGGTTCGATGAATTTAGGTTCACAGCCGCGGACGGAAAATCCACGAGCGACACAGGGACTATTATCATTGAAATGACCGACCTGAACAGTGCTCCCGTCGCCAAGGATTCATCCGTGACCACCAAGATGAATATAGCCACCAACGTGGTCCTCCAGGCCTTGGACGGCGAAGCAAATCCTTTGAACTATATCATTTTAACCGGCCCGAGGAATGGAAGACTTACCGGGATAGCCCCCAACCTCATTTACACACCCGATACCAATTACACCGGGTCGGATCGCTTCAATTTCCAGGTCAATGACGCAGAATTCGACAGTAGCGTGGCGATCGTGGCGATCACGGTCAAGTTCCCGAATAATGCCCCCGAGCCGAAAGAACAATCGGTCACGGTTCCGATGAACAAGCCTTTCTCGATAAGTCTAAACGTGGTGGATCCCGACGGCGATGCGATGCAATCCGCGATCTTGAAGGGGCCAAAAAATGGCCGCTTGACCGGACGCGGCACTAACTTCATTTACACCCCCAAGCCAGGCTTCAGTGGAACTGACACCTTCACTTACAAAGCTTGGGATGGCCACATTTACGGCATTGTAGTCAAGGTGACTCTCAAGGTGACATCGGATAGCATCGAGCCTCGTCTCGCAGTCGAATCGGTTGCGCGGCTAGCCACCGGCGAAATCCGCTTGATCTTGAGAACTCAACCAGGAAAAATGTTCAGTCTCCAAGTCTCAACAAATCTCGTGGACTGGGTTTCATTGCTTTCTAAAATCGCCGACAGCACCACAACGTCATTCGTGGACACCAATGCGACCGGTTTCACATCACGGTTCTATCGCACTGCGGAGTTTTGAGTCGGCAGAGAGCAGCCCCAGAAATCCTGAAGTCACGGAATCCGACTGAAACCGTTCCGGAGGCGAGTAATCTCTTCGACCCTCCCCAACGCTCTTCCACGGGACTCATCCGCCGTTCTCCTGCAAACGCGTGGATTCATTCGGAGAGGCTTTTTGCTTGTATCAACGCCTTCGCATAGGAATCATTAGGACTCGCAGCACTTGCATGCAAAAGACACTTCCTATCTAGTTATGAGCTCAAGTCTCGAGAGAAGAATCGTTCGTGGCGCGTGTCCGCATGATTGCCCGGACACCTGCGCGCTGATCACCACGGTTGAAAACGGCCGCGCCATCAGCGTTAAAGGGGCGAATGATCATCCCACCACCAACGGCTTTCTCTGCACCAAGGTCAATCGCTACCTGGAACGTACCTACAGTCCCCAGCGTGTGCTCTATCCAATGAAGCGCGTCGGCGAGAAAGGCAGCGGCATCTTCCAGCGCACCAGTTGGGATGAAGCTCTCGAAACGATCGCCACAAAGTTTGCCGAGATTGCCGCCGACAATCCTCAAGCCATCCAGCCTTACAGTTACGCCGGCACGATGGGCCTTGTGCAGGGCGAATCCATGGATCGCCGCTTCTTTCATAGGCTGGGCGCTTCCTTGCTGGATCGCACGATCTGCGCCAGCGCGGGCGCTGCTGGGTATCGCGCCACCATTGGCCTGGGCATGGGGACCGACCCTGAACGTTTCAACGAATCCAAGCTGATTCTGATCTGGGGATCGAACGTCATCACGTCGAACGTGCATCTGTGGCCAAAGATTCTGGCGGCCCAGCGCAACGGCGCGCGCCTCATCGCCATTGATCCCTATCGCAGCTTGACCGCCGAAAAGTGTGATCAGCACATCGCACTGCTGCCTGGCACTGATGGCGCGCTGGCGCTGGCGATGATGCACGTCATCATCGGCGAGAATTTGATTGATCAGGATTACATTGAAAAATACACGCTTGGATTCGAACTGCTGCGCCAGCGAGTGATGGATTACACGCCGTCGAAAGTGGCAATGATTACCGACGTTAGCGAGGACTTGATCATCAGGCTGGCGCGCGAGTACGCGACAACAAAACCATCCGTCATTCGCTTGAACTACGGCATGCAGCGCCATGCTGGCGGAGGGATGGCAGTTCGCACGGTGGCTTGTCTGCCTGCGTTGGTTGGAGCCTGGCGCGATTCCGCCGGAGGCGTTGTGCTTTCGACCTCGGGTACGTTCGGAATGAATACCCATGCCCTTGCTCGGCCGGATTTGATCTGGAATCAGCCGCGCAAGATCAATATGTCCGCCATCGGCGATGCATTGTTGGGCTTCCAGCGCGTGCAAAAGCTGAGGGCTAGCGATGCGCCAGAAGAGTCATTGGAGCCGCTTGATCCGCCTGTCCGCGCAATCTACGTCTATAACTCCAATCCGGTTGCCGTCGCGCCCGATTCGCGCAAAGTCATTGCCGGGTTCAAACGCGAAGACCTGTTTACTGTCGTCCACGAAATCTTCCAAACTGATACGGTCGATTACGCGGATATCCTGCTGCCCGCGACGACGCAACTGGAGCAGTTGGACATTCACAAAGCCTACGGCCATCTGTACGTCGTGTTGAATCAGCCCGCGATTGAGCCCATCGGAGAAGCCAAACCCAACACCGAAGTCTTCCGCCTGTTGGCCCGGAGAATGGGCTTCACTGAAGACTGCTTTCAGGATTCTGATGAAGAGCTAGCTCGACAGTCTCTTTCAGCGGGCAACCAGAGCGGATGGGGGCGAATGCAAGGCATCACACTCGAAGCGTTGAAAGAGCGCGGTTGGATGCGATTGAACGTCCCGGACCGGTTCGCGCCTTTCGCCGAAGGCAACTTTCCCACGCCATCAGGCAAATGCGAATTCTTCTCCGAATCGCTGGCCAAGCAAGGGATTGATCCGCTCCCTACTTACATTCCACCGCGCGAGTCGCGGCAAGATGCGCCCGCGTTGGCGCGGAAGTATCCGCTGGCGATCATCTCGCCGCCCGCGCATAACTTTCTCAATTCCAGCTTTGCTAATTTGCCGACATTTTTGAAAGCCGAGAAAGAGCCTCGCCTGGATATCCATCCTGAAGATGCCGGTTCGCGTGGGATCAAAGACGGCGACCGCGTCCGCGTCTTCAATGATCGCGGCCAATTCAAAGTCAAAGCCCGCGTCACGGACAAGGCCCGCTCCGGCGTTGTCGTCGCGTTGTCCGTCTGGTGGAAGAAGCTCACCCAGGACGGCTGCAACGCGAACGATGTGACGTCACAAGCACTGACTGATCTCGGGGCGGCAGCGACGTTTTACGATGCGCTCGTGGAAGTCGAAACGACTTGAGCAACGAAGTCGCTGGGCGATAGATCAAGCGAGGTTGCTGCCTCTATTTCTTATCAGAGCCCAAGCTCCGATGGTCTTTATGGCATCGGGATTACCGTGCTCGAGTCGATTGGAAAACGACTCGATAATGACCGGTCAATGAGGTTTTGCATCGGACAGATCGACATGCTCGGTGCTGACCACTAAGTCCCGTTCATCGACTAGGTTGAGGTAATACACCCGCGTTCCCTCCGGCAATGTGGCAGCCACCCGACGATGCGCGGCGTCCAGGGTCGCTGGAATGGTTTCCCATTTTCGATCCTGCCATTTCCCGATAGCGGCGGTGAAGTTCAGTTCGGCCTTCGCGATCGGCGTCTTGGATTCGTATCTCGCCCAGACTGCATTGCCTTCACGGCCCTGCCGCGTCACTTTGGCCAGCGGCGTGCCGTGGTTGAAGAGGTGGTTAGCGAACGTTAAAATTTCCGCCGGGTTCTCGCCCGCGCCGCCGTGCCCGTGCGGCATTCGAAGGCGGAGGCAGATCGTCCGCCGCCCGCGCGCGAGGCGATACGACTTCTGTAACGAATCCATCGGGTACGCGAAATCGTTACTGCCGGTGACCCAGAGCATCGGCAGGGTAGCGTCGCCGAGATACGCGGAGGGATCCCATTGCGCGAGCCAATGGCCCGCTTTCTCCTGGCCCATCGCGGCGAATTGGCCGACCCACGTTGAGTTCTCGCCGAGGAAACCGCAGCCATAGACCGGCGCCGCAAACCTGAACCGCTGATCCACGCCCGCGACAATGCACGTCAAAAACCCACCCCACGAAATGCCCGTGACGCCGATGCGAGCCGAATCCACTTCCGGAAACGAGCGGATCAACGAATGGGCGAGCACAATATCGGCAACTGCCTGCCCGGTCCATTGGTCAGCCAAGGGCTTTTCCAATTGATCGAAGCCGCCCCAACCCGGCGGGCCACCGCGCTCGTGGCGCTCCCATTTGCCATAGCTTCCGACTGGCACGCAGCCGCACAAGTCCATCGCGATCGCCGCGTATCCGCGCGAATTCCACAGCCGCACCCAACTGTCGAACGCCGTCCCGCCGCCGCCATGAATCAGCACCATGGCGGGAACTTTCTTTCCGGCAGGCACGGGCGGCGCGCCGTAGTACGCGAAGACACGGGTAGGTTTACCTTGAAAGTCCGGCCCGTCGTAGAACAGTGTCTTGACCTCCTTGGCGGTAATGCCGTCGGCTGGATACATGGTCGGCGCCCTGCCCAACGCTTTCAAATCCCATACCGGCTGCGGGCGACGATGAGCCTCGGAGTCCGCCGCCGTCGTCGAAATGCCAAGTAAATAAACCACCACGAGCCAGGCAAGAGAGGCACTATATTTCATAGGTGTAATCGAAAGACAAATTTAAGCGAACGGCGTGATGCTATTTAGAAACCGGTTTGCTCAGGTCAATTTGCCTTGGCTTCGGGTTGTCCGAGCTCAATGGCAGCGAATCCCCAAGCCGAGTTTGCCAGGCTGCCAGCGCCGTCGTCAATGCCTTGACACGATCCGCCTGCTTCGGGTCTTCCGCCAGGTTCTTCATCTCCTGCGGGTCATTGATTAGATCGAACAATTGCGTGAAGTTGATCTCCGGATAGCGAATGAGCTTCCACTGTTCATCACGCACGGCGCGCTGCAGGCCGCGATACGCCGTGAAAACCGAGTCCCGCACTTGCTCCTCCTTTCCCGAAATGACGGGGACAAGGCTGTTGCCTTCGTTCCCCTCCGGCGCGCCCACACCAGCAAGAGCGCCGAGCGTCGGAAAGATGTCGAGCAGGTAGCAAAACGCCCCCGTGCGTTGGTTCTTAGGAATGCCCGGCCCAGCGAGAATCAGCGGCACGCGCATGGAGTGCTCGTAGAGATTCTGTTTGCCAAACAGACCATGGCTGCCGATAGCCAGCCCGTGGTCGCTCGAGAAAGCGATGATCGTTTTCTCGAACTGTCCCGATGCCTTCAACGCCGCGACGATACGTCCGATCTGCGCGTCCAGGAAAGTGATCGCCGCGTAATAGTCCGCGAGATGCTGTCGCACGACGTCGGGCGTGCGCGGCCACGGCGCAAGCTGCTCGTCGCGCACGGTCATCTCACCGTTGTTGAACGGATGCTGGGGAACAAAATTCGCCGGCGCGGGTGGTTTGTCTGCATTGTAGAGGTCATGGAACTCCTTGGGAGCAACGCGCGGATCATGCGGCAGATTGAATGGAACGTAGCAGAGAAAGGGCTTCTCGCCGTTTTGCCGCCGCAAAAACTCGACGGCGCAGTCCGCGAAAAGCTCGGACGGAAATTTCCCTGCCGCACGCTTGTTCACGAGGCTGCGATCAGTGGCCATATCCTGGACGACGGCGGCCGCAACATTCTGCTGCGTCATGCCGCCGAGAAAGATCGCCTTGCCCTCGGCAAACGCCTGCGTGACTGACCCACCGCCATTGTGCCACTTGCCGCTGATAAATGTCGTGTAGCCCGCTTTCGTGAATTGCTCCGGCCATGTGGTCTGGCCTTGCAAATTCTCCTTGATCCGGAAGAGCGTGCGCCCGGTCAAGAGCATCGCCCGCGAAGGCACGCAAACCGCCCCCTGTTGAGCGCCCATGCAATAGGCTCGAGTGAAGACCGTGCCCTGAGCCACTAACTGGTCGAGATTCGGCGTTTGAATGTGCGGGTTGCCGAGCGCGTGAATGGTCTCGGCTCGCTGATCGTCGCTGAACAGAAAAAGAATGTTGGGCCTCGTGGCGGCGGGAGCTTCAAAACCAGCGAGAATCAAACCCGCGCCGATGATACTCAGTGTCGATATAAGTCGCTTCATACGGTTCTTGTTGGCTGCGGACGAAACGTTAAAGGCTCGGACGAAGACAAACCAGCGCTATTTCAGCCGCGGTGAGCCGCACTCAAAGAGCACAATAGCTTCGGGGTAACCATCTCGGAATGTTGAAGAGAAATACCGATATCTCAAGCGCGCAAGTCCAGGGAACAAAAGTTTTGCTACCTCGCGGGAACGCCGACAGAATACCCACCGCGCCATGAGCCCAACCTACACTCGCCGCGAGATGCTGCGCCTCACCGGTCGAGCCGCGCTTGTCGGCGCGGTCGGTGCTCGCCTCTCGCACGCCGCCGCGCCAGCCGTTCAGACGTCTGGCGCCATCGTGGGCGAACCGACCGCCGCCCAAGTGGGCGACCGGATGCTCTCGAACGGCGGCAACGCGGTGGACGCCATCGTCGCCGCCGCGCTCACCGCCGCCGTTGTGTCGCCGCACAACTGCGGCATCGGGGGCTACGGCGGGCACATGGTCATCGTGATGGCTCGCGGAAGCAAGGCCGTGGCCATCGACTTCAATACCGCCGCACCGGCGGCCGCGCATGGGGAGATGTTTCCGCTCGACGCGCGAGGCGCAGTAACCGGACAGATCAATGACCACGGCTGGCTGGCGTCCGGTGTTCCCGGCACGCTGGCTGGGTTGCAACTGGCGCTGGATCGCCACGGCACGAAGTCATTTCGGGAATGTGTGGCCCCGGCGGTTAAGCTGGCCAAGGACGGTTTTCAAGTCACGCCCGCCATCGCCGCCGGTGTGCGCGGCACTGCCGCCCTGCTCCGCCAGGATCCCGGTTCCACGCGCTTGCTGCTGCCGGATGGCAGACTGTTGAAGGAAGGTGATTGGTTCCGCAACCCTGACCTCGCCGCGCTCCTGGAAACGCTAGCGGCGCGGAATTCAGTTGACGCGTTCTATCGCGGCGACATTGCCCAGCACATCGCAGCGGCGTTTCAAAAGAACGGCGGGTTGGTCGTCGCGGCAGACATGGCGGCCTATCGCGCCCGGGCGCTACGGCCACTCGAGCTGAGCTGGCGCGGCTTCAGCATCCGCACCGCGCCATTGACTGCCGGTGGGCTGACCGTGATCCAAGCGCTGACAACGATAAAGGCGCTGCAGTGGGAAAACATTCCGGCGGGGCCAGTGCGGTCACAGGCACAAGTCGAAGCGCTGCGTGCCGCGTGGCACGATCGGCTCACGCTGCTAGGCGACCCGGAGAAGGCAAAGGTGCCGGTGGCAAGATTACTTTCCCAAGATTACGCCCATGAAACGGCTCGGCAAATTCAGGCGGCCGTCAAAGCCCGGCGACCGCTGGAGTTTCGGACAGAGTCCCGGCCCCACGTCGGCACAGTCCATTTAAGCTGCGTTGATGCGCATGGAAATATGGCCGCGTTGACGCTGACTCATGGCAACGCTTTCGGCGCGCGAGTGACTGTGGAGGGCTTGGGATTGACGCTCGGCCACGGGATGTCGAGGTTCGATCCGCGCCCCGACCATCCAAACGCCCCGGGTCCCGGCAAGCGACCGCTCCACAACATGTGCCCGACAGTGGTACTGCGAGATGGCCGTCCGGTGCTCGCCCTCGGCGGCGCCGGCGGACGGAAAATTCCCAGCGCTGTTTTCAACGTGCTCCTCCATTTCGTCGGACTCGGCGCGACGATGCAAACGGCCATTGCCGAGCCCCGCGTGCATACGGAAGGGAATCTGGATTTAACGGCGGAACGGAAGTGGCCAGAGGCGGAGATCGAGTCATTTACAGCGATCGGTTTCAAAATTCAGCAAGGCAGTTGCGCAGTCGCGAGCGCGGTTGCACTCGAACCCAAAACTGGAGCAATCCACGCGGCGGCGCGGTAAGCGGGCTAACGCGATTTTCCACACACCCTACCGCGGGTCGAACAGCCCACCCGGTTGGGCTCGCACGAAATAGCCGCGCTCCGGCTTGAGTCCACGGGATTCGTCATCCGCCAGATTGTAGAGGATGTGATGGGCGGTGGTCCAAAAAATGTAGTCAACACAAACGCGAAAACCGTCAGCATGTTTCGGAGAAGCGCCTTTCTATCGAGTCCGGCTGTATCTACGGAGCAGTGGACGCAGTGCCGCTGGCGTCCACCTTGTAACCCCACTTTGCGATGTATTCGGACCCGTGACGAAAATCGTCGTGTTGCTCGACGAGCTTCTTCTTAAGCAAAGCGGCGAGCTCAGCTTCGAGTTTCGCGTGCTCCGGCTTGCCAGCAAGGTTGTCGAGCTGCCACGGGTCAGTTGCGTTGTCGAAGAGCAACCACGGGCCGGCGAGATCTCGAACATAGGTGTGCCGCGCCGTGCGCACGCCCCGGTATTCCTTGCCACCCCGCGCGCGGGTGTATTCACCGAAGGGCGAAACACATTGGATGATCGCCGCACCGCCGGACGGATCCGCGCCGCCACGCATGAGCCCTGTGAAGTCCAAGCCCTCGACTGACCCGGGAACCGGCAGCCCGCACAGACGCAAGAGCGTCGGCATTACATCCTCGGTGTTGATGGTCGCCGCAACACGGCGAGGCTGGATGTTAAGCGCGGGCGGAAGGCGGAAGAGCATCGGCACCCGCGCGGACTCCTCGTAGGGGCGCTGTTTGCGCTGCTGATTGTGCGAGCCCAACATGTCGCCGTGGTCGGACGTGAAGACGACTATTGTGTTGTCCGCGAGGCCAGTTTCCTTGAGGGCCTGAAGTAACTCGGCAAAGCAATCGTCCAGCGCCGTGCAGTGAGCGTAGTAGCCGGACAAAAACCCGCGCGCAGGCATCTGTGCCTCCGGCGGAAGATTCGGTCGGAGTTGAATTTTCTCCGACGGATACATCGCCTGGTATTTCGCGGGCGCCGTTTCATACGGGTTGTGCGGTGGGCCCCACGCGAGCCACAGCAAGAACGGCTTGTCCGGCTTTGCCCTGTTGCGGATGAATTGCGTGGCGTCGCGAGTCTGTGCGAGCGCATCGTAACCGTCCCATTTGAGCTTCTCGGAGTCGTCGGCGTAATAGAGTGAGTTGTTGTAGCTGTGCGTACATTCGAGCACTTTCCAGTAGTCGAACCCCTGCCGACGCTCGCGCGGAATGAAGCTCGACCGGCCGTGCCCGTCCACGTGCCACTTGCCGATGCACCCGGTGTCATAGCCCGCTGCCTTGAGTTCTTTCGCAATAGTCACGGCGTTCGTGCTCAATGGAACGTCGTTGATAAAAATCCCGTGAGTCTGCGGACGTTGACCAGTGAGCAATGAAGCCCGCGTGGGCGAACAGACCGGCATGCCGGAAACGGCCTGGGTGAAATTGACGCACTCGCGCTCAAAGCGGTCGAGATTTGGCGTCTTCACATTTGGGTCACCCGCGAACCCGAACGCCTGCGCTCGCCACTGGTCGGCGATGATGAAGAGAATGTTGGGTCGCTGGCCTGCTGCTGCGGCAGCGTTCGCGTCCACCGCAGATGGAGCAAGGGCTGCCGTAATCGCGGCGATGGCGATGCCTTTCGCAAAGGGTTTCATGGTGTGCCCAGCAAGCGCTGAATGGCCCCCATCAATACGTCTTCCACCGCGGGCGACACGTTGCTGGAGCGGGGCTCGGTTTCGTAGCCGCCTTCCTCGTACGCTTTGCTGGTGCCGATGTAGGCCGGGCCGTAATCGCCGTAAGCAGCCATTGATACGTGCAGGTCTGGCCGCCGGGCTTTTGCAGCAAGCTGGTACTCGACGAACAACTCGCCTGGCAGATGCAACACGCGCCCCTTTCCGAGCGAAAGGCACGCCACTTCTGTAAGGTGGCCTGATTGGCAACGCCTCAAAAATGCAAGAATGTCAGCCGGTCCGAGGAACGGCACGCTCTTCACCTTCGGCAACTCCGCGCTCAACTTCGCGTCATCGAGATGTTTACCCGGCGGCAGCGCGACGCGCTCGAAGCGCCACGCCACGTTAGCGGGTGTGAGTGGCGACTTGCGGGTGTTCTCCCACGCACGATTCATCCCATCAGCGAGGCGCTGGGCGAGGATGAGTCGGTTCTCCTTGCTGCCGTCGTTGTATTTCCCCGCGCCGATATTGCCGCCCGCGCCGTTGAAGTGGACATGCAGCG
>SIBE01000026.1 GCA_009695265.1 Pedosphaera sp. | reverse complement strand
ATCGGTTTTCGCGACCCGGAAACCGGCAAGGCGCTAGTGTTTCTCACCAACAACTTCACCGAACCAGCGCTGACCATCGCCCAACTCTACCGCTGCCGTTGGCAGATCGAACTCTTCTTCAAATGGATCAAGCAGCATCTGCGCATCAAGGCCTTCTACGGCACTTCGGATAACGCCGTGCGCGTCCAGGTCTGGATCGCGGTCACCGTTTACTTGCTGATCGCCATCCTCAAGAAGCGGCTACGATTACCCGCCAGCCTCTACACTGTTCTACAGATATTCAGCCTGACGCTTTTCGAGAAAATGCCCATTTTACAGGTTCTCTCTCAACAACCACCACCAACCCCTATACTCGACCCCGACAATCAGCCCTGTTTACCGGGGTTTTTCACCGGACAGTAGTGATCCAAAAATGGACGCGGATCGGACTATCCGATCAACTTCGGACACTGTTGAAGGAATCGTGCCAACTCTGAGAATTTTCGTGGCTTCTTTGTCCCGAAAGGAGATTTTCTGGCAGCGTGCTGTTGTAACCGACGAGCTTTTTCCGACTGACATCTCCCGGAGGAGAGATTTGAGACTAGCCCACCCTTTCAAGGGTGGGATTGCGTCGCCAATACCCAAAGTCCCGAAGGGACGGTTGAACTATTCTCGGGCGATCCTTTGTCCTGAACAGACAGTGAGAATAGGAGCTGACGTAGGACATTGGGGGGCATTCGGCCGTCCCTTCGGGACTTATGCAATGGCTAATTCGAACCCAGCAGTGAACTGCTGGGCTATTCTCGAATCTCCCTCCGGGAGACGAAGGCGGCCAATAGGTCTAAACTCCGGTCATCCCGGTGCGATGGAAAAATGGTGTTCATCCGCTGTGGAACTATTCCACTGAACGCAGCGATGAACTCAAACGAGTGTTCGTCGTTCTCGATCCTGAGTCGCTACGTCCTTTTGGCTATGGTCAGCCTGGCAGGCTTGCTCGGAGCCGGACATGCTGGCGAACTCGAGGTGGGGGCTGCTGCGGTGGCGATCGCGCCGCCTCTCGGGATCGGCAGGCTTAGAAACGAGGCGTGATCTTGGTATAGATGGAAGGCAGATCTCCCCGCAGAGCCTGCACGTGTGCCACCGCGCTATCCGCGAGCCCATCGAGGCGATAGCCCCCTTCCAAGACCGAAACGAGGCGTCCCTGGCAAAGTTCGTCAGCGAGCTTGACGACCACGCGCGTGATGGCGGCGAAGCCTTCCGGCGTTATATCAAACTGTCCTAGCAAATCTTTCCGCATCGGATCAAATCCCGCGCTGATGAGTATAAAATCCGGTTTGAAATTGTGCGCGGCCGGGATCAGATAGTTGTTAAAGGCCTCAAGAATTTGCGCGTCGCTTGCGCCGACGGGCAGCGGGACATTCAGAATCTTCCCCGCCCCCTTCCCTACGCCTGTTTGCGCCGCGGAACCAGTCTGGGGATACGCGCCGTAATGATGTGTGCTGAAGTAGAAGACCGAGCCGTCCTCGTAAAAGGTATCTTGGGTGCCATTTCCATGATGGTAATCCCAGTCCACAATCAGCACCCGCTGAAGTCCGTGGACTTTTTGGAGATAGCGAGCTGCGATGGCAACATTATTAAAAATGCAAAAGCCCATGCCGCGGGTCGGCGTGGCATGATGGCCCGGAGGGCGAATCGGAGCGAACGCATTTTTGACCTTGCCGGCCATCACGGTATCGACCGCGCTCAAGAGTCCGCCCGCAGCGAACTCGGCCACCTCGAGCGAATCGGCCGAAGCCATTGTATCCCCTGTGCTTAGTTGTCGCAGGCCGCTCACATTCGAGAGTTCCTGGCGGACCAACGCCACGTACGCCGGGCTATGGACCAGCTCTAATTCCTCCTGGCTGACGCGCCGAGGTCTAATGCGGTAGAGTGTTCTGAACAGGCCGGCCTTTTCCAAACCGCCCCAAATGGCGAGCAGGCGCTCCGGCCGCTCGGGATGGCCCGTGTTGCCGGAGAGATGTTTCAGATAAATGGAGTCGTACAGCAACCCGGTTGGCCGGACCGGAACCGGCGAGGTGCTTTTCGGAAGGTGGGGCGGTTTTCCCTGCAGCACCGTGATAGCTTGCTCGCCAAAAAAAAGCAGGGCGAACGTGAGACAGATTAGTTTCTGGGCTCGGCTCCGGATGTTCAATAAGGTGCAAGTCATACGGTTTTGTTTGGAAGGTGCAGTGGACTTCTGTTCGCACTCGGGCGTTACTCAATCGCAGCTTTCGTTCGAAGAAATTTTGTATTTACGTCGTAGGGCGACCGTCCCGATCTACATTAAATAGTCGCTGTCATCAAGAAAAAACTCGCCACGTTTCATCGACTAATCCCGCGAGTTTTAACTTTCGAGTTCGGGAAGGATAATTAGAATGCCCTCATGAATCGCCACTGTCACAAATGCGGCTGGGAATGGTCCCTCGCTGGCCAGCCCGGCAGAAGTGAGAGTTGCCATCAGTGCGGCGCGGATCTGAGGGTTTGCCTGAATTGCGTGAGCTACGATCCGCGAGTTGCCCATCAATGCCGCGATCGGCGCGCGGAGCCAGTCGGAGAGAAGCACGTCGGCAATTTCTGTGAGTATTTTGAGTTGGCCCGGCGGAATTTTCTGGTTCAGAAAACGGAGAGCCCTCGCGAAGCTGCCGCTCGTGAGCAGTTTAAAAAATTGTTTGGTGACTAATTCCAGGTTGCTTTTAACTTGGAGTAGCTGCGTGACGCAGGGCTTGGCCGGTATGGCTTTTCGAGCAACGCGCTACAGTTTCGGGCGACCCCTCGGCCACGAGCTCGCCTCCGCACTCACCTGCTTCAGGGCCCAGATCAATCAGCCAATCGGCCGATCGGATCACGTCGAGATTATGTTCGATCACTACAACCGAGTGACCGGCATCCACGAAACGTTGAAACACTTTAAGCAGTATGCCCACGTCATGGAAATGCAGACCGGTGGTCGGTTCGTCGAACAGAAACAGAGTCGGTTTCTGCACCTGGGCCTCGGCCTCGGCGAACTCAGCCAAATGGCTCACCAGCTTTAGACGCTGGCTTTCGCCGCCAGAGAGGGTGTTGAGCGGCTGGCCCACTCGAAGATAGCCGAGCCCCACCTCTTGCAGGAGCCGTAAATTTTGCGCGGCGCGTTGGGCTGGTCGCGAATTGGAAAAGGAAGACAAAAATCTCGTGGCATCATCGACGGTTGCTTCGAGAAGATCGCCAACACTCCACTCCGCTACGGCGGCTCGCGATATGGAAGAAGTCTCTTTGGCTCTTTGCGCGCTCCGTTTCAACGCCGGTGAATCCAATGCTGGCGGCGACAGTTTGACTTCGAGAATATGCGGTCGATAGCGGCGGCCGTGGCACCCAGGGCAGCGGATGTAAACGTCGCTCAAGAATTGCATTTCGATTTTTTCAAAACCCGCTCCACGACAGACCGGGCATTGGCCTTGGGCCGAATTGAAACTGAAGCCACTCGCGTTGATACCACGTCGGCGGGCCAGCTCGGATTGCGCGAAGAGTTCGCGGATGTGATCGAACGCACCGCTGTAAACGGCTGGATTCGAGCGGGGCGTTTTTCCGAGCCGCGATTGATCGACCATGACAACACGCCCCAACTGATCAGCTCCTGAAAGATCACAGAAAGGACGTTGGATGTCCGACGCCGCAGCCGTAGGATTATCCTCACCCGCCTCTGCCTCTGATGGCGGGGCTTTGCTTTCTGCTTTCTGGTTGCCGCCCACGAGTTTTGCTTGGAGGCAGGGCAAAAGGACTTCTCGGATCAACGTCGTTTTGCCCGAGCCGCTCACTCCAGTAATACAAACCAACCGCTCGAGCGGAATCGCCACCGTGAGACCTTTTAAGTTGTGCAAATGAGCGCGACGAACGGTCAGCTTTTTTTGACGACCATCCACGGAACGGCGCGGCTGCATCGCGATCTGTTTTCTTCCGCTCAAATATTGGCCGGTAAGAGACTGAGGTGCGTCGAGTATCGATCCGAATGGCCCCTGAAACACCAGTTCTCCCCCCGCTTCGCCGTGGCCGGGTCCGAGATCAACCACCTGATCGGCAGCGCGCATAACACTGGCTTCGTGTTCGACGACAACGACAGTGTTCCCGGCATCCCTCAAGCGTTTCAGGATTGTAATCAGCCGGGTGGTATCGCGTGCATGAAGGCCAACGCTCGGTTCATCGAGCACAAACAACGTATTGACCAGGCGCCCGCCCAAGCACGCCGTCAAACTTACTCGTTCTGTCTCCCCGCCAGAGAGCGATCTGGTCGGCCGATCCAAGGTGAGATAGCCAACGCCCACTTCATCCAAATAGCCCAGACGCGACCCCACTTCGGCAAGGGCAAGCGTCAACGGGTTCGGCTTTTTCGAGCGACTCCCGCGCGAGCCGACAGTCGTGATGAATTGGAGGGCCTCGCGCACGGAGAGTTGATAGAAGTCAGCTAGATTCATCAACTTTCCATTCGCGCCCGAAACTTTGAATAGCAGTGCTTCCGGCTGCAACCGGCGGCCCTGGCAATCAGCACACTTTTGATAAGCTCGATACCGGGAAAGGAGCACTCGGACGTGCATCTTGTAAGATCTCGATTCGAGCGAGCGGAAATAACCTTTGACGCCGTACCAGGCATGCGGCCATTCGTGCTCCGGATCTTTGCCGTAATCCGCATCTCCCTGGATAATCCATTCTTGCCACTTCGCGGAAAGCTCCTCGAAGGCCACATCTGTCGGTGCACGACGCAATTTACAGAACTTCAACAAGTCTTGCTGGCACTCAGCCGATTGCCCGGTTTGCCAGGGTTTGATCGCGCCTTGGGCTAGGGAGAGTGAGCGGTCAGGGATGGCCAGATCGTAGTCGATCGTGATCGTGCGTCCAAACCCCCGGCAGGTCGGACAAGCTCCGATCGGATGGTTAAAGCTAAAAAGAGCAGCCGAAGCTTCGCGATACTCCAGATCGCATTGGGCGCAATGGAAGCGACTGGAGAATCGCCGGGCACCATCTCCGCCCAAATAGCGGATCGTCAGAAGGCCCTTGCCAAAATGATACGCTTGTTCGCACGCCTCAACGAATCGGGAGCGATTCGAGGATGTCAGCCTGACACGATCCTGGAGGACTGTTAAGCGCTTTGGATTTTCCTTTTGCAATCGACCGGCGGCCTCATCGATGCGAAGAATCTGAGGTTCAGCGACGTGCTGAGCTGCGACCGTTGGATCCGAGAACAGAAGACGTTGGTAACCTTGTTTGGAAATCAAGGCCAACGATTCAACCAGAGAAACCTTTTCGGAAAGCGCCAGTTCAAACGTGATCAAGACCTCCAGAGCGTCAGCGCTTTTTTTGTCAGCTTGTGTTGCCAGCGCTCCCCAGATTTGACCTGGAGAATCCTTGCCCACCGGCTGACCGCAACCTCGGCAATAGAGTTGAGCCAGATGCGACCAGACAACCTTCATGTAATCGCATATCTCCGTGATCGTGCCCACTGTTGAGCGTGTCGATTTGACAGAGTTACGCTGTTCGATGGCGATAGCCGGGGGAATGCCTTGGATACTGTCCACTTGAGGCTTGTCCATCCGATCGAAAAATTGCCGTGCGTAGGGAGAAAACGTTTCGATATAACGCCGCTGCCCTTCGGCGTATAGAGTGTCAAAGGCAAGCGAGCTTTTGCCAGAGCCGCTGACTCCCGTGATAACGATCAACTTGCCCGTCGGCAAATCGAGATCGAAGTTTTTCAGGTTATTATGACGCACGCCCTTCAGGCGAATGGTAGATGGCGCGGACGTTTTCGACATGCTGGCGCAATTTAATGGCAAGGCCACTCCTGTCAACCGCGCTCAATCCGGAAGAACGTTTGTGAGGTGCGACCGGAGAAGAAACGACTTGAAGGGAAGCTACACTGCGTTCTTGCGGAACAGAACAATGCGATTTGTATTAGTTCCTTTGTAACCATTGTCCACACCCCAGCAATTTGCGGTCTTCGTAAATTCTTGGTCGTTGATGAGCACGAGCCTTGGACGCAGCCCGGCCGCCACGCCGCAAGGCAGGACCGTTTCCTCGAGTTTTATCTTGCCTCCCCGGACCTCGCCCACCTCGAAGGCAACATGCCCGTTCGGTTTCACAACCCGGCTCAACTCGTGAAAAACCGCGGTCATGGCTACTCGCCAGTCTTCCAGCTTTTTCGCCGAAGTGATCGCGACCGAGTTGGACTCGACACCAAGAAACCAACAGCGGAGCCAATTATCACCGGCATAGTTCACGACATCCAAGAAGGGAGGTGAAGTGACGACCAAATCCACCGAGTTGTCTGGGATCTGCGGCGTCGATGACGCTGGCTGAGTCAAGAGCAAGGCCCGCCGGGCGGCGCAAGCCAGAGTTTGGCGCATAGCACCATCGCATTGGCTAAGCAGGATGCGTGTTTTCTTGAGGATAATTTCGCGGACCTGGCGGCGTGGAGGAGTTTGAGCGCGGTCGCGATTGATTTTTGTCTGGGCTTTGACAGAAACGGCCTGATTGGGAGGCAATGTATAGACGGAAAAGAAGCCTCCGGAATGACCGGTCAAACGGTTGACTGCGACCATGCGAATCCATTCATCGACTCGATCGAGCGCATCAGCCGCGTGGCGCTTCAGCAGATACTTTTTAAGGGAAGATATTTCTCTCAATGTATCGGGGTGATAGAAAACCAATAAATCTTCTGGGAACTCATCGTAGTCGGCCAAACTCACTTGAGCCAATCGTTCGGAGACTTCCGCGAGAGTCGGCGGATGAAGGCGCGGTTTCGTCAGCACGATGCTGAGCGGGTTCACATCACACGCTACAGGAATTCGTCCGAGCGAGGCGGCTTCCAGCGGAGTCGTCCCCCGCCCCATGAATGGGTCGTAAACGACGTCGCCGGGATTAGTCAGCCGTTCGATGAAAAAGCGAGGCAACTGCGGTTTGAAACAAGCGCGGTAGGAGATTTCATGGAGCCGGTTTGCAGCGCGCTGTTTTGAGGTCCAGAACTCGTTGATAAAAGTTTCTACGTCATCTTGTTCACCAGTGCTTGTGTGGAACTCAGTTAGACATGTGCGGGTGCTCGTGCCAAACTCACAAAAGGAGGTCAAGTGACTCAAAAGGTTTTCGACCGGTATGTGTCTGGGAACTTCGGCGAAAGCTAATGGTAAAACACCCTGCCCAGAAGCTTGGGCACCGGTTCGCTTGATTCGCTCGTGTGGTTTTGGGTTCATAAAGGCGACAGCCCGGAATCCTTCGGATCACGGCGGTTAGTTAGCTCAGTTCAATCATTGACGCAGCCCTTAAATTAAGGGTTCCAGTCACTTTGACAAACCTAAGTTACCCGAGTCGAGCAATTATCATGACGCGGCTTTTCAGTGGTTGTGGCGAAAGCTCTTGCGGTTGGAGTTAACGCGGGCATAATAAGAACCGGTTTTTTAATAGATAGGGATGCCGGCGTGGCGGAATTGGCAGACGCGCTAGACTCAAAATCTTGTATCCGTGAGGATGTGTGGGTTCGACCCCCTCCGCCGGCACCACTTTTACTGAGCAAATCGTAGAATCGACGGAATCACGCACAGGTTCCGCGCAAAAATCGGCGGAACCTGACACTCGGAAGATGAAGTTCCCCCAGGTCATCAAACATCGGAAGGCCGAAGCCCAGCGCATCGTCCGAGAACTGGCCAACGGTTCGCAGACCACAGCCCTGAGCGCAAATCAATCCCGTGACGCCCTAGCTGCCATTCAACGTCTCGAAGGCTTTTGCCAGTCCACCGGCAGGCATGTCTCTCCCGCAAAAAGCCGCAATCACTACCGAGCCACCGTCCAGCAATTCCTTCAATGGTGTAGTCGCAAGGACCACTTACCCGTCGCACACCGGCTGAAAGAAGCGGACTCAATGCGGCCTGAACACGCGAACACCGCCGAAGTCCTTTTCTACACCCCAAAGGAATTTCGCGAGGTGCTGGAATCCGCTGAAGGTGTGGTGTGTTCCAGGGTGTTGCTTCGGTACGAGTGCGTAACTCCTGGGCCGGTTCGCGCTAGGGTCAGCGGCCGCTGTGGACAGCGCACCATGGCAAACACGGAAACCGCCGCCAATCACCCGCCAACGCCGCAACCGAGACGCCTGGCAGAGGTTCGCTCGACCCGATTTTGTTCGGCACTGAAGTGAGTGGGATTCGTCCATCCCGAATCGATCGCAAGAAACCTCGCAAATGCGATGGCCCAGCGACATCCATTGTAGGCCAGCAGGTTCAACGAATAACGTCCGACATCCACGGAACAGTATGCTCGCCAACGGAGCGCCGCATCCTGCTCCATCAGCAAGTTGATCGGCGACCGTGTTGAGCATATTCACAACCGTCAAATGTCGGTGGCGGCGATTGCGCGAAACTCAACGTAGCCGCACTTGGCGCAACGATACGCGGACAGGGGGATCTGGTCATGCCCCTTCATTTTAACGCCGTACCATCGGACGTCGGGCGCGCCAGCAACCCATTTGGCAACCTCGCTGTTAACACCGTGACCGCCGTCAGCCAGATATCCAGGGTCCATGTCAACGCTGCACCTAAGACATTTCATTTGTAGATCGGACATACGCTCCTCAATTGTAAATTGGAAAGGCCGTTTGTTCGATGATGCAGCGCCCAGCTTCGTAATGCTCGTCGGCACGTTTCAGCACTGCGTCAAGTCGTCCTGTAAGCACGTCAAGCTCGATCTGATGGTCCCACTGATCTGCAATGAACTCCTCAAACCACTCGGAAAACCGAGCGAGATCGGCAGCCGGAAGGCTGGAAACAACGGATTCGAGTTCTTCAACGCTCATGATCAAAAGATACGCTCCATCCCGTCCTGTGAAAACAAAGATTTGCGCTTTCGATTGCGGTTTAGGCCTAGACCCTATGGCTTGGCAAAAGGTTAAGAAGGGTGCCTGATTCCGGTTGCAAGCGTGAGTTATCGGCGTGTGCCGACTCATCAAGAAACTCATCGTGCGTTCAGCGCTACGGATTCCCAGCAAGCAGTTCGTGGTCGCCGCGGACAGCGCGAGAGCTTGAGATATTCTTAAAGTCGAGTTAAAGGCAAGCGGTGATCAGCCAAATGTGGAACCCATTTCTTCGCTACCCGCGCGCGTCACTTCTTCTCACAGGGCTGTTGTGCGTCCCCTTGCTGCTCAGATTAGCCGGTTTCCAGGTGACCTCTGAAACTCGTGTCTTGCTTGAAGGGGATCAGAGAAATTTATCGAGTTACGAGAAGGTGAAACAAATCCTGTCGGAAGTCGAAGTGGCGGTGATCAGCATGGAATGCGACGAGGTTTTTTCTATCAATGGCATCGATGCGGTGCGCCGGGTCAGCGAGGCCTTCCAGAAACAGTCGGGAGTGGAAGATGTCAAAAGCTTGACCCATTCTGTGAAGCCGGTGCGTCGAGGATTTTCTTTTGAAATGATCCCGCTGGTGCCGAATGGGGCGACTGGTGCGGAGTTGGAAAAATTGAAAACGTTTTCGCTTGGTCATCCGCTGATGCGCAATGTGATGGTTGCCGCGGACTCCAGGCATGCGTTAATCACAGTCACTTACAAAAAGAGACTGGAAACGGCGGAAAGTCAGCGGATTCTTCGCCAAGAGGTTGAATCAACGCTCCTCCCATTTCAGCGCGAAGGATTGCGCTTCCAGGTTCTGGCGCTGCCGTTGATCGAAGAAGAAATTCGTTCGACGCTTCGTTCGGATCTTCACCGATTCCTTCCCTTGGCCGCGATATTCCTGATCGCGATTCTTTGGTGGACCTTTGGTTCGTTGAAAATACTTGCGTTGGTATTGATGAACCAGGTTTTCATCCTCCTGATCCTCCCGGGGATTATGGATTCCTTGGGTTTCTCGCTGAACGTGTTTTCATTGATGCTGTTTCCGTTGATGACCGGGATTCACCTCGCCCAGCTTGCCCATGTCTATACAGCCTTCGAGCATGCTCGAAGCGATGGGAATGGAACCGATCAGGCCATTGCCCTCATGCTAAAGGAAGCGTTCAAGCCCTGCGCCTTTTCGCTCATCACCACAGCGATCGGACTGTTATCCTTAACATCGAGCGAGGTTCAACAAATCCGCGAGTTCGGAATACTCGGAACGGTGGGTGTTGGCCTCATTTTTGTAATGACTTTCGGACCGGGTCTTTCGTTTTTGAAAATCGTCTTTCAGCAACCACCCCAGCCACGTTCAGAATTGGAGTCAAGCCTGCGGGACTTCCCGGAAAGGACAAGCGCCTGCAGCGTTTGGATGACAGCCAATGTCGCAAAACACGCAAAGCTGATTATTGGGATCACAGCACTCGGAATTCTAGTTAACTGGGTAGGTGTCGGGAAGATTCGAACCGACATTCGAGCCGTCGAATTTTTGAACCCGCGCAGCCCGACGCGCCAAGCCGTGGAGGAATTGGACAAGGTCTATGGCGGCATTAATGTGGTCCAGATCGAAATCGATTCCGGCTCCGAAAACGGGATCAACCAAGTTGCCTTCTTAAAGTATGTCGAGGGGTTGCAGCGTTACGCGCAATCGCAAAAAGAAGTTTCGGGGGCTTATTCTTACGCGCAACTTCTTGCGATGATCAACCAGATTTGGGAGGGCGAACGTCCCGATGCTTTCAAGCTTCCAGAGAGCCCTCTATTGATCAACCTTTTTGTTCTGGCCCTCAAATCGCAGAACTATCCCTTCTTGACCGCATTATCTGACAAGTCCTTTCGCACGGCCTATCTGGTCATTCGGACCCGCGACATGCCGTCGGAGCGTTACCTGGCCGTGCTGGAGGACATCATCGCCTTTGCGCAGCGCACGAAACCGGAGAAAGTGATTGTCTCCGCCACGAAAGGAATTCATTCGATCCTCGAAGCTGACCGCCGGATAATTCGGAGTCAGCTCAGCAGCGCTGGCATCACGACCCTGGTGATCGGTGTGGTCTTGACCTTGCTATGGCGTTCGCCATTTTTGGCTTTGTTGTCGCTCATCACCAACGCGATCCCTGTCGCATTCGTGATTGCGGTGGCAGGTTTCGCGGACATTCCTTTGAATTCGATTACGATCATGGTCGCCGCGATCTGCTTGGGCATAGCGGTGGACGACTCGATTCATTTCATCACTCACTGGCGTGATGAGCACCGCCGGGCGATCTCGGCGAGTGAAGCAGTGTCACGCACTTTTCGCGTCAAAGGCCGCCCCATCATTTTCACGAGCGTCATCATGATTTGTATCTTCTCCATTTTCTGGTTCTCATCGTTTCCGCCTGTCGTCCATTTTGGGCTTCTTTCGGCCATCGCGTTCGCCGGGGCGTTGATCACAGTGCTTTCTTTCCTGCCAGCGGTGCTTTGTCTTCTCCCGTGCCCGAGTAGGAGGCGCAGTCAGGGAGATCAGCAGCCACAACACGAGAAGGCCTAGCTCCAGCACTCTCTGCTGACGGCATTGAGAGGAGGGAGAGTCTCGCGACGGCAGCGAAGACGGCGACGGAGAGGAGGCCGAGGTGCCATCGCCTCGATCGGTGCCGTCCCGGGACTCGATTGAGTCGGCTGATTCACTC
The DNA here is from genome assembly GCA_009695265.1 of Pedosphaera sp. Classification (GTDB taxonomy): domain Bacteria; phylum Verrucomicrobiota; class Verrucomicrobiia; order Limisphaerales; family SIBE01; genus SIBE01. The sequence continues at coordinate 18,404 of SIBE01000026.1, read as the reverse complement.
TCAAAAAAAGCTGGCTAATCTTCGCGAGCTAAACGAAAAAGTGCTCATGACCTCATTCATCCTTCGTTGGACGTGGCATGGGAAACTCGCTGCGATTCTCCTTGTCCTCTCAAGCGCTGCCCTCACGGCGGCTCCCGCGACAAGAACCAAACCTGTTTTGCTCTACAGCCGTTATTACAATGCCGAAGGCGAGAGCCGCTATCTGCCCGACGGCACGTACAGCGGTGTCTTGCAACAAATGCGCGACGACTTTGATGTGCGGATTCATAACAAGCCGTTAACTTCAGAAACACTTGCCGACGTCAAGTTGGTGCTCATCGCCAATCCTAGCGACAAAGCGGTTGGAAAAAATCCTGCGCCACCCCATTTCTCCAAGGCGGATGTCGAGACTCTCACGAAGTTCGTGCGGACGGGTGGCAGTCTGATCATCATGGGCAATCAGGAGAATCACAATCTCGAGATCGAGGACACGAACAAACTGTTATCCCATTTTGGAATTCAGTTCACCAATCTCTACACCGACGTGAAAAGAATCGTCGTGCCGAAGGAAACGCCGATCATCGGAGGACTCGCCTGGGCCTATTACACGGGCAATTCTCTGACACTCGACAAGACTCATGCCGGGAAGCCGCGTGCTTTGGTCGCGAATGATCTGATGCAAAAGCCACTCAGCGGATCGCGCAACTCACCAGGAGTGCTCCTGGCTGTGTCCGAGCCTGGCCAAGGCCGGATCGTCGTTGTTACGGATGCTGGATGGATCACCGATTCGGCGTTGAAGGGAGAAGGGATCGGTGGAGTTGCCATTAAGGAACAGGACAACTGGGAAATCTTCCGCCACTTAAGCCGTTGGGCCGCCCGCTTGCCGGAGCTGGCGAAGCCGAAGGCAGCGGGGCGCTAGCCTAACGCGTCGGAGCCGCAATCAACCCGATGATTCAGCTATCGCTATGAAAATGTCGGTGTTTGTTGCGTTAAGCTCGCTGGTTTTCACCCTGCTGTGTGTCTGGTTTCTTACCTATCTCCGTTACCACATCACTCAGCGTCATCTTAAAGTGACCCTGTTTGGCATTTGCGTGAGACGGATTGCGTTGGAGGATATTGAATCTGTCTCGAAACGGCGCCCTGCCGGTTTGGCGGAAAACTGGTCGAGCACACTTCGGCCAAATCACCGCTTGCTGGTCATTCGTCGGCATCACGGTTTACGGAAACACGTTATGATCACGCCAAAAAACCGTTACATCTTCAAAGCAGACCTCGAACGTGCGATCAAGAAGACAGCTCCAGGCTCCGAGAGCGTGGATGAAGGAACATCGGCCATCTCCGATCATCCGAGATGATCCTCAGGCTCGCCTCAACGCCTTCCGAGCAGAGGCTCGATCTGTCCCCAAACCTCCCCAGCTTTCTCTTGCCACGGTTCATTCTCAACTGGTGCGGGACAAATCGACGGGTGACTTCGGAGCGGATCTTGGTGGTGGGCAACCACGCTTTCTGGCTCGCGCTGCCACAACAAAAGGTGAGATAAACAGAGTCATGAATTTGAAAGAACTGAAACGCGCCCTCGATTGCGCAGTCAAAGCCGCAAGAGAGGTGGGGCAACTGATGCGGAAGAATTTGAGAGCAGTTAAGAAAATTACCGAAGAACAGCAACATGACATTAAGTTGGAACTGGACGTCCGCTCTCAGAAGATGATCGAGAGACGGCTGCAGTCTGAATTCCTAAACATCTCGATCCTGGGCGAAGAAGGAGTTCTGGGAGATCAGCAAGCTGCGGCCCGCTGGGTAGTGGACCCTATCGATGGCACGGTGAATTTTAGCTATGGCATTCCGCACGCCTGCGTTTCCATCGCGCTGCAGATCCGAAACACCAATGTAAAACGCCCAAGACAAAATAGCGGCCGCGAAGAGTATCAGACCTGGGTTGGTGTGGTTTATGATCCGTTTTGCGATGAACTTTGGACGTCCATTCGAGGTCAACCCGCCCGCTTAAATGGCAAGATTACTCGAGCCAGCCGCAGGACTAAACTGAAGGAAGCTATCGTTTCACTAGGCTTTGCCAAATATCCGGAGACGCTGGAAGCCACGCTCCCCACGTTCAATTACCTGATTCACCGCGTCCGGAAAGTGCGCATCACTGGCGCGGCGGCTTTGGCCATGGTTTATGTTGCTAGCGGCCGTTTCGATGCCTATCTGGAATCCGGCGTACGCCTTTGGGACATTGCCGCCGGCGGGTTAATCTTAGAAAGCGCCGGCGGTGAATTCTGGCGTCGGCCACTTCCTGGAGAACACACCTACCGCATCGTAGCCAACAACGGACTCCTGAGGCGGCAGCTCCGGGCGCGTAAGTAGCTTAGTGGTTGCAATCTGCTTCCGCTTCTCCATTGTCGCCGACCATGAATTGGTTTTGTCGCATCATCGGTCTGTTCACGCTCCTGGCCGGGTCGCTTTTCTCTTGCGCGGGAACTCTGGCGCAATTTCGTACTCTCCTGGGGGATGTGGAAGTCGAGTTATTCGACGCGGACAAGCCTGCCACAGTTGAGAATTTTCTCCGTTACGTAAAAAGCGGCGCTTACAACAAGATGATTCTCCATCGCTGGAAGCCCGGATTCGTTATCCAAGGAGGCGGCTTTTACGTCGCATCTCGGTCTGGCACCAACAGCATCGATCCCATTCCTATCTTCGGAACCGTGACGAACGAATACAATGTTGGCCGCACTTTCAGCAATGTTTATGGCACACTGGCCATGGCGCGAGTTGGCGGCGCAACGAATTCAGCCAGCTCTCAATGGTTCATCAACCTGGCCAACAACGCGTTCTTGGATTCGGTGGATGGTGGATTTACTGTTTTTGGCCGAGTCCTCAGAGGAACAAATGTGTTGAATCGGTTTAACAACACGTCCAGTTCCAATAGCATTTTTCGGCTAGCGCTCGCCAGCCCTCTGGAAGACCTGCCCGTTCTGTCGGCCGCCCCGACATTTCAAGATCTCGCTTACGCGGACATTTCCTTGCTGAGCGTGCAAGTCATGCCGAAGGGTGCTGGTGGACGGGATGTTTCCTGGATGAGCGTGAGCAACAGACCAAACCATCTTGAGTTCACGACCGATTTTCGGCAGTCATGGAAAATCTTAGTCAGCACGAATGGCACGGGCAAAACAATCCAGATCCACGATACGGATACGGCGAGTAGCAGCCGATTCTATCGAGTCCGCGTCGATTACTAAATAATACCGAGCAACGGAGTATTGCCTTCCAAAACTCCGATAGCTTCCTCTTCCCGTCAGGGACCAATCCCGTAGGCTTTGATTTTATTGTAAAGGGTTTGACGGGCAATCCCGAGTCGTTTGGCTGTCTCCAGCTTGTTGCCACAAGTCTCTTTGAGCAGTTGCACAATGGTGTTCCGCTCCATTCCTTCCAGCAGAGTCAGGTCCGTATCTTCCTGACCAACGCTGGCTTGTTCGATCAACAGGTCCTGTACATCGACAATCAAGCCTTCGGTCATTAAGACGGCCCGTTGCACTTGATTCTGCAATTGGCGAACATTTCCCGGCCAATCGCACTTGCGCAATTGTTCGGCCGCGACCTCGGAGAAGCCAGTGATATTCCGACCCGCCTGGGCCGCGTAGCGTTTCAGAAAACTGGAGGCCATGGGCAAGATATCTTCCCGCCTTTCCCGAAGCGGCGGCAGGAAAATCGAGATCGTGCTGATCCGGTAATAAAGGTCCTGGCGCAATTTGCCTTCCTTGATTGCTTCTTCGACCGGGAGGTTCGTCGAAGCGATCACGCGACAATCGGCCTTATGATTGGTCCGCCCACCGACGGGCCGATATTCCTTTTCCTGCAACACGCGCAGTAACTTGCTCTGCGTATCGACGGGCATTTCAGCCAGCTCGTCCAGCAGAAGAGTCCCGCCTTCAGCCTGGCGGAACAAACCTTCACGGTCAGCCTGGGCGCCCGTGAAGGCTCCTTTGGACGACCCGAAGAGTTCGCTTTCGATAAGTTCCCGAGGCAGCGCGGCGCAATTGATTTTGATAAAGGGGCCCTTGGAACGAGGGCTCATCGCATGAATTAAATCGGCGATCACTTCCTTGCCAGTGCCGCTTTCTCCGGTGATCAAAACGGAGACGTCGCTGGGGCCGACCCGTTCCACTGCGCGAACCACAGCTTTCATGGCTGGACTTTGGAAGATGGGCGACGCTCCTCCACTCATGGTGGAGAGCGCCTGACGCAACGAATTGGCTTGTTCGGTCAGGTGTTTATGTTCCAAGGCTCGCTCCACCGAAAGAAGAAGCGATTTGTGGTCGAACGGCTTTTTCTGGAAATCGTAAGCTCCCAGCTTCGTTGCATTGACCGCTGCATCCAGCGTGGCATGGCCGGTCAGGATGATTATTTCAGTTTGGGACCATCGCTTCTTGATCAGGGGCAGCAATTCCAATCCGTCGGCATCGGGCAATTTCAAGTCGAGCAAAATCACCTCAGGCTGCGGGCCTCCGAAAAGCCCTTTCAAAGCCGCAACATCCGCCACCTGGATCACTTCGTAATTGGCTTTGGTTAGAAATTTGCTGAGGAGGGACCGGATGATCGGTTCGTCATCAACCACCATGATTTTGGAACTCATAACGATCTTTTGTACTTCGGGGCGCAAGCCAGGATAAAGCTTCGAAACAATTCCAGAAACTCCGGGTGCCGTCCGACCAAGCGCTCGGGATGGAATTGCACGGCGAGCAAATAAGGCAATAGCTGGCTGTCGGCTCGGCTTAACTCCAATGCTTCGATGGTGCCGTCGGTGCTCGTGGCAGTGACACGGAGCAGTTTTGCGACTCGACAGACCGCTTGGTGGTGAGAGCTATTGACGCCCAGGGTTTGTCTTCCAAAGACCCGGAACATCAGCGAATCCGGGTTCAAGCTGATTTCGTGGACAATCTTGTCCTTCAAATCGGTTCGGTTGTGGTTGATGGCGTGAGGTTCCTGGCTGGCAATATCGACTACCAAGGTGCCACCAAGGGCTGCGTTCAATATCTGTTGACCGCGGCAAATTGCCAGCAACGGCTTGCGCTGGCGGAAAACTTCGTCAATCAAGAGCAACTCTGTTAAATCGCGCGAGGGATCGGGTGCGCTGACGGTCTTTCGAAGGCGCGGTGAGGGGTTGGAGGCGTAAAGTTCGAGTTGAATATCATCTCCTCCAGTCAGCATGACACCGTCGCAACGCCTCACGGATTCCGCCACGAGTTCAGCGGAAGGGGTGCATGACATGATCCAGGGAATGCCTCCAGCCGTAATGACGGCTTGCGGATACGCATCCGACACGCTGAGGGAATAGTCAGAAAACTCCGCTCCACGTCGCTGCGTGCTAGGCGAGACAAGTATCAAAGGCGCTGATTTCATTCTAGAAGGTCGTTCCCGGATAACGTTCGGCGATAGTTTTCTTTATTCGGGCTTCTTCTTCAGGCCGTTGCAGTCGGCGGCCGATGCGTCGTTGCACAGCGTCGAGCAGTTCGAGCCAGTCTTGCAGAGGCGGTTTTTCCACCGCCAGCCAACGATCATAGCGCTGACAGCGAGCGAAGAACTTCCACCGGTCGCCAACTTTTTGGGCATAAACTTCCCGCTTAGTCCCTTCTTCCGTGTGTCCCTTCCAACTTATTTCCGCTTTGGCCATACGTTTATTCGGGCAATTCAACGCTTGCCACCGCCATCGCTGCGATTCCTTCTTCTCTGCCAACGAAACCAAGATGTTCGTTGGTAGTGGCTTTAACACCCACGCGCTTCAGGTTAATTCCTAGAGCGGCAGCGATGTTCTCCTTCATGGTGGACACATGGGGGGCAAGCCTGGGTTGTTCGGCAATCACGGTAGCATCTATGTTCACAATTGCGCCTTCGCGAAATTTAACCTGCCGGGCGGCTTCCTGCAAAAACGTCTTGCTGGCCGCTCCCTGCCAGCGCGGATCTGTATTCGGAAAGAAATGACCAATGTCGCTTTCGCCCAAAGCGCCCAGGAGCGCGTCGCAAATCGCATGCATCAAGACGTCCGCATCCGAATGCCCAGCCAACCCTTTGGAGTAAGCTATCTCGACGCCCCCCAAAATGAGCTTGCGGCCTTCAACCAATGGATGCACATCATAACCGATGCCAACGTGATTCATGTTCGAAAGTATAATTCGCGCGAGAGAACCGGCCAGCAAATTATCGGAGTTAAACAATAAAATCGAAATGACTGCCCGCGCAGCCACGGATCAACCAGCGAAGAATCCATGCACGGAGAAACCATGGAAATCACCTTCCTTAAAGTATTCACGAGTTGGATGATAGTTCAAAATCGAATGGTTGCAACAGCCATGAGGAGCAGGACCAAATGACTCGGGACTCGTGCTCGAATTGACTGAGACGGCTGCCTCCAAAGCCGTGACACCAGTTGACTTGGGCTTCGATTCCGCTTTCAATTTAATGATGCAGATTGAAAGTTTGAAGGTGTTTTGTGACTTGGTGGAGACGGAAAGTTTTTCTCGAGCAGCCCAGATCAACCAGATTACGCAATCGGCGGTCAGCCAGCAAATCAGCTCCTTGGAAAGGCAATTCAAGTCCCTCCTCATCGAGCGGAGCAAGAAGAAATTCCGGCTTACCCGTGAAGGCCAGGTTCTTTACGAATTCAGCAAGCAGATCACCCAAACCTACGATTCCCTTAATAGCAAGCTCCAGGAAACCAAGAACCTCATTTCCGGGACGATTCGTGTCGCCACCATTTACAGCATCGGGTTGCACGATTTGCCGCCCTACATCAAAAGATTTCTGAAGAGCTATCCGACCGTCAACGTACACGTGGAATATCGCCGATCGAATCAGGTGTATGAAGACGTTTTGGGCAATGTGGTCGATCTAGGTTTGGTCGCCTATCCGCTCAAGGACAAAAAACTGGAGATCGTTCCCTTGCGCAAAGACAAGCTGGTGCTGATTTGTCACCCGCAGCATTCGCTGGCCAAACACAAGGCGATTAAACTCGGCGAGATTTCAGGACAGAGATTCATCGGTTTCGAACCGGACATCCCGACTCGCAAAGCGATCGACAAGATTCTCAAGGATAACAACGTCGCGATACAGCACGTGATGGAGTTCGACAACGTCGAAACAGTGAAGCGCGCGGTGGAGATCGAAGCTGGAATCTCGATCGTCCCCCAAAGCACCATCGTCCAGGAAGTGAGCAAACAAACCTTGGCCCAGGTGGAAATTCAGGACGGGGACTTCTACCGGCCATTGGCTGGTCTCCACAAAAAGGACAAGGTGCTCTCACCAGCGCTGAAACAATTTCTGGCAATTTTGAAAACCCCATAGGCAAAAGTTTTCCTGATAGTGTAAATTCGCATCACTTACTTCGAAATTTTTTACTGGGCGCTTGCTTCGAAAGCTCTGTCAGGTAAATTCGCGGCATGCCAGCCGAGTGCGAATTTACAACGTCGAGCAAACCACAGCACGCTGCCTCATTTTTCGAAGCCTCTCGATTCAACATGCCGTCTGTGCCACGTCTTGACGTCTAGCTCACTTCTGAAACCGATTTATGGACTCCGCGCACGCATCACTAAGACAACAGTCCTTCGGGCAAACAATGCGTCCCGACGCCTGGTGGGCGCAACCGCTGTTGATCTTCGTAGGTTTGTCCACTTTCGTTGCGTATTCGACTTGGGCGGCGTTTCAGGGGCAGCACTACTATTCGGGACCCTACCTCTCGCCGTTTTATTCGCCTGAATTTTTTGGCGACTCGCCGCATAGCTGGTTTGGACCTAAGCCATCATGGTGGCCGGCATGGATGATATGGTCGCCCGCGCTCCTGATTCTTTGGGCGCCAGGCGGCTTCCGTCTCACCTGTTACTACTACCGGGGCGCTTACTACAAGTCGTTTTGGAGCGATCCCCTGGCATGCACTGTGGGCGAGCCGCGCAAACATTACCGCGGCGAGCAATCCTTCCCGCTGATCATGCAGAATGTGCACCGCTATTTTTTGTATCTCGCAATGCTCTTCTTGATCTTCCTTTCGCATGATGTCTGGAAAGCTTTGTGGTTCGCCGATTCTTCTGGGAAAGCTTCGTTCGGAATCAGGGTCGGCACACTTGTCTTGGCGTTGAACGTGATCTTTCTTGGAGGATATACACTCGGGTGCCATTCGTTTCGCCATCTGGTTGGAGGAGTCCTCGACCAACTTTCTCGAGCCCCAGCCCGGCAGAAAACCTATAACTGCGTCAGTTGTCTCAATCGGCGACACATGCTCTGGGCCTGGATGAGCCTCTTTTGGGTTGGGTTTTCTGACCTTTACATTCGGATGTGCTCGATGAACATCTGGACCGATTTGAGAATTCTCTAACACGCGATCCAATGCACGCCACTTCCCCTGCTCAACTTTCAACCCGCATTTCCTAATGCCACAGTATCAAACCTTCGAACATGACGTGTTGGTGATCGGGGCTGGCGGTGCCGGTTTGAGGGCGGCCATTGAAGCATCGGCAGGAGGCGTCTCGGTTGGAATGGTCTGCAAATCTCTCCTGGGAAAAGCTCACACTGTAATGGCTGAAGGCGGCATCGCCGCAGCCCTCGCCAACGTGGACGATCGGGACAACTGGAAAGTTCACTTCGCCGACACAATGCGCGGCGGCCAATATGTCAACAATTGGCGCATGGCTGAGCTGCACGCCAGAGAAGCTCCGGATCGTGTGCGCGAACTCGAAGCGTGGGGCGCGGTTTTTGACCGAACACAAGATGGCCGCATTCTACAGCGCAATTTTGGCGGTCACAAATATCCCCGGCTCGCTCACGTGGGAGACCGCACTGGCCTGGAGATGATCCGCACTCTCCAAGACCACGGCATTCATCAAGGGATTGATGTCCACATGGAATGCACCGTTCTGAGCCTTCTCAAGGAAGGAGACCGGGTGGTTGGGGCCTTCGCGTATGAAAGAGAACGCGGCCGGTTCAAGCTATTTCGCGCCAAGGCAATCATTCTCGCCACCGGAGGCATTGGCCGCGCTTACAAGATCACGAGTAATAGCTGGGAATACACTGGCGATGGCCATGCCCTCGCTTTTCAGGCGGGCGCGGAGCTGATCGACATGGAGTTCGTGCAGTTTCATCCCACCGGAATGGTCTGGCCGCCGAGCGTTTGCGGCATCCTAGTGACGGAAGGTGTGCGCGGCGAAGGGGGTATCCTCGTCAATAACCAGGGCCGCCGTTTTATGTTCGATGACATTCCGGACAATTATCGAACCCAGACCGCTGAGTCCGAGGATGAAGGCTGGCGTTACACCCAAGGCGATAAGAATGCGCGTCGCCCTCCTGAACTCCTCACTCGGGATCATGTCGCCCGCTGCATCGTCCGGGAAATAAAAGCGGGGCGTGGCAGTCCTCATGGCGGGGTCTTTTTGGATATTGCCTGGATCAAGCAAAGGCTTCCGAACGCTGCCGACCACATCAAGCGGAAGCTGCCCAGCATGTATCACCAGTTCAAACAACTGGCCGATATCGATATCACTAAACAGCAGATGGAAATCGGCCCGACGACACACTATGTCATGGGTGGAATTCGGGTGAACTCGGACACTCAGATGTCCGGGTTGCCCGGCCTTTTCGCGGCAGGAGAATGCGCGGCCGGAATTAATGGCGCGAACCGGCTTGGCGGCAATTCGCTTTCTGACTTGTTGGTTTTTGGAAAGCGCGCGGGAGAATTCGCCGCCAAGTTTGCCAAGGAAAATAGACTCGGCGCCATCGATGCCGACCATGTGGACGAGGTGGCGCACGACGCCCTGGAGCCTTTTGAGCGCAGCGCGGGCCCTAACGCAAGGGGTGAAAGTGCGTACGATGTTCAACATGACTTGCAGGAAATGATGCAAGATCTTGTTGGTATCGTGCGCAAAGAAGATGAGATGGTGCGAGCGCTCGAGGGGATTAATCAGCTTTGGAAGCGCGCTGAAAAAGTGATCGTCCATGGCAATCGCGAGTACAATCCCGGATGGCACACCGCGCTCGACCTGACCAACTTGCTGACCGTCTCGGAGGCCATCACACGTTCCGCGCTCGAACGCAAAGAAAGTCGCGGCGGCCACTTCCGGGACGACTACACCAATAAGGACGCCGCGTTGGGTAAAGTCAACGTGGTCCTTTCGAGAGGAGCTGACGGAAGCATGCAGATCAGGCGCGAACCCATCCCGGAAATCCCCTCGGAGCTCAGCCAAATTATCGAGGAAATGAAATGATTCATCGAGGTAACAGACTCCACTGATGATGAAAACGGCGATGTTTAGAATTTGGCGTGGCGACGGACAAAACGGAGAATTCCGAGATTACACCGCCGAGATTTCTGAAGGGATGGTGGTGCTCGATGCCGTTCATCAGATTCAGGCCAAACAGGCGAACGACCTCGCTTGCCGCTGGAATTGCAAAGCTGGAAAGTGTGGTTCCTGTTCGGCAGAGGTCAACGGAATGCCGAAGCTCATGTGCATGACACGGTTGAATGAGCTCCCGCTCGACAAACCGGTGACGATTGAGCCGATGAAAGCGTTTCCAATCATCAAGGACCTGGTGACCGATGTTTCCTGGAATTTCCGAGTCAAAAAGAAGATCAGAAAATTCAAGCCGCGCCCTCCTGATGCGCCCGATGGGACGTGGCGGATGGTTCAGGAGGACATTGACCGTGTCCAAGAATTCCGGAAATGTATCGAGTGCTTTCTCTGTCAGGATGTCTGTCACGTCCTTCGCGATCACCACAAGCATGAAGAGTTCATCGGTCCGCGTTTCATCGTTTATACGGCTGCTTTGGAAATGCACCCCTTGGATACGGAAAATCGATTGGAGGATCTGAAGAAGGCTCAAGGGATCGGTTATTGTAACATCACAAAATGCTGCACCAAGGTTTGCCCTGAAAACATCACCATTACTGACAACGCAATTATTCCGCTTAAAGAGCGGGTGGTAGATGAATTTTATGATCCGCTCAAAAAACTGTTGCGACTGCTCCGCCCATAGGAGTAGGCGCTCTCGGTCATTGAGAATGGTGATCGAAAAACGCCCGGGTTGCAGTTGTGTTTAACGTCCAGGAAGGACCACGAGAAGATCAGGTCAACACAGTTCAACTGCTTTTATGCTGGAAAGCGATATGTTCGAACTCAAGCCCCTGTCAAGAGAGGCCATTCCCGCCGCGCTTGAACGAGCCGTTCGTTACCGGCTCCTCAATGAACCAGGTGAAGCGGAGAGTATCTGTCTGGACGTGTTGCGAACCGATCCCGACAACCAGCAAGCACTGGTTGTCTTGCTCCTTGCTCTGACCAACCAGTTCGGCCAAGGCCACGCCATCAGCCTCACGGAAGCTCAGGAAATTCTCACCCGCCTCCGCAGCCCTTACGAAAGCGCTTACTACGCCGGGATCATCGCGGAGAGACGCGCCAAAGCGCAGCTTCACATCGGTTCTCCAGGGTCTGGATTCGCCGCTTACGAATGGCTTCGAGACGCGATGGACTGGTATGAAAAAGCCGAAGCGATCCGTCCGGAAGGCAATGATGAAGCCCTCTTGCGCTGGAATGCGTGCGCTCGGCTAATCATGCAAAACAATCTCTCATCCCAATCCGCCGAAGAGTTCGAACCGTCGTTGGAATAAACGGATCAACCCCGCGCAAAATACGCCTGCTCTGCCAGAATCGTCGAAGTTTTGTGGGTTAGCTCGCCTCGGGTTCAGGAACCATCCCACGCCTGCGCCCTCTCTTATCTCTCGCTAAATCCAACCATTGACAATGACTGTATGGCTGTTATCGTACAGTCGTTGGCTTGAGAGCAACCACGGTTATGATGTTGCATTTTCAGATTGATCCGCATTCCGGCATTCCGGTTTATCGACAGATGATGGACCAGATTAAATACTATGTGGCTTCATCCACCCTGAAGTCCGGCGATCAATTGCCGTCAATCCGCGAGCTAGCACAAGCGCTGGCGATCAATCCCACAACGGTGGTCAAGGCCTATTCGGAGCTTCAACACGAAGGCGTGATCGAGATCCAGCATGGCAAAGGAGCCTTCGTTGCCGCGGGAGCCACAGGTCTATCGGAACGGGGACGAGAGAAGGCGCTGCGGCGTTTGGCAAGGCAATTGGCCGTTGAAGCAGTTCAGATGGGCTGTTCCCTTGATGTGGCACTTCGTCTGCTTAATGAAGAGTTTAAAGAAATTTCCGGCCATGAATTCGAGCCTAACCCCAAGCAGACAGGGATCAGGTGAGCGCACAATCTGTTGTGAAAAATTTCGTGATCGAGGCGAATAACTTGACGAAGACCTTCGCGGGAGGAGTCGTCGCTGTGAGTGGATTGGATCTCCGTGTCGAACGAGGCGCTGTTTATGGGTTAATGGGACGCAATGGAGCTGGCAAAACCACGACTTTGCGCCTCTTGATGGGTCTGCTTCGACCAGATCATGGGACGGCGCGACTGCTAGGCACCGACTTGACGAGCGCACCTCGCCAGGTCAGGGCGCGGGTTGCCTACGTGTCGCAAGCGCAACAACTGCCGGGGTGGATGACTCTGGCCGAGCTTTGCCGCTACGTAAGCCACTTTTACGATCAATGGAATGCCGCGTTGGCCAGCGATATAGCTCGCCGGTGGGGTTTGCCTGAGCATCGGCCCGTTGGGCAACTCTCAGGCGGCGAGCAGCGAAAGGTCGCAATTCTATTGGCATTGGCCCCGCAGCCGGAAGTGTTACTGCTCGACGAGCCAGCGGCCGGCCTCGATCCGATCGCTCGTCGGCAACTGGTGGACGAGTTGGTCTCGATCGTGGCTCGCGGAGAAGGCTCAACGGTGCTCTTCAGCACCCATATTATTAGTGACCTGGAGCGTATCGCCGAGTTTGTAGGGATCATGGATCGTGGCCGGCTCTTGATGAGCGCGCGTTTGGATGAGCTCCAGGCCAACATGCGACGAGTTCAGATAATTTTCCCCGGAGACGTTTCTCCGCCCCATTTCACGCTCGCCGGAAGCTTGCGCTGTTCACGATCCGGATCAGTCATCACGGCCATCACCCCACTTCCAGACAGTCAACAGATCGAGAGTTTACGGAGGATGCCTGGCGTGCGGGTGCAGGTTTTTCCTTTGGGCTTGGAGGAGATCTTTATCGAGCTCGTGGCGCAGGAACGACTAGGCGAATCGAACAACAATGATTGGAAACCTCAAGACCAGGATGCTGGCTCGAGAACGAACGCAACGACTGAATCGGAATAAGAAAAGAGAAAGCACGCAGTATGAAGTTTAGAACTCTGATCTCGGTGTTATTGATGGCATGTGGTCTAAGAGAAATGCACGGCGCAGAAGGAACATCGTCCATCCTTCCGTTGAGTCTCCTGACGATTGACTCTATTCAGCTGGAAGGCACAGAGGTCGTCGTCACGGCCCAGGTCTCAGCGGAGTTCAAGCGAGTGACACTCGAGTCCAGGCCACGGACCGATGGCGGAAATTGGGAGCCTGTCGCGACCCAGCGATTGGCCGAGTCGAGCTCTCAAGTCAGGTTCGTCACGTTTCGTGCGCCGCGGTCGGCTCAGATGGAATTGCTTCGCTTACGAGGAGACACTGCCGAAGTCTTGCCCGCGGCTTTTTACCAGGGAACAAATTCCTTTGGCGTGCCGACGAATAGTGGTGACCCCGCCACGGCTGGAGGGGGAGTTGCCGCGACGACCCCGACAGGCGCACAGCAAAAAGATGCGGCCGCCGCTCTGGCACCAAGCCCGGACACGCGTGGCGTTGTTGAGTCCGATATCTGGAAGATCGAGGGCGACACTCTTTATTTCTTCAATCAATACAGGGGTCTCCAGGTGATTGACATCAAGCAGCCGGATTCTCCCGTCGTTCGTGGAACCTACGATTTGCCGGCAGCCGGTGAGCAAATGTATCTGTTTGACGCAAGCCATGTGATTCTGTTGGCCAGAGATCAATGCGGTGGATGGAGCCCTTCAGGCGAGAGTCAGGTAATGCTATTGGAGATCACTGCGGGCCAACCGAAGGCGGTCGGCCAATTGTCCGTGGCAGGTTATATCAAGGAAAGTCGCCTCGTTGGCACGGCTCTCTATGTCGTCTCGGAGAGATATCGCCCGATTCGGATACTCGATAGCAAAGGAAATTCTCAGGAACTCTGGGAATGGGGCAGCCAGATTACATCGTTCGATTTGAGCCGGTTCTCTGAACCTAAGGAGAAGTTTAAAGAGTGGGTTTCTGGCTACGGCAATGCCATCATGGCTACGGATAGATTCCTGTTTGTCGCCTCACCTCAGAGCGCCGCTAACTGGTGGTCGGGCAACTCAGACATTCAAGTCTTCGATATCTCGGCTCCGGACGGCAGCATGCAGGCGCTTTCGACAATCCACGCCGCTGGACGGGTCAAAGACAAGTTCAAGATGAATCTGGACGGTTCTATTTTCACCGCCGTCACCGAGAACTCGGACAAGGTTCTGAAAACGCAGGTTGAAACCTTTTCGCTCACCGACCCGAGGAAACCGAAGTCCCTGGGCAACCTGCTCATCATTGAGAGGGAGCAGGTCCACGCCACTCGATTCGCAGGTAATCTGCTCTACGCCGTTACCTTCATGCGGGTCGATCCTCTCTGGATCATCGATCTGAGTGATCCGTCCCGACCCAAGAAAGTCGGCGAATTGGAAATCCCCGGCTGGTCCACATATATCGAACCGCTGGACGGCCGGCTGTTGACGATTGGCGTTGATAATACGGAAGGGTGGCGGATCGCTGTTCAGCTTTTCGATGTCGAGAACCCGGCCAAGCCATCGCTCCTGAAGAAGGTCGTTCTGGGCGAGCAATACAGTTCGAGTGAAGCCAACCAAGATGAAAAGGCTTTCGGTTTTTTGCCGGATCAAAACTTGATCCTTGTCCCTTATTCGACATGGAGCAACGGCAAGTCGTTTCAGGGAGTTCACTTGATTGATATTGATCGGAACACTCTCACGAAGCGGGGTTCCATCGAACACAAGCTGCAAGCCCGTCGCGCGACGGTCCACCGCGACCGGATCGTGTCCATCTCGGGTTTGGAGTTGTTAAGCGTCGATGCGCGAGATCGGGATCATCCGAAAGTTGTCTCTACAACCGAGCTTTCCTTTTCGGCTGATCGCGTCTTTTTGCAAGGGCAGCATCTCGTTGAGCTTGCTGCGCCTTGGGGTGAACCAGTTGCTCTTCGCGTTTCCCTGGCGGACGATCCAACGAAACTACTGAAGAGAGTTACATTGAACGACCTTCCGTTTCTCGGCGCCACTCTGAGAGACCAACGCCTCTATGTCATCCAAGGCAAATCCACCGAGGTCATCTGGCCGCAGATTTGGAATCCGACCAATTATGCTCCTGTCGCGACAAACCAGGCGAATCTGACCCTTTCGGTTTATGACCTCAGGAAATTGCCGGAGATTAGTTTGCTTGGGCAAACACAGACTGCGTTCGAAAATAAATATTGGAACAACCTGGAGCCTCTTTGGCCAAAATCCGGAGTGTTAGCTTGGAGCTCCACCCAGGGCGGTTATTGGTTTGCCCGAGGTGGGCCAATCGCGGTTGACGCGGGAGTCGGCATCGCCAGCGCAGCTCCAACTCCCGGCATCGCGGACGCGAAGTTAATCGGGATTCCATGGTGGGGTGGCTACGACAGCACGTTTGTGGCTTATGAGGTCAGCGAGAGCCAAGCACCCCAATTCGTTTCAGAAGTAAACCTGCGTGGCACGAATAACTGGTGGAACTTCGGCTCGGCGTTCACGACCGATGGCTTCGTTTACATCAGTCACCAGTCATCTGAGTTCAACAAGGAAATCAGACCGCCGCCGTTTATTTACCAGAAATGGGACGGGACGAAGATGATTACGGTGACCAATGATGCCCCGCCGGGCGCGTGGGTGCAGAGATATTACCTCGATGTCATCAATTACAACAACCCGAAATCCCCTTCCCTCCGCAAGCCTGTGAACATTCCGGGCTCTTTGATCGGCGTCGCTCAGAAAGGAACTCTCCTCTTCACACAAGCTTACCGCTACAAGGATCTCAATACTTGGTCTGGCTGGTCGGAATGGCTTGATGCCAGCGCTTACGACGGCGTGGAAGCGCATTTGGTGGATTTGTTGCCCTTGCCAGCAGCTTGGCCACATCCATTACTGGTCCAGGATAACAACATATTTCTGGGCCGCCCTGCCGAGACGACCACGGCTACCTCAAATCTGGATGTCTGGACACTGGCGAATTCCGGAAAATTCACGCGGATCGGTTCGACGCAGTTGAAGTCCGCAGCCCAGAATTTCCAAGCCTTCGGGAAGTTGCTAGCCGTCCAGCTTGACACCCAAGTGCAGTTGTTCAATGCGACGAATCCATCGAGCTTGACGCTGTCGGGCAGCGGCGCGCCGGGCGGTTGCATAGGCTATAACTTGAAATATGCCGATGGGGATTCGGACCGTGGTCTCTGGGTTCCTCTCGGACCGTATGGCGTGACGAAAATCAATCTCAAGCCTTGAAGACGACCAGAGATCGACGCTTCAGCCACTCCGGTTTCACTCTCGTGGAACTCTTGACGGTGATTGCGATCATCGGCGTGCTGGCCACCCTGCTGAGCACGGCCCTCGGCACGGCCAAGAGAAAAGCCAGGCAAACGGCTTGCACGTCCAATCTGCGTCAAATCAGCCTGGCTTTGAACATGTATCTGGAGGATCAGGAAAAGCGCCCCACCAATTTATCAGTCCTCGTCGCCACCAAATATTTGTCCGCGGCGGGAGTCCTTCGGTGCCTTGAGGACAAGACCAGCAATTGGGGCGGTCTTGTAGAAACGCCGGGGTTGAATTCTCCAGTGCCACCGACCCTGATCGCGCCTGCTAAATCTTCAACCGCTCTCACGGACCCACCGAGCGCAATCCCCTACTCGTATCTCCATCCATTGCCCTGGGAAAACTCGGCTTGGGATCGCTTGATGAAATCGGATCCGAGCGCGGGAATCGCCGTTTGCCAGCTCCATGGTTTAGGGAAACAGAATTTTTCTCTTCCAAGCATTCGCGACTTCGAAGGTTTGATCCTGCGCGCCCAACGCGATGGAGCAGTTGTCCGGCGTCAGATTTTTTGGGAACGCACTCAGGCAGCGACTCGCCAGGCTGTGTCAGGTGGCGTTTCATCGGCCGTGTCCGCCCCGACCATGGCAGCGGCGCCGTTGAACGATTCGGCGCAGGCAGCAGCGGACACGAGCTATCCTTGGCAACTCTTCACAGACGAGCCCATTCCATAACTTCGATCTGGATTTATGCGAAGCAATATTGGTAACGAAATTCCGTCGAAGGCAGCTAAGCCGGACTTGCTGACTGATTCAATCGCGAAGCCGCTCCGCAAGAACTCGGCCTTCCGAGGGCTTCTTTGGGCAGAGTGGTTCGCGCACAGCAAACTACTGCTTCTTTTTCTCTGGCTCTGGCTAATCGGCGTTTGGGTGATGCCCTTGTTTCTTCATCCTGGTTGGATTCTTTTGCTGGGTGGCATCTATGGATTAATCGCCGGACCAGCCTACGGAGGGGTGGATGTGTTGGAAGGTTGCGAGGAGTTTTCGTTCTCATTGCCAGCCACCCGAAGCCAGCGCTACGCAGCGCGCCTGACTGTCGGCGGCGGGACTCTCCTATTATTGACCGCAATGAATTTGCTCGCCTTGGGGCTTGACCTGCAGCAGGTCCTCGCCCGTCTCTATATCCAAACGGGCATCATCAAACCGTTACCGGTGTTGAAGCCAGGGCTGCTCTACGGCTTAATCTTGGCGTTGCCATTGGCGATCTTTGCTTTTTCCTTCGCTCTCTCGTCAGCCACACATTCACGAATGTTTATTCTCACCGCTTGGTTCTGGGGTGGACTCGGAGCCTTGGCGGTGCCCCAGCTCGGCTTCACTTACGAAGAACTGGTTTGGGAGTCATTGAATGGATATTTCACTTGCCCGCTCCTGTTGGCGGCGGCTGGAATCGGTCTCAGCATTGGCCACCGATTTTATCGGCTCAAGGAAATTGGCCAACGTTCGATTCCCCTTACTTTGCCAGGCAAATGGTGGCTTTGGGTTATCCTGTTCGTGATCGGCGTTTTCGCAGCGTTGGTGCTAGTCTCTTCCTTGGCTGAGAATTATCCCAAATTTTTGGCTCCCGCGGACCAGCGATAATTCCAACCGTGCCTATCCGGTTAGCTGCCAAAGCATCAGTGGAGCGCGGCTGTGGTGAAACCCAGCCGCAGAAGCTATTGCACAGCTGCGGCTGGTGCTTCGCACACCGCCGCGCTCCTTCAGAATTGGCAACTAACCGGACAGGCATGGTGACAACTTGAAAGCAACTTCGAATGAACAAACGACACCACGAGAGGCAGGTGGTTGACCTCCAACAGCCGCCACCTCGAAGGTCGGAATCGATCCCACCCGCCAAT
>SIBE01000025.1 GCA_009695265.1 Pedosphaera sp. | reverse complement strand
GTCGTTGGGAGGAACTCTATCCTCACGCCAAGTCCTCCGCCGCTCTCAACTGATCATCCCGACCGTCCCACCTCCCTTCCTCACGCCACTCCCTTCTCCAAAATGATGAATCGCCTCCAGCGCCTTCGCAGCTTCTGAGATGCGCACGATGCCCTCAAAGCAAAGGTTTCCTCTCCGTCTGGGTGACTTTCCCGCAAGTTTTCGTGCGCGGGAATCGCAGTGCTTGCTTAAGCAACGAGCCTTGTGGTTAATTGAACTCCTTAAATCTATGCCATCGTCGCCAAGCCAAAGCACAGAAGATTATTTGGAACGTATTCATGAGTTGATCGAAGAAAAAGGCTACGCGAGAGTTGTCGATATAGCCTCTTCGTTGCGAGTTAAGCAGGCTTCGGTGACGAGCATGGTGCAAAAACTTGGGGAGCTCGGCTACCTGAATTATGAAAAATACCGAGGCCTAATTCTGACCGAAAAGGGGCGCACCGTCGCTTGCAATGTTCGAAAACGCCACGAAACGCTCTCGCGATTCTTCTCATTGCTAACACTCGATATAGAAACTCAGAAGCGCGATATCGAAGGCATAGAACACCATTTGAGCCCGGCCACCGTCGAGATCTTGGCCGATTTGGCTTATTTTTTCGAGAACAACCCCTCAACGTTGAAGCGCTTCCTCAAGTCCCGCAAGTCCTCCAAGCTGGCCGAATAGCTCAGGTCGCCAGTGTCTTTGGTCATCTAGTGAACTCCTCCGCCGCAGTCGGGTTTTCGACTGCTCACGTGATCGAAAGCTCCTGCTTAATCTTAAATTTATCGACCCGTTTCCGCAACGTGGCTCGAGTAATTCCCAACAGCTTCGCTGCCTGCACTTGATTGCCCTTGGTTTCAGCGAGAGCGTGAATGACGAGTTCACGTTCCACCGCTGGGATTATTTTTAACTTCCGATCCTGTCGAGCCCAGCGAAAGAGCGCTTGGCTTAAAGCTGCCAAGTCAGGCGCCTCGGACGGGGCCGCCATTCCTTCGGTGGAGGCGGCGATTGCGACGCGACCCGTGGTGGCGGGCGCTGCGGCGATGATCTCCTGCGGTAGATCTCCGAGAAGGATTGCTTCGCCTTTGGCCACGACGATAGCGCGCCGAATGACGTTTTCCAGCTCACGAACGTTACCGGGCCAATGAAACTTCTCCAGTGCGGCTATGACTTCCGAGGCGATCGACTTGGGAGGTTGATTTTGGCTTTGAGCTATCTTTTTAAGGAAATAGTTAATCAATAGCCGAATGTCTTCACGACGTTCGCGCAACGGCGGGATCTGGATGCGAACCACGTTCAAGCGATAGAACAAATCTTCCCGGAACTCGCGCGCTGCGACGGCCTGCTCGAGCGGCTTGTTGGTGGCGGCAATGACTCGGACATCCACTTGAACGGGCTGATTGCCACCGACACGCTCGAAAGTCCCGGACTGTAACACGCGCAAGATCTTCGTTTGCGTCGGAAGGCTCATGTCGCCTATCTCGTCGAGGAAAATGGTCCCGCGGTTGCACTGTTCGAATTTGCCGACTCGTTGGTTTGTCGCCCCAGTGAAGGCACCTTTCTCATGGCCGAACAGTTCGCTCTCCAACAGATTTTCGGGGATCGCGGCGCAGTTGATCGCGACGAATGTCTGGTCGCTCCTTTTGCTGTGATTGTAAATAGCACGCGCCACTAATTCCTTGCCAGTCCCGCTTTCCCCCGTGATCAGAGCAGTCGCGTCAGAAGACGCGAGTTGTCCGATCAGTTTGAACACGTTCTGCATCGGCTCGCTTCGTCCGACAATTCCGAGATCGTAATCTTCTGATTCGAGCAATGGTTGATACGATACGACCTGTCGCATCGCCCGCGCTGCATCGAGCGCGGCACCGACGATCTGCTTGAGTTTGGGAACGTCAAAAGGTTTCAGCAGGTAGTCGTAAGCGCCCAGCTTCATCGCTTCGATTGCAGTCTGAGTTGTCCCATAGGCGGTCATCATCAAGACCGGCAATTTGGCGTGGCTCTGGCGCAGCCGCCGCAAGGTTTCTAGACCACTGATGCCGTCCGCCATCCGCACATCCATGATGACTAAATCCGGTTTGATTTTCGGAATGAGTCGGAGCCCCTCTTCACCGCTGGAAGCGGTCGTGAGTTCGATTTCTGGAGAATTGAAGATGCGGCGAAAGGAGTATTGCACATCCTTTTCGTCATCGATTAAAAGAAGTTTGTCCATTGAGTCGTTGTCCTTACCCGAGGTAGGAGAATAATGATCCGCCGCAAACTTACAGTTCTTTTCTTGGAGCCGACGACAATCTGGCATAAGCCGCAATGCTGTCTCGCGCAAAAGCTTGCTAGTTTTTTTTGCGAGATCGGCCCGCTTTGAGGCTGGCAATTTGCTCTTGCACCCAGGCTCGGGCTTGTTCCGAGGAGGTCAGTTCCCCCTGTAGTTGCTGTTCTCGAATCTCCGCCAACAAGGCGCCCATGGCCGGTCCGGGATCGATACCTAAAGCGATCAAATCCGCTCCGTTAATCAGCGGAGGCTTAATCTCTGGCTGGCGTGCAAGTTCCTCCGCCTCGTGGATCAGGAAATGGTAATGATCGAGCCGTCCGTGCGAACCCAAACAATCGAGGCGATGCAACGCCAGCTCCAGCGGAAATGTGGGACGCAAGAGCATCCGCCGCACGGTGGCTTTGCGCATTTGCGGAACATCTTTGAACTGCATGTGCTGATTCACGCAAGCGACGATTTCGTCGGTTTGTCGCCGCGGAAATCTCAGGCGCAGGAGAATTTCTTCGGCCATTTGTGCCCCCAGCGTCTCATGGCCATAGAAGTGAATACTCCCCGTCTTTGGGTCTCGGGACGAGGTCAGTGGCTTCGCAACGTCGTGCAACAAAACCGCCCAAGGCAAGGAGGGTTCTGGATCAGGTGGCATCAGCTCCAACATGCGGAGGATGTGATTATAGACAGTTCCCTCGGGATGATAGTCTGGTGACTGCTCGCACGGGATCGTCGCGGTGAGTTCCGGAAGAACGTGAGCCAACAAGCCGCTTTGGCGAAGCAAATCCAGTCCGCGCGCTGAGTGCGGTGGATGAAAAAGTTTGATCAACTCGTCCCGAACGCGCTCAGCGCTCACGGTCACGATGCTTGAAGCATTTTTTTCCAAAGCCTCAAACGTTTTCTCCTCGATCTGAAAATCCAACTGCGCCGTGAACCGGACGGCGCGTAACAGCCGCAGATGATCTTCCGCAAAACGGTCCTCCGCCACTCCAATGGCGCGAAGAATTTTCGCCTTGAGATCCGGTTCGCCTGCCACCCAATCATACAAGCGCGCGACCACTGGATCGTAGAACAGACCGTTGATCGTGAAATCACGTCGGCTAGCATCAGCCCTGGCATCGCTGAAAGTAACTCGATCCGGATGACGCCCATCCTGGTAACCAGATTCGGCGCGGAACGTCGCGACTTGAAATTGGTGGCCCTCTTCAAGGACCAGGAGAACTCCGAACTGTCTTCCTACGGGAACAGTCCGAGGAAAGAGGGCTTCGATCTCTTCCGGCCTCGCTGCAGTGGCAATGTCGTAATCCTTCGGTTCACGTTTCAAGAGAAGGTCTCGCACACAGCCACCTACCCAAAAAGCGTCGAAACCGGCCTTTTGGAGTCGTTTTACGATTTCAGAGGCTGTCGTTCGCAGTGACATACGTTCGGCAATCTATGATGCCAGTCTCTCGCGGCTGTCCTTCACGAGATGTTGTCCGTCGTCGATTGAGTTTCAGTGATCTCGGCCAGGTGATCGCGTTCTTTTCGGCTGATATAAACGATTCCCCCGACGACGCTCCAAACCAAGCTGCCCGCATAGGCCAGAAGGGAGAGGGAAAGCGCTGCGGTGGAATCCACGCCGATCTCCGTCACACCCAGCATCAGGACATAAAGGTTTTCGCGAACGCCCAGGCCGTTTGGTGAGATGGGCAATGCTGAAATGCAAACAACGACGGGGACAATCACAAGCAGGGCAGTCGGAGAAATGCTCAAGCTCAGCCCATGAGCCAGTGCCATTATTTGCAAGACGCAGAACACGTTTAGCGCCATCGAAATGGTCAGCATTTGGACCAGGAACAGCGGCTCCTTTCCGAACCGCCGCGAAGCTTCCAACGCTCGCTCCAACGACTCGCCTTTTGGCAATCTCCGCAGCCAGGCGCGCGCTTGCGGCCACCGCCGTGAGATTCCTCCCCAAAAAGATAACGCAACAACGCTGGCGCACCCAGCCATCATGAAGAGAATGAACAAGGCGAGAGCAGCCAGCCGTCGGTGGGTTGCGAGCAGGTTCAAATTGGGCACCATCATCAGACAGGCGAACAACAGCATGGCAAACAACCCAAGCAACCTGTCAACGAACACAGTCACCACCGCCTCGGTTTTTTTGTGGTGTGTTTCGCGAGCAGCATAATATGCCTTCAAGAGATCTCCGCCGGTCGAGCCCAAGAGAAATGAGTTGAAGAAATGGGCCACGAGAGAGATCTCGGCGGCACGGCCGAAGGATAAATCCAGGCCCTGAACTTTTAACACCAGACGCCAGCGCAGAACCCCCAAAAAGATGGTCATCCCCATGCAAGCGAGCGAAAGAATGAGAGCTGTGGTGTCAACCACCTTCAGCGTATTCCATAATTCGCGTGGGCCGTAAGACCAGGCCAAGCGCCACTGCTCCCACCTTGAAAGTTGTTCCCAGGATGGATTGCCTGTTGGCAAGGCACGGTGGCCTTCAATGACGAAAATGGTGTGAAAAATCCAAAGTAACAGCAGGCCACCGACCACGAGGCGCCAGCCTACTTTCCCGATAGCTCTCCGCTCTTTCACATTGGGCCCCAGATCGATTGCAAGTGAGCGACACCTGCTCGAACTTCCTCGATCGGAACACCTGGGCTCAACTCGAAAACTTTGATATGATCTGGGCGGACAAATGGCTGAAGGCTGGCGAAGTCAATCATCCCGCTGCCTGGAGGGCAGTGATCGCGAGCTGGGAACTGGACATCATGAATGTGAAAGCCCGCGAGATATTCAGACATGGATTCCAGGTGCATGTCATGGCGAATGAATCCCAAATTTTCTTTGATTTGGGCGTGCCCGGTATCGTGCCAATAGCGAATAGTCGGGCTGCTGATCTCCTTAAAGAGGAATTGGAAATCGCTCTCAAGGGGGATTTCTTCGAGAGCCTCCCGATTCTCGATCCCAAGCTTGATACCACGCGGCTCTGCCTGTTCGATGAGGCGGGACAACATTTCACTAGCAAGCTGAACGTATTTCTCCTTCTTCTGCTCCCGTTTTTCTTCAATTTCCTGACAAAGCTTTTGATACTTCGGGGTTTCTTTGTCGCCCTGTTGAACCATCTGGATCAGCTTCTCGGTGTAATCCTTCATGTCGATGCAACCCATGTGCAGCACGACCAACGAGGCTTTCAGCCGAGCCGCCGTCTCGATCGTCTTCAGGGAATGGCGATATGCGTTTTCGCGCTCGCGAGCGTCCGTGCTCGTAAACTTGAACAGGTTCGGCGCGGCATGGTTGACTCCGATGGGGAGCGGGCAAAAATTATGGAGAGTAGAAATCTTGATTTCTCCTGCATCCACGGCCTCGATGACGCCAGGAAGCAAGCTGATGCGAATCCCGTGACTCAGCTCGGCATATTCAAAGCCAAGCTCGCGGATTTCGCGGAGCATCGCCCGGCCATCGATGTGGCGAGTTGAATTCCAGCAAGTGGACAGGGAATACATAACAAAAAGAGCCGAGTGCCATTTCTCATTACAGACAGCACTCGGCCCTGAGAATTCGATCTTTTATAAATCAGCGTAACGGGCACTGAGCATCGCCGAGAACCGAGCTACCTTCATTTTCCGGCGGCGTTTCTCGCTCGGCTTTTCAAAATGCCGGTGGTTCCGCACTTCTTTTAAAGTGCCTTCTCGGTCGATTCGCTTTTTTAATCGACGCAGAGCCTTCTCCACCGACTCGCCTTTTTTCAGTTTAATTTCAGTCAATCTAATGTCACTTCCTCTCCGCGACTAGACGCAGCACATCGACACGATAGTGCGGCGCTTTTATAAGTCAGGGCGGAGAGTAATTTTGTGCCCCCACGGTGTCAACCTGCAAAATTGGCCTTTAGCAAAGCTCTTTAGGAATGTCCCCAATCTGAGCTGGTTAGAAATGTCCCCTTTTTCGCTTTCAATTCTGGGTCTTGTTTCTTTAGCCGGTCGTCACGTGAACCCGACTGAAGCCGGGAAGCATGCCTGCCAAAAGGAGAGTTGCTTGTTAACAGCGAGTTCATATCTAGAGATGGGGATGGAAAGGTGCCACTAACATTTCCATGAACCGCTTGGCCAGGGATCGGTTCTGCCATCGGTCATAGCTCACCTCACGCGACGATCTCTTGTCGTTTTCAAACATCGCAACTTGTTCAACCGCGAAATCCGTAGCGTACACGTTCAAATTGGCTTCGTCATTAAGACGAAAAGAACGACTATCAAAATTCGCGGATCCAACAGAGACCCAAAGGTCATCCACAATCATCATTTTACAATGGAACATTGTCGGTTGGTACTCGTAGATCTTCACTCCCGCCTTCAGCAACGGTCCCCATTTGGACCGGGAAGCATGCCGGACAATAGGGGCGTCGATCTTCGAACCGGGCACGATCAGTTCCACATGGACGCCGCGTTTGCAGGCGTCGATCAATTGCTGCGTTGCTAGTTTGCCAGGAACAAAATAGGGCGCGGCCAACCTAATACTCCTTCGCGCGCCGGCGATGGAGAGCAGATACATCAACCGGGCGCTGTCCGTCCCTTCGCGAGGCGAGCTTTTGGCGACCTGTGCGTAATGACCTCCCACCGGTTTTAACTCAGGAAAATATTTGCTTCCGTCCAAGACTTTCGCCGTTGTCTTCATCCAATTATCCGCGAAAGCCGCTTGCATTTGGGCAACAGCCGGGCCTTCTAAACGGAACTGAGAATCCCGCCAGTGGTTCGGAGAATCGGCGTGGCCAAGCCAAATATCGGCGACTCCCGCCCCGCCAATAAATCCGACCGTCCCATCGATAACCAAAAGCTTCCGATGATCCCGATGATTGATTCTGGCGAGATTGTACCAAACCAAAGGATTGTATTTCTCCACTTGCACTCCACTCGCCTTCATCATGTCGAGTAAAGAGGATTCGATCCTTCGCGAGCCAATCCAATCCAGGAGCACATGCACCTCGATCCCGGCTCTGGCGCGTTCAGCCAGAACTTCGGCAAACTCCTGGCCAATTCTGCCCGACCAGTAAATGTAGGTTTCTAGGTTAATCGACTTTTGAGCGGCTCGAATCGCATCGAGCATGGCAGGAAAAATCTCATCACCGTTCAGCAGGCCGGTGACACGGTTGCCTTCCACGACGGGTGGTCCGACGAGTTGCCCCACCGAGCGCAGAAATTGAGGATCGCTCACTGCGTATTGCGGATCGAGCTGGTACTGAACTCCTCGCCCGTGAAAGCTGGTGCAACCGGACGCCAAGGCGCTCAGCACCAGCAGCAATAAGTTGAGCAGTGTCGTTGGAGAAATTCCGAAAAAAAATATGTTGCCACTGCCCATCGAGCCGATCGTAGTTACCCCAGGCGAAATTCCAATCAGAGAAATCGTAATACTTGGATTTCGATGTAATCTTCGGATCTGATACATCGTCCGGGAACCGCGTCTCGAACGTAGGCGCATCACAAATCGCCGCCTGTAGCTTCGCTAGACCAAGTAATTCAAAATCGCTTTCAAGTTGGATAGGGAGCGAAGCCCAGAACGCCAAAAAACTTCAAAGTGAAATGCTAAAACTGATGCGCCTCCGAGCGGAAGTCGAAAAGTCGGTTCTCGCCAAAAAACTCTACGATCCGGTCGATCAAGAAAGAATCGCTTCGATGATCTTGCCCTCGGAAATCCAGTGCGGCCGACCCAGTCGATCCTGAATGGTCGTCTGCGGGGAGAAGCCGAGATGATGCCAGAGCGTCGCCAAGACGTCAGCGGGATGCACCGGCGAGTCCGTCACCTCACCGCCTTTGTTATCGCTGGCACCATGGACAAAACCACGCTTCACGTTCCCGCCGGCCAAGGCAACGCTATAAACATTCGGCCAATGATCGCGACCGGCATCCTTGTTGACGACCGGTGTCCGCCCGAACTCGCCCGCATTCACCACCATCGTAGTGTCGAGCAACCCGCGCTCGGCGAGATCTGCCACGAGCGCCGCATAGGCCTGTTCCATCGGCGGAACAATGTCCCGGTACGTGTTGAAGATCGACCCGTGCGTGTCCCAGCGTTGGTTGAAATCATTGTAACTGACGAACCTCACGCCCGCCTCGATCAACCGTCGCGCCAACAGTAGCGACTGGCCAATCTTGGTGCGCCCATACCGATCACGGACGGACGCTGGCTCGCGCTCTAAATCAAGAGCCCGCCGCACTCGGCCATCGACGATCATTTCAAACGCGCTCTGCCGTAACGCGTCCAGCTTCTCGCCGTGCTGTTTCTCCAGCCTCCGGGCCGCTGCGTCCATCTGTCCCAAAAGCGAAATCCGGTCGGACAGACGGCCCGCCGTCATGCCGTCGGAGAGCTTGAGCGAGAGCGGATTGTAATCCTTGCTACTCGGATCGCCCTCGATGACGAACGGGTCGTTGATGGATCCGAGGAACCCACCGTACTGCCCCGGCATGCGGTTTGAAGGCCCCGGGATGCTCAACCAGTTCGGAAGCGAAACGCTCGGTGGCACTCCGTGGATTGCCATCTGTTGTTGGTTGAGAATCGCGCCTGGGCCGGGAAAATCGTTCGGATCAGCCTCGCGATCCTGATCCGGCTGGTTGTTCGATCCGGTCATCGTCACATAGGTGCCGGCGATGTGGTTCGTGAACTGGTGCGACATCGACCGGATGACCGTAATCTTGTCTGCGATCAGCGCAGTGTGCTTCATCAACTCTCCGAACCGGACCCCCGGAAGCAGAGTCGATATTGAGTCGAACGGCCCGCGAATCTCGCGCCCCGCCTGGGGCTTCGGATCCCAGAGATCCAGATGGCTCGGCCCGCCCTGGAGCATGATGAAAATCGCCTGGTTGCTATTGCCCATCGGCTTGGCACCCGACGCGCGCCACGTCCCGCCTGCGGCCGTTCCCAGCACACTGATCGCTCCGATGCGTAACAATTCTCGACGGTTCAGTTTAAACATAAAACACAGACGAAGAGAGTTCGACGCCCATCGAGCATTGGAAATTCGTTTTGATCGCGACCATCCATACGAGTTTCAAGGATTTCAGTAGTCATTATGATCAGGAGCAAAGCTGGCGGTGGAAATGCGCTGCCACCCGTCGCGGCCTATGAGTCATTTCTTCAGCCGAACCATCATCAGCGCGTTGGCGACCCAGGCGGAAAGGAAGGCGCCCAAAAGGAAGAAGCCGAGCAAGAGTCCCTCAAGTCCCTGCGTCTGCTCAGACCCCAAAAACCCCAAGAACACGGACGCGATGCCAGCAATTGCCATTAGTGCCGTGTAGGCGGACATCATGCGGCGCGGCCATCCTGCGTAGCATTTGAATATCCCGGCCATCGGGATCACGAGCAACCCAGAGACCAGGGCACCGAAAAGCAGGTCGTCGTTTTGGGTCGGGAGCCAGACCGCCAGCAGCATCAACGAACTCAAGATGCATCCGCCCATCCAATTTGAGGCGGTGACTTGCTCTTCTGAGAGAGCTATGCGTCCGAACCGGTTCATTCGCAATAACAGGTTGAAGAGCGGTTCGGCCGTCCACGTCAACAAAGCGAAGGCGACATAAAGAATCCGCAACGGCAAGAGCCACGGGGCAAGATCGGGATTGCTCTCGGCAATGTTGCCAATGAATCGATTCGCAAAAAAACCTCCAACCAAAATGGCCCACTGAGCGTTTGAACTCAATTTAGCCATCCAGAGAAAGTATCGTAGCATCCAGGCATAAAGGAAATGTTTCGCCTTGAGAGCTTCGACGATTCCTTGCCGCGCCCATTCGTTTTCCGGATCCAACCGGAGCGATTCGCGGAAATGTTCCAGAGCTTTCGAAGGATTTCTTTGTTCGAGCAAAGTCCAGCCTTGGTTGGCGTGAGTGATCGAGTTTTCCGGGTTCTTGGCGAGAGCGGCGTCGATCGTTGTCCCGGCTTCCGCTGCGCGGCCTAGCTTGACCAGAGCCATGGCACGCAGATTGATGCAAGCCACGTGTTCACCATCCGACGCAAGGCCGCGCTCAGCGGCATCCAATGCTGCTGCCCACTGCCTTTGATCGAGGCGTATTTGCGAGAGCAAAGCGTGATAGTCAGGATCAGGCGGATCAAGTCGGATAGCCTCCTCGGTGGCGCTGATGGCTTCGGGCAATCGGTTTCGATCGTGCAAAACACTCGCTAAAGCGAAATGAGCAAAGGCAAAATCGGGTGCAAGATGGATGGCCTGCTGAGCTTCCTCGGTGGCTTCCTTGAACTGCTCGCGACGCGCCAAGGAAACCGCCAGCAGCGCGTGAGCATAAGCATCGTGAGGATCAGTCGCTAAGGCTTGACGAAGCTCGGGCTCCGCCAAATCAACACGAGCCTGCTGGAACAAGAGAATGGCTCGTTGAAGATGAACGCTCACTTGAGTTTTAAGTACTGCAAAATATCGTCGTAGATTCCGCCTTGATTCGAATACAGCGCATAATTCCGAGCCGTGGCGAACCATTCCTTGGTCGTCGGCTTCAGAATCGCGGCGGCATTGACAAGGTCTTTGGTCGTGAGCGGCTGCGGAACTCCGTCGCGCATCGCTTCGCGCAATTTCTTCTCGACGGCGACATCTATGACGCCCTTCAAGTCAGCGCCAGAAAAATTCTCCATCTTCCTGCCTAAATGGTCGTAATCGATTTCGTTCACCGGCTTGCCACGGCAGAGCAGTCGGAGAATGGAGGCTCTAGCATGGGCATCTGGCGGGGGGATGAACAAGATTCGATCGAACCGGCCGGGGCGGCGAAATGCGGAGTCGAGGTGCCACGGAGCATTTGTTGCGGCGAGGACGAGGACTCCTTCGTTCGACGACTTCACGCCGTCCAGTTCGGCTAGAAATTGGTTGATGAGCTGGCGGCCGGCATGTTGGCGCATGTCACTGCGACTCGCCCCAAGAGCATCGACCTCATCGAAAAACAGAACGCACGGTTTGTGCTGCCGGGCGTGTTCGAATAGTTCGTGCAAATTGCGCTCGCTGCTGCCAATCCACATTTCGAGCACATCGTTGATTCCCACGGCCAGAAAGCCGGCCTTAATTTCACCCGCGGTGGCGCGTGCAAGATAGGTCTTGCCGCAACCCGGCGGCCCATACATCAGAATGCCGCCGCCTATCGATTTGCCGTAGGCTTTGTAAAGATCGGCGTGGGTGAGTGGATGAATGATCTTCATCCGGATCTCTTCCTTGACAGACTCCATCCCGCCGACGTCTTTGAATTCGATCGCAGGACGCTCGATCTCTTTCTCGACGGGTCCCGAATCCTCTTCCCACGCGGCCCGCACTTTCCCTTCCACAATCTCGCTGAATTCACTATCAGCTCCAATGCCAAGGCGCGTGGCGAACTCTGGATCTTGGATCGAAGCATCGGACTCGATAGCCCAACGGTATTCGCGGATAGCCTCTTCGATATCGCCGCTCTGAAAAAGCAAACGGGCATGCAACAGTCGGGCACGAGCTGGAGCTTCCTTGCCTTTCACAAGGCTTTCAACGATCACCAAAGCCTGGGTGTTCTTAGCTTGAAGATAAAAGGCGCGTGCGAGATCGAGCTGCAAGGACTGGCTGTTTGGAGCCATGCTCAGCGCTTCGCGAAATTCTTTTTCGGCTTCTACCAGTCGTCCGATATTCAAGAGCGACCCCGCCAAGTGCTGCCGCAGAGGGATGTTGTTCGGAGAGTGCCGAAGGGCTTCTCTCAACGCCCGGATCGCATCGTCGGAATTGGATTCAGGAGATGGCTTTGACACTGGTTGATGATAAGAAACCTAAGAAAGCGCCGCCTGTCAAACTGGATACAGTCTGGCCCAGCAATTCATTTAGCTCACGACATTTTCGGTTGGGCGCATGGAGTTCCAACATCGAGGGCTTTCACGTGGCGACCGACTGAAGCTGGAACTTCATCCGTGTCAAAAAGAAAGCCGCTGAGTCTGCGCGCCTGAGCGATGAAACGTCATCCGTGATTAGCGGATAACAAAAAAAGAATTCCTGATGGTGAATGAATCCCGAGGAATAAAGCGCAAAACCAACAGGACGTTTCTAAGGGTCGGCTTTCTCTCGAATGAGATCTGTTATTGAGTCACCGGGATTTTCAGAAGCTCATCAGAAGTCCACGGGGCCGATCCGCTCATTGGACGACTGGCTGTTTCCTCCCGGACCTTAGCCACCTGTGCCGGTGTAACTGGAGGAGCTTTGTGACCCCACGCTTGTCGAATGTAAGTGAGAACCGCAGCGAGATCTGGGTTGGACAAAGTTTCTCCAAATGGTGTCATTGGCACTGGCAGGTTCAAGTCCTGACCTTTGACCCGAATTGGTCCCGTGAGTCCGTGTAAAGGGATCCGGATAAGGCGGGCCGGGTTTGGCTCGATCACCCATTCGGAACCGGCTAAAGGAGGGAATTGGCCAGCGCTCCCTAAACCACTGATCTGATGGCAGACCGCGCACATCTGGTTGAAAACCGCTTCGCCCTTGGCAATGACAGCTCCTTCATCGGACATCGGATTCGCCGCTTTGACCTGCTTCACCGATGCGTAAGGTTCGTAAACTTGGGGATCGAATCCTCCAGCGTGATTATCCAAATAGAGTTGGCCCCAATAAAATAAGAGAGCGAAGAGCAGGATGAGCCAGATGGGAGTCGGTGCCAAACCAGCCGTAGGTTCGGTCTCTTTTGCCGTGGAATTCCCGGGGGCGGCCTGAGCCTGTGGACGATTCGCCCCACCGGAACTCGGACTGGCGGGACGCGAAGGTTTCTTGGAGTCCGAACTCATTTCGGTGCTGGCTGGTTGGCGGCCGCAGTGTTGGTGAACGCGGCCGCTGAGGTTTGATTGGTTGAGGCTCCAAGCTCCGGCTGTTTCGGAGCTGTGGGCATGGGGGCTTCAAAAAGAGCCAACTGAGTATCCAGACTTAAAAGGTAAGCGACCAACGCCTGGGCTTTTTCTGTCGGGACGATTTCAAATCCCTTTTCTACGGCATACTCCGCGGGGAGCTGCAATGCATCGGGAGAAGGCCGAGGGCCAGCTTTCCGTTTCTCAAACAAAAAACGGTAAGGCGGCATGGTCGAGCCTTTGACCGTCATTTGTGGATTGTACAGGTGAAGGAGATGAGAGGCTGCACTCCTCTGTCGCGCTCCGATGGTGGTCAGATCGGGGCCGATCCGCTGATTGCCAAGCATCAGGGGCTGCTCGTAGAGATAATCCTGAGCCACACTCACACGACTGCCCCAGCCGCGCTCAACATCACCACCAACGGGCACAAGAATGATTTCAAATTTGACATCCGGGATGGCGAGCGTCTTAGCTGCAGCATCCGCTTCGGGTCGTGTGACACCTTGCAACAGCGGTTTAGGGGTCTGTTCGATCAACTTTCGCGCTTCATCCGCCGTAATGCCAGGTTTGATCAGGAGCGCGGCTGAAATCAGGCCCGCTTTGTTGGTGCCGGCACTGACCAAAACGACGTCAAATTTGACGCCCGATTGACGCACTTGCGATGTGTGGCAATAAAAACAGCCATTGGCACGATAAACATCCTTGCCACGCTGAGCCTGGCCTGAGCGAGCGGCAGGATACCGCGTGCTACCGGCTCCCACGGTCACCTGTTGTTGGTGGCCAAATTGCAGAAGCGGCGCGACGACCGTTCCGTACCAGGAAGCGGCCAGAGCTAAAAAGATTCCTAAGAAAATTAACGGGCCGTGGTTCATATACGTCCTCCGACGGCTACCGCCTTGGGCTGGGGCGTAGAGTTCGACACCCGACCGAGACAACAAGTGCAACAAGCCGGCAAGATTTTTAGCAAATTAACCAGAAGCGCCAGATTCCCCACCAGGAGCAACAACTCGCCCAAAGTGCTCATCCCGAGAAAAGGAATAGTGGACTTCACAACCGACAGGAACGGAACTTGTGGGTCATTCAACTTGATGCCTTGCAGCACCCCCCCGATGAGCTGTGGCAGAACCAGAAGTGCAACTCCCAACGTTGCGGTAGAAAAATGGAAACGAATCAGTCCAGTGCTCGGCCAGTCGCATTCGGTGAGACGCGGAACGATGTAGTAAATCCCACCGGCAACCACCATCCCCAAGAAACCGTACAACTGGAGGTTCGTGATCGCGTTGGTGTAGAGGGTGAACAGAGTTACCTCACTGACGGAACGGAGTGCTCCAACGATTCCCAGAAGAGTGGCTAACAAGTAGGAGATGGCACCCACCCAGACAAAGCGAAGAACCATGTTGGTTTTCAAGATAGCGCAGTGAGCGGACAGGGTACTTTGAATGTTAAGGCCGATTGCCAGCATCGGAATCAGCATCATGACTCGCGTTGCAATGCTCAGGCTACTCACCCATTTGGGAACAGGAGCGTCGGCATACACACCTCCCCAGCTACCAAAGAATGCGAGCATCCAGAAAGCGAATAAGGCCAGGTAGCGACTATGCAACGGTTGACCGATAATTTTAGGAATGAAATAAAAGACGCCGGCGAGTCCAAGAAAAGAGAACCAAACTTCAAATAGATTATGAACAAACCATCCGTTCACGATCGCCTGCATCACGCCCTGAACTGGCGAAACCACCAAAAGCAACTGCGCCGTTGAATAGCTCCATGGAAACCAAAGCAAGGCAGCTAAGAGATACCACTGCGAAACGTAAAGCTGACGTTCCCGTCGCATGTGAAACGTGATGAGAGCCCAGACTCCAATGAGCGCATAGGAGAAAAACAAGAGAGACGAAGCGGAGCGGGGCATTTCAAGCCATTCATAGCCGGTGCTGTTCCCCGTCAGAATTCCGACCAAACCCATGGCTATCGCAAAATTCCAAAAAACGCCTCCGACGACAATCATGCCAGGACCTTGCAAACTGACTCGACCGAGACGAGCGATGAGCCAAAGAGCTATTCCAAGCAATGCCTGAGCGCTGAAGCCATAGACCACCGCATTTTGCGACGCCGGATAAACTCGTCCGTAGGTCAACCATGAAAGCTGAGAGAGAAAACCCGGACCGTGTAGTTTAATAGAGCTAATCAGCCCGAGCACGATACCAATCACCAACCAAATTAAGGCGCTTGAAAATAAAAACATCACTGCCATCCGGCAGGAACGATCAATTTCAGCCGTTGAAGTCGGCCCTGCTCCCGTTCCTGAAGATTCAGCCGGAGACATTGTCCTCGTCGATGACGTATGATCATTCATGCCAGATTAAGCGAACACAGAGCGGGTTATTCAAAAGGGCTCGGCTTCTCGGGAGCCTTTGGAGCGGGCGGAGGGTTGAACTGGGTCACGCGCGCCAACAAATTGGATCTCGCCCCGGCCGGATTTTTCCAATCCTGAACTACCATTTCCATGGCCCGTTGAATCGGCAACCGAACCTGCCCTTTCACGGGATCGACATAGCCATAGTTGTCGAGTTGATCCTTACTCGACGCATTTATTTCACCCAAAGCTTTGCGTCGTTCTTCCGCTCGAGCGCCATCCACAGGCGTAGGTCGAATGTAGGAGCGCATTAGCCACAGCAAGCCAGCCATGATCAGAAACGCTCCGATAATTCCAACAGAATAGACGACTACCGAGGCTTTGGATGGTGATGGCGAACTCACTCGACTCTCCATTGGTTCAGATTTTCAAAAATCATTTAGCGCGGTGTCCAGAGGGTTTTGATTCGAGAGGAACAATGATCGGCGCGATATAGACCCCCATGGCTTCGGAGAAGCGCGGGTCTTGCTGCGGGTAAGGCGGATGAGCGGCGAAAGATTTCAAGAAGACCTTGATAACGACTCCAGCCATAAACGCGATGCAGGCGAGATCCATCCAGTGTAAGACGAAACCCTCGGGATGCCAGATCGGCATAACATTGTACGAGAGATCGATGAAATGCATCAACCATGCCCAAACGGCGATCGGTGCCATCACCCAAGAAAGTTTGGCGTCAATCCGCAAAAGAAGAAGGAAAGGCAGAAAGAAGTGCCCGAAGATCAGAATCATCCCAACATCCCACCAGGAGCCTTTTTCGCGTAGGATGTACCAAAAGGTTTCCTCTGGCATATTGCCGTTCCAGATAATGAAGTATTGGGAGAAATGGATGTAAGCGTAAAAGACGGTGAATGCGAACAAAAGCGAACCGATGAAATAAAACTGAGTTTCATGCACCACATCCTTCAAGGGACCTTGGCGCTTCAGCAGATACGCAATGAGGTAAACCGTGGCCAATGTCATCCAGACGCTCCCTGCGAAATAATAAACCGCGTACATCGTTGAGAACCATTCGTGCTGGAGGGCCTTCATCCACATGACCGCACCGAGAGACAAAGTAATCGCGAACACGAAGACGCCTGTCGCAGCCAACCGACGCATCTTGAACGTGCATTCGGCAGAGCCCGTTTCGTCTTGCTTGAGTGACCAATAACGAAGCTTTGAAGAGAAAAACCACCATGAGGTGAAGCAAATCGCCGAAACGATATAGAACATGGGCGCAGTGAACAGCGGGAGTTTCGCTTTCAGTGCATGGTCGTGCAAAGGGTCCGATGACATCCACGGATACAATTTTCCAGCGAGCAAAGCTATGGGAATAAACAAGACAGCCATGACCGGAGCTAAGCAGGCGATATGCTCAACAAACCGGCGGATAGGAACTGACCAACTGGCGTCGAAGATATGATGAACAAGCACCAAAAACAAGGCCCCTAAGCAAAAGCTCAGAAAGAACATGAAGGCCAAAAGCCATGAGTAACCAAACTGCTTAACATTGACGAATGCCCCGAGGAACGCCAGGAGTCCGCCGATGGCGATCAGGAGCGTGGGTACCTTTTGCCATTTCGAAAGATCCAATGGCGGAGGGGTGGCAGAGGGAGTATGCGAACTCATAAACTATTTCTTTAAAGTCGAACGCAGTTGCTCCGGCACATCGTTAACGGATGCGAGCCGACTGAGTTGCAAAGCACGGACATAAGCGATAATGGCCCAGCGATCTTCCACGCTCACCTGAGCAGCGTAGGGCCCCATCAAATTGCGACCGTTCGAAATGATGTAGAAAAGTTCGCCATCAGGAAAGCGTGCAATCCGCGGATCATGCAGACTGGCCACCACAGCCATGCCTAACTTCTTAGTGATCCCATTTCCATCGCCCAAGGAACTGTGACAGGGTGAACAATAAATTTGGTAACGCTCTCGGCCACGCTCTATGAACGGCTGTGTCACAGCGAACGGGCCATTCTCAACGAAATTGGTCGTTCCGCTGATTCGGCCAGTATTTACAGGAGCGTCCTCGAAAGCATACACCGGTCGTTGTGGTTCGGCATTAGCCAGATTCTTGTAAGGCGTGCTTCGGGCAACGGTCCCAGGTACTAGGAGACGCGAACTTCGACCATCAGGGAAAAAGTTGTTCGGAGTTTGAGGTCGCAGCTTGGGCTGACGGTCCATGTCTGGAAAAACTTCGATGGGCGGTTTGCGGGACATGCTGCCCCTAAAGCCAGCCATGCCGACGATAAGAACCACGAGCAAAGTGAAACCTGCCATGAAGTAGCGCATAGTTATTCCTCCACTACCTCGATGCGCTTGCTGCCGGCGGCCTCCAACAGCTTGCGGATTTCCAATTCGGAATATTTTGGGTCGCTCGTTTCAATGACGACGAAAAAACGATCGTGCGTCACCAGGCTAAATCGGCCGTGCTTGAGTAATGGATGATGCAGGCGCGGCAGTCGGTTCAAGAACATCATGCCCAAAATTGCTCCAAACGCGCCCAGCAAAATAGTCATCTCGTAAGCAACGGGGAAAGCTCCGAAAGGACTGAACATCGGCTTGCCGCCGACGACAAGTGGATAATCGATGGCGTTCATGAACCAAATCATGAGCATTCCGGTCGTGTAACCAGTCGCGCCACCGAGAAACGAAAACCAGCCAACTTTCGAATTCTTCATTCCCATCGCTTTGTCCATGCCATGGATCGGAAACGGGCTAAAGACGTCCCACTTTTGGTAACCCGCGTCACGCACACGTTCGGCTGCGTGCATGGTGTCAGCTGGAGTTTCGAACTCGGCAATCAAGCCGTAGGTTTTAGCGGTCTCAGCCATTAGTGATGCCCTCCTGCTTTGGCTCCACCCAGCGGATGATGCGGGTCTGCTTGAACTGCTACGCCTTTAACTTCTGAAATGGCGATCATCGGAAGAAACCGCAAGAACAAGAGGAAGAACGTGAAGAACAGCCCGAACGTTCCAATGTAAGTCAGGATATCGACGATGGTTGGGCGATAATATCCCCAGTTGCCCGGCAGGAACTCACGATGCAGCGAAATGACGATGATCACAAAACGTTCGAACCACATGCCGATGTTAACGAAAATCGACATGATGAAAACGATGAAGAGATTATTCCGGATCTTCTTAAACCAAAAGAGCTGAGGAATCACCACGTTGCATATAATCATTGTCCAGTAACCCCACCAGTAGGGACCGACCGCACGGTTGAGGAATGCGAAGCGTTCATAGGGATTGCCGCTATACCAGGCAATAAATACCTCCATACCGTAGGCATATCCAACGATTGAACCGGTCGCCAAAGTGACTTTGCAGATTAACTCGATGTGCCGCATCGTTATCAGATCCTCGAGCTTCAATATCTTGCGTAGCGGGATCAGGAGCGTCAGCACCATTCCGAATCCGGAGAAAACAGCACCGGCAACAAAGTAAGGAGGAAAGATCGTCGTGTGCCACCCTGGAACTTGAGAGACCGCGAAGTCGAGTGACACGATACTATGCACGGACAACACCAGCGGCGTGGACAAGCCAGCCAGAATCAAATACGCCTTTTCATAATTGCTCCAATGACGGTTCGCTCCGGTCCAACCGAGTGCAAAGAAGCCGTAAATGAACTTTCGAACCTTGGTCTTAGCCCTGTCTCGCAGCACGGCCAAGTCCGGAACCAAACCGACATACCAGAACAAAACCGAAACGGTGAAGTATGTGGAGACTGCGAAAACGTCCCACATCAAGGGCGAGCGGAATTGGGGCCAAATGGGACCGTTCGCGTTCGGAAACGGAAAAAGCCACCAATCAAACCAGACGCGGCCAACATGCATGGCGGGGTAAATACCAGCGCACATGACAGCAAAGATGGTCATCGCTTCAGCCGCGCGATTTACCGCCGTTCGCCAACGTTGTCGGAGCAAAAAAAGAATGGCTGAAATGAGCGTTCCAGCGTGTCCGATACCGATCCACCAAACGAAATTGATGATGTCCCATCCCCACGCAACGGGATGATTATTACCCCAAACACCAACGCCTGTAGAGATCTGATAAGTCATCATCGCGAGCAACATCGTCATCGCAAGGAAGCTTGGAACAAAAGCGCACCACCACCAGGTTGGCGTTTTGCCTTCGACGATCTCTGCCACTCGATCCGAAATCCAACCGACATTCCGCTGATTCTGAATCAGGGCTGGGCGCTCCAATTCGACCGGAACTGGGTGGATTTTCAGGTTGGACGCAATCTGAGCCATTAGTGCGCTCCCTTCTCAGCTTCACCGTGAGGGTGTCCTTCGCCAGCTCCATGGGCGCTTCCGTGGCCTTCAAGTGGATTTCCACTCTTCTCTGCATACTCGCTAAAACTTCCGGGCATATTCGTGTACTCGTCAGGCATGGCGGGGTTCGGATTGCGAACGCGTGCCAAATAAGTGAGCCGCGGTTTTGTGGCCAGAAAGTCCAGCACGGTATAGTTTCGGTCGCGTTTCTTCCATTCCGAAACAGCGCTCTTGGGGTCGGCGATATTGCCGAAAATAATCGCTCCCGCCGGGCAGGCTTGGGCGCAAGCTGTCGTAAAGCTGTCCGTCGGCACTTGCACGTCGCCCGATGCGCCAGCTTTTACCTTCTGCGAAATCTTGGCTTGCTCGATGCGCTGCACACAAAACGTGCATTTCTCCATCACACCGCGCATTCGAACGGTCACGTCGGGATTCTTGACTAATTTTATTATATCGAGCTCGTCGTCTGGTCGCTTGGCGAACGGGCCGTAATAGAGTTTATCGAGGGGACGTTTGTTGTAATCGAAATAATTAAACCGCCTGACCTTGTAAGGGCAGTTATTCGAGCAATAACGGGTACCGACGCAACGGTTGTAAACCATCACGTTCAAGCCTTCGTTATCGTGAACGGTAGCATTGACCGGACATACGCTCTCGCACGGAGCCGCTTCGCAATGCTGGCAAAGCATCGGCTGATTCACCACTTGCGGATCGTTCGGCTTGCCCGAGTAATAGCGGTCAATGCGTATCCAATGCAGTTCCCGTCCCTTGGCAACCTGGTTCTTGCCGACAATCGGAATGTTGTTCTCGCTCTGGCAGGCGACCATGCAAGCGGAGCAACCGACGCAGGCATTCAGATCAATCGCCATGCCCCATTGATGAAGCGCGCTGCCCTTCACCTTATCAAAAGGATTGGGATACATCGGCTCTTCACTCGGAGACGGAGGGGCATCCATCCCTTTCACAAAATCAGGCTTCTTCCGATACTGCTCTAAATTCGCTTCACGGATGATCGGACGGCCTTCCATCGACCAGTGGTTTTGCGTGCATGCGATCTCGTAGGTATTGCCGCTCGGAATCAACTTCGCGCCGACCGCGAAGTAGGGATTGGCTGCGGTTCGGAGGCGGTAAGCATCATAACCAGAACCGCGCCCAATTCGGCCGGTTTGCTTCCGGCCGTAACCCAAGGCCAATCCAACTGTGTTATCTGCTTGGCCTGGTTGAATCCAGACAGGGCCTTCAAGTTCGCGACCACCCAACTGAAGCTTGACCCAAGGTACGAGCAGTTTGCCATCCTCGTGATCGACGACATTCAGACCCAAATCCTTGACGGTTTGGATGCTCATTAGCATCGCGTTTTCCCAAACCATCTTCGTGACCGGATCAGGCAACTCCTGCAACCAGCCGTTATTGTTGAAGCGGCCATCGTCCATGCTGTAGTCACGATGAAACACGACTTCAAGGCTCTCTTTGGTTGCGACAGCGGTCGGCTTCAACGAGGCGATCTCGACCAGAGCCGCAGCAGAGTTGAACTCGACAGCCACAGTTTGAGCAGCACTGTTGGCTAGAAAACCATCATGTAAAAATTTCTTCCACGGCTCGTCGCTCTCTCCGGCGATCCCGCGAAAACTCTCGCGGACTATTTCATAAGGACTGGTTTTTTCCAAGCCTCCGATCCGGGCGAGTATCTCGATCTCGGTCACCCCGCCGAAGAGGGGCTCAATGAGGGGCTGAACCGAGACGAGTGTCCCGTCGCCGGTGCGAGCATCGCCCCACGATTCGAGGTAGTGAGCCAAAGGTAAATGCCAATCGCTCAGAGCCGCCGTCTCGTCTTCGTAATAACCGAGGCGTACAGTTGTTTTCGCCTTCTTTTGAGCTTTCCCCCAGTCGAGATCTGCTGGCGCGTCGTAGGCTGGATTGCCGCCGAAGATAACCAACGTATCAACTTGGTTTCCGTTAAGTAATTGGGCGAGTTCAGAAATCGATCCTTCGCTGGACGCCGGGACTTCTCGGTAGACCACCGTCTTGCCAACGTTCCCGAGGGCATTGTTAAGTGCATTGACTATCGCATGCACCGCGAGAGGCTGTCGATGTCCGGCCAGCACCAAGCTTTTACCTTTGTGAGCGAGAAGGTCTTTCGCGCACTCGGCGATCCATTTCTCGTGAGCCTTTGCTGGCTCAGCCAATGGCTGCAACGCAGCTACCAAATCATTTGAGCCCGATGGCTCAAGAATTTTTGAGCCGAGCCGAGCGGCCACCGCAGCGAGAGCGCTGGTCGGGACTCGCAGACGGTGGTCGGCATTAACGCCGGTCAAAGTCATCAACCCTTCCACCGCATACAGCCGATTAGGTGTATCGGATGGATTAGTCAGCTTTCGAGCTTTCGCAAAGCGGCGGATGTTGATGTAAGAATCTTGCTCGGAGCCAATAAAATCGCAGTCCAACGCAACCACAACCTCGGCTTCATCCAACCGATAATAGGGAGACACGGACTTGCCAAATGTCCGGGACGCGGCTTGACGTTGAATCTCCAAGTCAACCGGTTCGTAAATGAACCACTTGGCTTTGGAATATTTTTCGCTGATCAACTTCTGCAGACGAGCCCGAGAAACCGAACTGCTCCGTTCCAGGAGAAAACACAAACCATCGCCGCTGTTTCCTTGAAATTTCTTCGACAACTGAGCGAGAAATTCGAGCGCATCTTCCTGCTTCGCTGGACTTCCTGCTCTGGTGAACCGTGAGGCACGATCCGGATCGTAAAGGTTCAACACCGAGGCTTGGGCAAATCGATCCGTCCCTCCATTGCTGTCGGGATGATTCGTATTGCCTTCGACTTTGGTGGGTCGTCCGTCGTTGGATTTGGCTAGAAGCGGAATGGCAGTTCCGCGCGTCGGCATGGAGGTCGCGTAATACTGCGGAACACCGTGGACGTAACCTTCCGGCATCTTTGAAAACGGATAGATGTGTTCCTCGGGCTTGCGGCACGCTGTCAAACCAACGCCCGCCAAAAGAAAAGAGGCAGACATGATCTTGACAAAATCACGCCGAGTGACGGGATCATTCAGCTCACTTGCGCCCGAAGGAAACTCCCGTTCGGCCCATTGACGGAACTCAGGCGTATCAGAGAGTTGATCTAAGCTGCGCCAATATTTGTGGCCAGTATCCGGCTCAGGGCAGGCTGGAGGAATGGTTTTCATCGATGACAAGCAGAGCAAGTTTGCAACGATTCAACCTTCCAATCGTGCATAAATTTTTCGCCGTTGACCTTCTGCATTTGAGCGGCAACCTTCGGATCATCGTCCCACTTCCAGTTCAAGTCGGTAATCTTGTCCGCGGGGCGAAGCCTCTCCGCTGGATTCCGATGACACTCTAAACAGAAGGACATGCTGAACGATTTAGCGTGATACACCTCGTCCATTTGGTTGATCTGACCGTGGCATTCCACGCAGCTCACACCGCGATTCACATGAACGGAATGGTTGAAGTAAACATAGTCAGGCGTCTTGTGAATCTGAACCCACGGGATGGTTTTGCCAGTCTGAGCGCTCTCGCGCACCAGCGCCAGCCGAGTATCGGTCGGCAGCAATTGGTTGTGACAATTCATGCACGTGCCAGCGGTGGGGATATTCGAATACCACGATTTCTCAACCGCGCTATGACAGTAACGGCAGTCCAAGCCCACTTGACCAACGTGAACTGCATGAGAGAAAGAAACTGGCTGGATTGGTTGATAGCCGACGCGGGTATATTTGGGTGTGAAATAATACCAAACACCCGCAGTCAAGGCCGTCCCCACCACAAACGCACCCGTCAGCAGTCTAACGGGTAACTTGTTGGTCCACTTTGGGAAAATGTCTGACATTCAAAAATTGATCGTTTGGTCAGGTTGTTTTTCGGTGCCGACCAAGCATTACTTAATCGTGCCCGAGCCGTTTTACAAGCTAAACTCAGGCTGCTTGAGCCATGATTGGGTTTCTAATACAAAAGCGCTAACAAGCTGAGAAACACTTGTAACGCTTATGTTTTTTATCGCAGTTTCAAAATTTACCACAAGCAATCTTCGTCAAAAACGCAAAGAGTCTGATTCAATCAATATCAGCAATAAAGTGGAGTAATGAACTTACCGGCCGAGTCAGACAACGCACTACAGAAG
The DNA here is from genome assembly GCA_009695265.1 of Pedosphaera sp. Lineage (GTDB taxonomy): Bacteria > Verrucomicrobiota > Verrucomicrobiia > Limisphaerales > SIBE01 > SIBE01. The sequence goes on along the minus strand of SIBE01000025.1, from coordinate 6,109 downwards.
ACACTTTCAGAAAATGCTGACCAACACCGAAAGCCAAAACCAAAGGAGGCGAGGATCGGAACCAACCCGCTCCTCCACGTTCCGCCGCTATTTCTTACTTTTTTCAAGCCGCGATGCAATAACTATTTTGGAAAAGACAATTCAAAGACCATGCTCCAGATAGAAATTTCCATTACTCATGGTCTTGACGAGTAGTGGTCTGGCTCTTGCCCTCACGTCTGCCCAAGACCCTTTCACGCGGTCGGCCGTTTCGAAAGTAACGATGAAAGCCAAGACCAGTTCGAAGTCATCGAGCACAAGGGTCAGAGTCGGATTTATCGACAGCATCTGAGGCTCAGTTTTTCGTTGCCCTCATTGTTCCGCCCACGGTCGCATGGTCGGCGGAGGCGGAGGTTCGGACCAACGCCAGATAGGTTGGTAAGGCACCATCAGGTACGGAGTTTCCACTCGCCGTCCGTTTTCCTTCAAGGAAAGCAACAGCGCGTCCAGAGCGCCGCTCGTAAGCAACGTTCGTTCGACGTTCCGGGGAGGCTCGCCAGTCAGAACCAACGTCTCAATGCCATTCAGGAGCCACGTAAAGTGCATGCCAGGACGGCCCTCCTGGGTCCAAAATTGTGTCGCCTCAATCCGCCGATCCTTTTGGTACCGCCATGCGGCGGACCATTCGCCAACTGCCCCGTTTAATTCCAAAAGATAGGCCCGCAAACCGTCCGCGTACTCAACGATGAACAGCCTGGGGGCGGGCACTGCTTCGCGCAATGAACGGCCTCGAGTCTGCGGATTTGCCAAACGCTTCCACGCCGCGTCGAATAGCTCCGGATCAAAAAGTTTTTCCTCCGCCGCCTTCCAAACAGCCTCGCCCGACAGGGACCGGACGGCCTTGATTCCCGATTCACCGCCTCGGCGCTGCTCAGCCAGCGCCTGGACGAATTCCAAGGCGTGGAAGCCATACGCATCAGTGGTGTGATAAGTAATTGCAACAATCTCGGAGACGACTTCACCGCGATCCACATCCGCGGGCGGCTTGCGCCAAGTCGTCGGCAAGGACGAACCCGCCATCAACGGAATGTGCATCTCGCGCGCTGTGTCATAAATCGATTTGGCATCAGTCCAATTGTCCGAGAGATGCTTATCGATGAAAACCGGAATGACCCGCTGACTCGCTTGAAAAACTTTGATCGTTGCGTCCCAAAACCGCCGCTTCGGAAACTGCGCGTTGCCCGTCGGTGATTTAGGGTAATCTCCGTGCTCAGCAATCAGCAAAACCCCATCCACAGCGAGCTTTCCCGTTCCAAGCGTGAGGGCATCTTCGATGGAATCACTGATCCGGAAGCGATGCGAGGCCGCGAGAAGCCGGCTAATGTCGCCGGACGATTTCTGGTCAGTATAAAGCGAGACCAATTTGAGTGGTGAATCCTTGCCCTTCCCATCCAACGTATCGGTTTGCAATAACCGGCTCACGATAATGTCGGCGTGGGAATTATGAGTATAAATCGTGACGATGGCTGCAACCTTCTTTGGATTGCTCTCGGCGTTTGCGCTGCCGGCGAGCCAACTTGTGAAAGCAAAGGTTAAAGCCAACAACGTGACCCTGCGTGAGAATATCATGCCTGCGTTGTATCGCGAATTCCGGACTTCCGCTAGTCCAGATCGGTTGACGCACAGCAAATCTCATTTTGGCTCTCGACCCTCTGAAGCCGGAACTTCCAGTGTTGCGGTACGTAATCCCGGCTTCAGCCGGAGGGGCCTCGGCAAGTCCACAGGCGTTGGATTCTCCCACGCGATGCCGCCTGAAGGCGGGACTACATGCGTGCCAGAATGAGAATCGCTGGGTGACGCAAACAAACTCACTGCCGCAACGGGGGGAGAGGGTTATTGCAGCCACGGGTTGACTTACCGGCCTAACTTCTCATCTTCGACGCCAGAAAGGCGCGCCTTCATGGAGAGGCGTGCGACTCCGTAAACCAGAAAACCTGGCACTTCGAACCGCGCTTCGCCGACGCTTTGCTCGAACTTCAAAGCTCGCGGCTCCGGATTCTCCGGCGTGATGAACTCGATACGCGATGGCTTCATCCCCGGCGGCATTCGGAACTGAACGCGAATGCCGGGCGCGATGATCGGCTTTTCGTCTTTGATTCCCGATCCGGGACTTCGCTTCTGTGCTGGCTCCTCTCGGTTGTAGTTCACGAAATGGAGCGTGATTTCGTTTCCGGCGGCTGGGCGGCTGGCCGAAACTCGGACGGTTACCGGCGCTTCAAATCGACTCAGGGAACGTGGCAGTTGCTCCACTATAGAGGCGGCTGAGATGCGCGTATCAACCGGGTTAATCACCCGAACGTATCGGTCTGTTCGACCGGCTGCAAGGTCGTCCGGAAGAATGTCGAATAGCACATGCGCGTCCAAGAGACGTTTGCCGATTTCCTTGAATTCCGTGACAGCAGCCACATTCCCGCCATGGACTGACGCGCGCGGAAAGAGCAACAAAACCTCGGCCTGCGACAGGTTCGCGTGGAACAAGGAATCGTAACGACGTAGAAAGCCGTAGTAGCGGACGATTTCTTGCCGAGCCATCGCGTCGGTGAACGGCGTATAGAACCCCATGGGCGCGCCGCCGTTGGCCGCGAGTTCGGCGATGGCCACGCGGATGCGCGTGCTCTCGTACTTGCCGAGCGTGAAGGGCTTGTCATCGAAGGCACCCCTGATGTAGCGGGCTTGCAACGTCGCTTCGCCGAGGATGCCCGCGTTGAGATCGGTAAAGTTGGCTGCACCGCCAGTACTATACCAGAGGTAATCTTCGTCCCGCCCCCACGCCTCGCCCGGCAGCAGGCAGCGCTCATCACCGCTGATCTGGTCGAAGTCGCCCAGATGATTCCACTGCCCAACGATCAGATCGGGTTTAATCGACCTTCCGAATTTCACAAACACTTCGTCGAAAGCGCGCTTGTTGGCGAGTTGCGAAAAGCGGAGCATTTCCCGGCGCAGAGGCGAGGTTTGCGCCGGATCGTGCCAAGCAACGATCTCGTCGAAACGATGGCTTTGAAGTTCGCTGATCTGGAAGCGTTCCTTTAGCTCGGCGGATGAAAACCGTTCGCGTAGATAGTTTCGAAATCCGGTGACGCAATGTTGGCAGTGGCAGTCATGGCGATAAAAATAGTTGGCGATAAGACCGTCCACGCCCTGCTGAATAGCAAATCGAGTCCAAGCCTTCAGGACCTCCAGCCAGGCAGGATTGTTCAGGCACGCCCAATATTCGCGCATCCCTCCGATACTGTAGCTCTGATTGGAGATGGGTTTGCCATCGCGGTCTCTCTCTAATAACTCCGCCGGATCTTCGACTGGCCTAGGGCCGAGCGATTCGGCGTCCCATTGTTCACGGTAAAACCGAAAGAACCCGCGCGAACCCTCGGGTCCATCCGGATCTCCCACGAGGAATTTCACGTTCATGTGGCCGATGACTTTCACCCCGCGTCGGTGTAAATCGGCGTTCAACCGCGAGAACCACTCGGCGCATTCCCGGTGACCAAGCCTCGGCAAATGCGCCGGGTAACCCTTTCCAAACGCTGTGTTGGCAAGTCCCCAGAAATGAGCGCCGTAAAAGCCTACCTGCACGATTTCTGGTTTCGCCTCCTCGATGAATGAAAGGTAACCCGGATCCGCGTAATCAGCCCAGTGCGCGACCATCCGGGTGAACTCAACGCGCTCGACCCCGGCTGCAGCGCAGTTACTTGATGCGACAAGAAGGAGAAAGAACCCGACCACACACCGACTAACACAGCCGGGAGGAGTCACTATCCTGCACAGTGCCTCGGTCGAGAGTCGCATGGTGTTAATCGGTTCAAAGACAGTCGAGCTCTTGTGGAAGCCCGGCACGCCGACATGCTCCGGCGGCGTTAATGTCCGCGCGGGTTCAGCAGCGCCAAAGAGAGCTCCCACTTTCGCAAAGGAGGCAAGCGTCTCGTTGCAAAGCCACTCAAACTCTCCGAGAGGGAATCCGAGATTCTTGGCAGCGACTGCACTTACCATAGCCTCCGACTTCTTGTTGGCCAATTTGGCTCCGACATGCTTGGCGACTGTGTCGGCGAGATGCACGGCATCACAGACAAGATCTCCGCCCTGTTCTGGGTTTTCGTGGTAAGTGATGCCGTTGATGATAGGTTCCGGCAACTTCCAGTGCCGGGCGATAAGGCCGCCGAGTTCACCGTGATTGATTTGGAGGATCTGGGTCTCCGCTTGCAATGGGGTAAGACCGCCTTCCGTTTGAGCCCGGCCTAAGAGATCGAGAATTTCCGGATCGAGGAAATTAGCCATCACCAACTTGCCGATGTCATGAAGCATCGCGGCGGTGGACGAGTAGGGAGGCACTATAGCCTGGCAGACTCGCGGAGTCAACTCAGCGGCCAGCATGGAGATGACCGCATGGCGCCACAGTTCGCCCTCCTGGTAACCGTAAGCACTCACTTTCACTCCCATCATAGGTCGCGTATGCGAGGCCACTGCGACGGATAATACTCGCGTCGTCCCGAGCCTGGACACCGCCTCGTGGACTGTGGTGATCGCAACCGAGGCGCCGCTGAATGCAGAGTTAGCGAGGCGCAGCAGCTTCCCAGTCAACGCTGGATCGAACCGGATAATTCGCGTGATTTCTTCCACATTGGTTTCCCCGGAGGCCAGCAAGGAAACCAACTTGACGGCGCTAACCGGAAGCGGTTGCAGGTCATCTGCCTTTTGGATCAAAGCTTCTATATCAATCAAGTTCATAAGCTTCCTTCAGCTTCAGATTTCCAGTCGAACCCCGTGCGCGCGCTTGAACTATGCCGCGAGGCACGGTTTAGGACAGAGGGGGTTAGCAATCGACGTCGGCCAGCCGTCAGCGGCTTCGCCGTCCTCGGAGGGCGTTCGCTTGACCTCAGATTCGACGCGGGGTTTCGATTGTCGTCAGTGGATAAATTCATGTGATCTCAAAACGCACTTTGCTACGAGGATAGTTGGAAGTAAACCGTCTTCTCAGCGGAAATCATGCGGTAAGAAGCGTCGGTTTCAGAGGCTGATTCCTGAGAGCCCATGAACAGATAGCCGTCGGGCTTCAGAACTTGCTTCATTTTTTGCAGCACGAGCCGCTGGGCTTCCGGGGTCATGCGGACCAGCACATTTCGGAGGAAGACAACATCTGCCGGCGGCACAGTGGCCCAGTCGCCGAGGAGATTCAATCGATCGACGCGAAGCAGGTTGCCAATCTCATCCTTCACAAAAAGGCGCGGACCGTCTGCCCGGAAGTAGTCACGGATCAGCATCGGGATAACTCCACGGTGAACTTCCACTTCGTCGAATCGCCCTTCTCCCGCTTTGGCAATCGAGGCTTCGGAAAGATCAGTTCCCAGGGTTTCCAGATCCCAGCGCAAGAGATGGGAACAATAGCGATGCAATATCATCGGGATCGAATAAGCTTCCTGGCCACTCGCGCAGCCCGCGCACCAGATGCGAATCTTGCGTTCATGACTGCGCTTCATCTCCGAGACCCTAAAGAGTTGATTCCTCAGGAAATCATACAGCGGAGCGTCTCGGAAGAAGGCTGACTCGGTTGGCAATAAAGCGTCCAGAAGAAGATCCGGCAGATCGCCGTCGGTGTCGCTTTAAGCCTTGGCAATAAGCTCGCTCACAGAGCTTAAATTTTTCAGACGAGCAAGAGGCGCCAATCGAGCTTCTGCCAAATACTTCTCCCTCTCGGCCAGAATGACGCCCGAACGAGACACCACTAACTCCTGCGCATATAGAAATTCTGAACTGCTGACAGGCATAGCTGCAACATGGTCTTTCGGGGTGAGTCGTTAGACCATACCGCGTGCCAAAAACCTAAGCTTCGAGGTCGATGAGTGACAAGCCTTGTCGCTCATCTCTGAATTCAAGGTAAGATCGGCGAGCGTCGCAATACAAGGAAAAAGGCAGTGCTCACAACCAGAGTGACAGGGTTCATTCATCTGCGGAAGCCGGAGGGGAGGGAAGCCGTGGGTGACGGCGGCGCGAGCGTGGCGGGAGGCGCGGCGTGCCGGAAACCGGCGCCGCAGGCTCCTGCCGGCCAGGCCAGACAGGATTCAAGCCAGTACGGCGGTCC
>SIBE01000024.1 GCA_009695265.1 Pedosphaera sp. | reverse complement strand
CAGTGTGGCTGGAATGGTTGGAGTCGAAAAACCTAGGGATCTTGAGTGACGTCGTCCGGTTTCAGACACAAGCGGGCTCAAAGAACAGGCTGCAAACCCAAGAAATATAAGGGAAATCTGAGCGAAATTGCCATAATGAGAATTGCTGCAACGCCGATATGCCGAAAGAATACCGTCTCATCTTAAAAAACGCTGACGTTCCGGGTTTCACCCGGGACTTGGATTGCTATCTGAGACATGGCGGGTACGAAGGTTTGAAGAAGGCTCTCGCCATTGCGACGAAAGTTCAGCCCAGTGGCAAGACTGCCAGCGGCCCGGAACAGATCCGCGAAGAGGTGATGACTTCCGGACTGCGCGGCCGGGGGGGCGCTGGCTTTTCATGCGGATTGAAGTGGTCGTTTGTTGATCGCAGGAGCGGCAAACCGATTTACCTGATTTGCAATGCGGATGAATCGGAGCCGGGCACGTTCAAGGACAAGCAAATCATTTACAAGGATCCTCACCAGCTTCTGGAGGGAATGATTATTTCCTGCTACGCCAACGACGTGAAGCTCGCGTACATTTATATTCGCGGAGAATTTGTGGAGGGCGCGCAGATTCTTAACCGCGCTTTGGCAGAAGCTCGCTCGCGAAATTTTCTTGGAAAAAACATTCTCGGCAGTGGCTACGATCTCGAAATCCATGTCCATCGAGGCGCCGGCGCTTATATCTGCGGCGAGGAAACTGGACTGATCGAGTCTCTGGAAGGCAAGCGCCCGTATCCACGAATCAAGCCTCCTTACTTCCCGGCTGTGCTGGGCCTCTATCTCTGCCCGACCATCGTGAACAATGTCGAGACGCTCTGCGCCGTGAAGCATATTGTCGAGATGGGAGGCGCGGTTTTTGCCAAGCTCGGCACCCCCAACAACACAGGAACTCGCATTGTGAGCATTAGTGGCCACGTCAAAAAACCGGGCTGCTACGAAGTTGAAGTAGGTCATGCCACAATCGGGCAGCTCATCTTCGATTTCGCCGGCGGCCTCCATGACGGGCGCAAGCTGAAAGCCGTCATCCCGGGCGGCTCTTCCGCCAAAGTTTTCAAAGCGGGAGAGAAGTTTAAGCTCAAGAAGAAAGGTCCCGACGGCAAACAAACCGAGCAGGACGTCGATATGCTCGATCTCCCGTACGATTTCGATTCTTTGATGGCAGCGGGAAGCATGTCCGGATCAGGTGGAATCATTGTCATGGACGATTCGACCGACATTGTGAAGGCGCTAGCCAACATTGCAGAGTTTTACGCTCACGAAAGTTGCGGACAATGCACTCCGTGCCGCGAAGGGTCCCTTTGGATGAGCAAGGCACTCCAACGCCTGACCCACGGTGAAGGGCGCGAGCAGGATGCGGATTATTTAATTCGCATTGCCGACAACATTCCGGGTGGCCGAACGATTTGCGCGTTTGGCGAGGCCTGCTCCTGGCCGGTGCAGAGCTTTGTCAGCAAGTTCAAAGATGAGTTCATCGCGAGAGGGGCTGCTGATGAGGCCAAGCGCGCCAGCAGCAGCGGCAGCCCGGGACCGGAACTGAAAACTGCTGCGAGTCCACACCCATGAGCGCCACCAGCGAAACCAAACCCGCGCCGCCGCCCGTCGAAACCATCGATGTGAAAGTGGACGGAAAGATCGTCACCGTGCCAAGGACAACGCCGGATCCGATCGGAGGGAAACCGCTTCCCACGACGATGATCCAGGCCTGCGCATTGGCTCGCGTGGATGTGCCACATTATTGTTATCATCCGAAACTCCCGATCGCTGGCAACTGCCGGATGTGTCTCGTCGAATTCGGCACTCCCGCCATGGGCCCCGATCGCAAACCCATTCTGAATCCCGATGGCACGGCCAAGATCGCCAAATCGCCGCGTCCTGTCATCGCCTGCGCGACGCCTGTTTCTCCAGGCATGGAGATTTACACGAACACGCCGAGCGTGAAGCAGATCCGCGAAGGGGTCTTGGAATTTCTTCTGATCAATCATCCTCTGGATTGCCCGATTTGCGACCAGGCAGGTGAATGCAAACTTCAGGAATACTCTGTGGACTACGGCCAAGCAGCGAGCCATTTCCACGAAGAAAAAGTTCACAAGCCCAAGCAGGTCAATCTTGGCCCTCGGATTGTCCTCGATGACGAACGCTGCATTCTGTGCTCGCGGTGTGTGCGTTTCACCAAAGACATCGTCGGCGACGATGCGCTCGGCTTCGTGAATCGAGGCAGCCACAACACCCTGACCCATTATCCCGGCAAGCCCTTCGACAACAATTACACTTTGAACACGGTGGATATTTGTCCTGTCGGCGCTCTGACTTCGAAAGATTTCCGATTCAAGATGCGCGTCTGGTTTCTCAAGGAGAGCAAGAGCATCTGCACAAGCTGCGGCACAGGCTGCAATATCGTGATCGGCTCGCGCCAAGACAAAATCTATCGCTATGAACCGCGCGAGAACGATGCGGTGAATTCCTGCTGGATGTGCGATCACGGTCGTTTGAACAATAAATGGATAGGACGCGAGGACCGGCTGACGGAAGTTAGAAAGCAGAGGGCCGAAAGCAAAGGGCAGAAGGCAGAAAGCGGGAGTGACCTCAGTAATTGGCAGACTGTATTGAAGGAAATTTCCGCAAAACTCAATTCCGCACCGCCGAACTCAGTCGCTATTGTCGCATCCGCGCGGCAATCGAACGAAGAGCTTTACTTGTTGACCAAGCTAGCGAAGCGGCTTAGTGCGCTGACTGATTCCGTTCCGAGGCTTGGCGAAGGCGATAAGCTCCTGCTGAACGCAGACAGAAATCCCAATAGCACGGGGGCTAAGCTTATTGGCATCGCAACCTCGCAGATGGGAACGAATTTACCGAAGATCGCGGAAGGAATCCGCAAGGGCACGATCAAGACCCTGATTGTTTTTGGCGAGGATGTGACGAAGCATGGCATCGGCGCAGAATTACTCGGGCAACTGGAGACGTTGGTCGTCAGCGACATCTTGCCGAACGCGACAACCAAGCTCGCCCACTATCTCTTGCCCGGCTGCGCTCATGCCGAGAAACGCGGGACCTTCACGAATGTGAAAGGCCGCGTGCAGAAATTCATGAAAGCTACAGAGCCTAGCGGCGATGCTCGGCCTGAATGGGAATTTCTGCACGAGTTGGTCTTCCATGTCGCTGGCCAAAACGGGTTCGTCAGCGTGGAAGGATTGTTCAACCAAATGGCCAAGGAAATTCCCGCATTCAACGGTTTGACCTGGGCCTCTCTCGGTGAAACCGGTGCGACGGTCCCCATTTGATGTGAACTGCTATGGATTGGATTAACCATTTAACTGCCTCCCAGCAATTCCTGGTCTTCAGCATCGTGAAGATCGTCTGCGTCTTCGGGGTGATCTTGCCTACGTTTGCCTACACGGTCATGGCGGAGCGACGTATCTCTGCTTGGATCCAGGATCGGATCGGGCCAAACCGCGTCGGCCCCTTCGGCATATTGCAACCAATGGCCGACGGTGTGAAAGCGTTGCTGAAGGAAGACTTCATGCCGGCGCATGTCCGCAAGATCTATTTCTGCCTGGCGCCGGCGCTCACCGTAATTCCCGCCCTTCTGACGGTAGCCGTGATTCCGTTTGGCTCCACCCTCGGCAACGCCAGTAACAAAATGGTGATCGCGGATCTGAATGTTGGCATCCTTTACACCTTCGGGATTGTGTCGCTCGGTGTCTATGGGATTGTCCTTGCTGGCTACGCCGCCAACTCGAAGTATCCGTTTTTCGGCGGCATACGCGCCAGCGCCCAGATGATTTCTTATGAGATCGCAATGGGAATGTCCGTCATTCCAGTGTTCATGCTGGTCGGCAATTTGAATCTCAGCTCGGTGATTAGTTATCAAACCGACGGACTCCTGAGCTGGCTGATCTTCAAGCAGCCGATCGCGTTTATCATTTTTATGATCTCAGCTTTCGCGGAGACGAACCGAATGCCTTTCGATCTGCCCGAGTCGGAGCAAGAATTGGTGGGCGGCTATAATGTCGAGTATAGCTCGATGAAATTCGCCATGTTTTTCATGGGCGAATACTTCAACCTAATCGCGTCGTCCGCCATGATGGTAACTCTGTTTTTGGGAGGTTGGACGCTTCCGTTCTTCGGATTGGATCAACCCGCGACGAGTATTGGGGTCGGTTTGCTCCATATAGGCATCTTCTTCGGGAAGATGTTGGGGTTAATAATTTTGACGATTTGGGTGCGCTGGATGTTCCCGCGCTTTCGGTACGATCAATTGATGGATTTGGGCTGGAGACGGTTCGTGCCGTTGGCGTTGGCGAACATTGTTATTACAGCGACGATTTTATGGCTAAGAAGTTAGCAAGGCGACACACCACGGCACCAGAAAACGGATTGCCACCCATCGCCTCGAATGCCTAATGGCCTGAAGTATGATTGTTAAACGCAAAGCACTGAGTTTTTGGGAGCGGCTTTACCTGCCGGCGATTATTGGCGGGTTCAAAGTCACGTTGCGTCATTTCTTCAAAAAGAAGGTGACGATGCAGTATCCCGAAGAGAAATGGGTAGTGCCAGAAGGTTATCGCGGCGCGCCGTATCTGGTGAAAGACCAAGAAGGGCGCACCAAGTGTGTCTCGTGCCAACTCTGTGAGTTTGTTTGTCCGCCCAAAGCAATCACGATCACACCTCCCGGCCCCGATAGCGCGCCTGGAGTGGGCAACGTCGAGAAGGCTCCGAAGGAATTTGAAATTAACATGCTCCGCTGCATCTTCTGCGGCTACTGCCAGGAAGTTTGTCCCGAAGAAGCTATTTTTCTGATGAAAGATTACTCGCTCACAGGAACCACTCGACAAGAGATGATTTATGGCAAAGATAAGTTGTTGGCCCTGGGTGGTGTTCACAACGACAAAATCCAAAAGTGGAAGCATAAATGAATTTGGGGCGACTCGAGTTAGGCGTGACTAGTTTGGAGCCCTCGGTTTATCGTTACCGAAGTATTTGGTAGAAGACTATCTCCGATGCAGGACTTGATGTTCTATCTTTTTGCGGCGTTGACTCTGATTTGCGGCATGCTCGTTGTCGCCAATCCGTTTAGTAGAAATCCTGTCACGAGCGCCATGTTCCTTGTCCTAACCATTGCCTCGATGGCCGGGCTTTTTGTCCTGCTGCATGCCTTCTTTCTTGCGGCCGTTCAAGTGCTGGTCTATGCCGGAGCCGTCATCGTTCTATTCCTGTTTGTCATCATGCTCCTGAACGTGAAAGAGGAGGAGCGTCGAAAAATAAAGAAAGTCGGACTGGTGACCGGCATCATCGCAGTGATCGCGATCTCGAGCATTTTTCTCAAGGTGTTCACCCTTAGCAATTCCTCTTTGAGCGCCCAGCTGCCAGCGCCGACTCTGGAAGGCGGCACCGCGCCGCTCGGAAAAATTCTATTCACCGCGTATCTGCTGCCGTTCGAAATGTTGTCTGTGCTCCTGCTTGTGGCGATGGTCGGCGTTATTCTGCTCAGCAAAAGGAATCTTAAGTGAAAGACACGCAGCCGCGCCATGAGCTAAACGAGTTGGCTCGACCCAACGACGGACACGCCTGCACAACTCGCTCGAAAAACATGTTTACCAAAGGCATCTCTAACTGATCATGCACGTTGGCCTGGAACATTATTTACTGGTGAGCGCCCTGCTCTTCTGCATCGGCTTGCTCGGGGTGATCGCACGCCGCAATCTCCTGATCATTTACATGTCGCTCGAACTGATGCTCAACGCGGCCAATCTGGCTTTCGTGGCGTTCTCCCGATTCAACAACAATCTCAATGGACAGGTCATGGTGTTTTTCATCATCACTGTGGCGGCAGCCGAAGTTGCGGTTGGGCTCGCGCTCATTGTGGCGCTGTACCGTAGGCGTCAAACAGCCCATGTGGAAGACCTGACGACGATGAAGTTGTAGCTATGAAGGAAGCTTTACCTTGGCTCATCCTATTTCTGCCGCTTCTCTCGGCAGTTGTGATCACTTTGTTTACGAAAAAGGACCGTGAGCTAAGCGCCAAACTTTCCATCGGAGCCATTGTCGGCAGTTTTGCCCTGAGCATGTTGTTTATCGCGTTGGCCGGGTGGGAACCGATCAAACAAGAATCGCTGGTGACATGGCTTGGCGTAGGCGAACTGCAAGTGGACTTCGGCCTGCGACTCGATGCGCTCAGTCTGCTGATGCTCCTCATCGTCACCGGGGTCGGCAGCGCGATTCACATTTATTCCTATGGCTACATGCATGAGGACCGCAGCATGTCGCGGTACTTCGCCAGCTTAAGCCTCTTTACCTTCTCAATGCTCGGCATTGTTCTAGCCAATAATTTTATCCAAATGTTCATCTTCTGGGAGCTAGTAGGCGTCTCCAGTTATCTCCTCATTGGATTCTGGCACGAGCGGCCTGCCGCAGCCGATGCCTGCAAGAAGGCTTTCCTGACCAATCGCCTCGGCGACTTTGGATTTCTTATTGGCATCCTGCTCGTATGGTCGGCGCTTGGATCTCTGAAGTTTAGCGTCCTGGAAATTGAGCTAGCTAAGAACCCTGATGCGTTGGGAACTCTCGCCACGGCGGCTGGCTTGTTGATTTTTTGCGGAGCGATGGGCAAGTCCGCGCAATTCCCTCTGCACGTCTGGCTGCCCGATGCCATGGAAGGCCCCACCCCGGTGAGCGCTCTGATTCATGCCGCGACAATGGTGGCGGCGGGCGTCTATATGCTGTGCCGCGTGTTCTTCCTACTCAACGCTCCAGCGTTGGCCGTGATTGGCTGGATCGGGGGGATAACCGCGCTCCTCGCCGCGCTCATTGCCGTCCAACAAAATGATATCAAACGGATACTGGCGTACTCGACGCTATCGCAACTCGGCTACATGGTGATGGCCGTGGGAGTTCACGCACCGTCCGCCGCCATGTATCACCTAACCACGCACGCGTTCTTCAAGGCCATGTTGTTCCTCGGCGCCGGGTCAGTCATTCACGCTCTGCATCACGAGCAGAACATCTGGAACATGGGCGCGTTAAAAAGCAAAATGCCCATAACGTTCTGGACGTTTCTACTCGGAACATTGGCTCTGTCGGGAGTTCCGCCATTCAGCGGGTTTTTTAGCAAGGACGAAATCCTGGTCGCTGCAAGCCATCAAAATGGGGTTCTCTTCGCGCTGGGCGTTCTGGTAGCGGCACTGACGAGCTTCTATATGTTTCGGCTGATCTTCGTGGCGTTCCTCGGTCCTGCGAAATCTCCGGCTGCCGGGCACGCACACGAATCCCCCAGAGTGATGACTCTTCCTCTCGTGGCGCTGGCCGTGCCGACGGTGCTGGCGGGATTTTGGGGGATCGAAAATCTGTATGGGAAGCAATTTGGCCTCGTGGAGGAGGCTCATCCCTCGTCCTGGTTTAACCATTTGTTTGAACCGTTCAATCATGCTCCGCTGGCTGCCTTGGCAGGCCTCGGGGCGCTGGTTTTCGGACTTTCCGCAGCCTGGCATCTTTACCGGAATGCCACCCGAGACAGATTGCCAGAAACATTTGGAGTTCTCACTCGGGTGATGCAGAACCGGTTTTACTTCGATGAATTCTACGCAACCCTCATCGCCAACACGCAGGATCTCGCGGCGAAAGCGGCAGACGCGTTCGATCGCTGGATCATTGCTGGGTTGTTGATCAAAGGCGCTCACGGAACCATCGAGCTTTTTGGACGAGCACTGCGGCTGATGCAAACTGGGAACCTCCAAACCTACACCTTTTTGTTCGTCGCTGGCGTGGCTCTGGTTCTTTTCTATGTGTTCGGCCGCTGAAGCTATGGATTCAAACCCCAACATTAGGATCGGTTCTTGTAGCACGAAGTTCGGACTAATCTGACCATGTCCACACTGACTTATATCTTGGGCTGGCCGCTGGTAGCGGCAACCTTGGTGGCCTTCATTCCGCGAAATTACCGGTTCACGATCCGGGTGATAGCTTTGGCTGCAACGGGCCTCTCCATGCTGCTGGCGATCAAATTATTCTCACAGTTCGAAGTAGGTTCGGCCGAGCTTCAATTCGTTCAAAAGGTTTCGTGGGTGGATGCTCTCGGCATCAGCTTTCACGTCGGAGTTGATGGGTTGAACATTGGCCTGATCTTGATGGGTGCCATTGTCGCCTTCGCTGCAACCGCTGTTTCGTGGGAGATTAAGGAGCGTGAGAAGGAGTTCTACATTTTGCTTCTAATCATGGCAGGGGGCATCCTTGGTGCGTTCGCTTCCTTCGATTTATTCTTTTTCTTTTTCTTCCACGAACTCGCGTTGATCCCGACCTTCATCATGATTGGCGTCTGGGGAAAAGGAGCGGACAAGAATTACGCGACGTTTCAAATTACGATTTACCTCACGGCTGGAGCGTTGATCGCCTTGGTCGGCTTGATTGCTCTTTATCTACAATCAGGAGCAAACACATTCGACATCATTGAATTGACACGTCATGTGCGTGCAAATCCGCTCTCGGTCAATCAGCAGCATTTCATCTTCCCTCTGCTCCTGTTCGGATTCGGAATTCTGGTATCGCTCTGGCCATTTCACACCTGGGCTCCACTCGGATACGGCGCAGCTCCTACGGCTACGGCCATGCTCCATGCCGGTGTTTTGAAAAAGTTCGGCTTGTACGGCTTGATCCGGATCGCGTTGCCGCTCATGCCCGAGGGAGCGCGGAGCTGGCTGCACGTCATCGCGTTTCTCTGCCTCGGCAACATCTTATATTGCGGCCTTGTAGCCATTCGTCAGAAAGATTTGAACCTGCTGATTGGAAACTCCAGCGTCGCTCACATGGGATTTGTCTTTCTAGGCATTGCCAGCCTCAACCTGATTGGCTTGACCGGCGCGGTGATGGTGATGGTGGCCCACGGGTTCCTCGCCGCATTGACGTTTGGACTCAGCGGCTACCTCTACCAACAAACCAAGACTCTAAGAATCGATGAAATGGGTGGACTGCTTGGGCGGCTGCCGTTCATTGGCGCGGCGCTTATCATGGCGATGATGGCAGGTTGCGGCTTGCCCGGATTCGCGAATTTTGTAGGTGAAATGATGGTGTTTTTCGCGGCGTGGAAAACCTTCCCCTTGGTGACAATCCTAGCGGTTTGGGGAGCCTTGATTATCGGCTCGGTTTATATGCTGCGGGCAATTCGCAACATTCTGCATGGTCCATTGCCAACAACTTGGGAAGGGCTGAAGGACGCCTCCAACCCATGGCGAAAACTGCCCTTCGCCCTATTGCTCGCCTCATTGTTGGTGTTTGGCTTTGCTCCCCGTTTGCTCACCGATAAAATTCAGCCGAGCGCAGAGAAGATCCTCAAGATGGCTATCGGCGCAAGCGCCCCTCAAGCCAAGGCGATCAAGACGGCCCGAACAGACTAAGTGAGTTTACCTCCACGGAAGATCCATTCATGAATGCCCCCTTAATGATTTTGGAAATCGCGGTCGTGCTCCTGGGATTGGTAATTTTGTTGGCGGACCTATGGACGCCCCCTTCGCAAAAGCAAAGCCTGGGCTACATCGCAGCCGCCGCGGTGGGACTCATTTTGCTTGGCAGCTTTTTCATCGAGGCTCCGCAAGCTCGGTACGCCTGCGGGCAGATGTATGTCATGGATGATTTGGCACTCTACTTCAAACGGTTCTTCTTGCTCGCAACGGTGGCCGTGCTGGTGATGTCGGTGGAATTCGCCGACCGAATTGAAGCGGGCATTTCCGAGTACTACGCTTTGATCCTATTCGCGTTGTCGGGAATGATGTTTGCCGCTTCGGCGAATGATTTCGTTCTTGTGTTCGTCGCGCTCGAGCTGATTACGGTGACTTTCTACATACTGACCAGCTTTCAACGAAGCCGGGTTCCGTCGTTGGAAGCGGGCATAAAATATTTAATCCTCGGCGCCCTTTCGTCGGCCTTCATGGTTTACGGGATTGCTTTGGTTTTCGGCACAGCGAACACAACGAACTTTGCCGAGATTGCGACTGGCGCCAAAGCCATTTCTGCCAAACCCATTTTTCTCCTCGGCCTGCTGCTGGTGCTGGTCGGCTTGGGCTTCAAGATTGCAGCGTTTCCATTTCAGATGTGGGCACCTGATGTCTATCAAGGCTCGCCAGCTCCGACAACGGCTTTCCTTGCCGTAGGTTCCAAGGCCGCTGGCTTTGTGCTACTGTTGCGCGTCTTGTTTAGCGCGGTTCCAGAAGTCACTGTGAGTTGGACGAAGTTGTTGATGATCATTTCCGGGGTGACCATTCTCTACGGCAATCTCTGCGCTGTTCCTCAACGCAATTTGAAACGTCTGCTTGGCTATTCCACCATCGCCCACGCGGGCTACATGCTCTTGGGCGTCACTGCCATGAGCGTCGCTGGCTCGTACGCCATTCTGTATTACTTGGGCGGCTATCTCTTCACGGTTCTGGCGGCATTCACGGTGATTTGCGTGGTGATGCGCGCCGTCGAAGGCGACGACATTAGCGCCGTCGCAGGATTGCACCAACGATCTCCCTTGCTCGCAGTAACAATGGCTTTGGCCATGGTGTCGTTGGCTGGAATTCCCCCGTTGGCTGGTTTCTTTGGGAAATTTTTACTACTAAAGGCCGTCATCGAGAAAGGCGCTCTTCAACCAGCCTACTATTGGTTAACTGCTGCAGCCTTAATCGGCGTCGTCATCTCGTTCTACTATTACCTCGGCGTGGTGAAGGCCATTTATTGGTCAGAAGCTCCGGCAGACCAACCAGCTCTCCAGATCTCCAAGCCCACACGCTTCTCCCTATACGGATGCATCGCTGGAATGCTCTACCTCGGAATCTTTCCGAATGACATGGTGGAAATCGCCCTTCACGCCGCTCAGGCGTTGAAGTTGTAACTCAGGCATTCGAGGCTAATCTATCCAATCATGACCCGAAGCCTTCAGTCTCGGCGGCTTGGTTTCCGGTTCTTAGAGCGTGAAAGCATTTGCTGCGAAAATCCCAGGAGAGATTCGGAAAGCATTTTCCGTTGGAATCCTTGTCGGGCGGAAAAGGTGCAACAACCCGACACGCATTGACGCCAGGGCCTGAAACGTAACCGTCCGGCGGAACCGTGTGGGGTACGCAGCGCGCCGGGGAGTTGCACGTGAGCGAGCGAAGCGGCTGACAGATTAGGGGGGACTCGGTGGGATTCAGCCGCAATCTAGACCCGGCCCGTTCGTTCAACCCGCGGAACTCTCCGCCCCGCCGCCGGTGCCACACGGCTCCGCCGGACGGTTACTTCCAAAATCAAGCCGCACCTGTCATTTGATCTTTATGCGCCCGGCTAATGCGTTCATTAATAGAAACCAATCGAATCAATGAACCAAATCACGCTCACGCACTATTTTACGTTCTCTAGAAGCTTAGGCGGCGTTGAATCGATCTTGCGACGCCATCTGACCCGGGATTTGAGCTCGGGTATCGAGTCGAAGATACTCGCGTTCTTCGAGCCCGAACAGTTCACATCTGCGCGGATTAGGTGCCTAGGCCTCACGTGGCGGGATTGCGTTGCTTCGGCTCGCCGCAAGTTCCTCCACACACGTCAGGAAGCGCAACCGGGCGTCGCCATCTATCACAATTCCTGGGGCCTGCCCTTCCTGGCAGACTTGGACAAGGCAACTCGCCGTATCTCCCTCATCCATACTGATGCGCCGAATATTGCGCAGTCCTTCGCCTCCGGAGAAGGCCTGGTGGACGGAATCATGTGCGTCAGCAATCAACTGGCGGAACAAGCTCGGAGATCGCTGCCGCTCCTGGACGCATCGCGCATCACAGTGCTTCCTTATCCAATCTCTGTCCCGGACCAGACTCCCCATCATTCACCCATGCAGAATCGTCCACTGGTGTGCGGATTCGTCGGGCGAGTGATTAAGGAGCAGAAACGGGTGGACCGGCTGCCACAGCTTTGCGAAACGTTGGACCGAAACAAGATCGATTATCGATTCGAGATTCTTGGCGACGGCCCGATGCGCAAGGGCCTCGAACAGCGGTTTCGGAAAAATCCAAAAATTGTCTTCCACGGACGAAAAGAAGGCGATGCCTATTGGCAAGTGCTAGGGGGATGGGATGCGGCAATTTTTGTGAGCGATTACGAAGGTTTGCCGATCTCTTTGCTCGAAGCCCTGAGCCAGGGGGTGCTGCCCATCTATCCAAGCATTCAGAGCGGGGGTGACTCTTACACCGCGAAGGTTCGACCGGACCTCCTCTATCCGCCCGAGGACTTCGAATCCGTCGCAAACGTTCTGAAGACGCTCCAGAAATCTCCTGAGCAAGAAGTCCGGTCAATGCGAGAGGTTTGCCAGCGATTGGCCGCTCCGCACTGCGGGGATTCCTACGAACGAGCTTTTGCACAGTTCGTTCGGCAGATTGCCGGATGGCCGAGAATTTCGTCAAGCCAGATGCCTCCTCGTCCGTTCTACATTAGTGACTACTGTCCGTTTGCAGCACTCCGGCGATTTCATTACCGCGGTTTTTTCAGGAGAAACGATGACTCGATCCGTCAACGGCTATAACTTTTCAGCAAGCTCCCTCAACCGAATCTCCCAGGTGTGGGCGGAAAAAACGCGGCGTCTCCCCGCCAATCCGATTTTCGTCGCCCGTTCTGGCTCACGCTGGATCCTCTTAATCTGATCCGCAGCCTCCAACATATTGTGATAGGTCAAGACCTCTTGACCCACTTCAAACGCGTCAGCGACATCGCTATTA
Source organism: Pedosphaera sp. (assembly GCA_009695265.1). Lineage (GTDB taxonomy): Bacteria > Verrucomicrobiota > Verrucomicrobiia > Limisphaerales > SIBE01 > SIBE01. The sequence goes on along the minus strand of SIBE01000024.1, from coordinate 17,402 downwards.
TGTTCGGTCAGATAGCAGCAACCGTAACCTGGAAATTCCACGTCCCTAAACTTCAAATAGCTCGCAAATTGGCCCTGTCGATCTTTTCCCTGGTTCAAGCCGAGCACCATCAGGCAATTCTGAACGAAGGGATAAAAATCCTCATCTTGAAGCGGTCCCTGCGCTTGTTTCTTCACGAGTGGCCAAAGCAGTCGGCGCACGCACTTCTCCCATAGCCCCCGCTTGAGGAGCGCGCTCATGACACGCCGGCTTCTCGGCTTAGGATTGTAAAATGGATTCTGGCCTTCTCCGATCCATCCGTGCCCCCGGATCTCCACCGGGCAACCAAACAACCGCAGGCAACCAAGCTGAGTAATTCTGTTGGATGTCGGCAGCCCGATGAAAGCCACACGCCGTCCGGCGGAACGAGCGGCTAGGTCGGGAAGGCATTCGGGATTTAAAGCAAAAGGCCGACGGAAGCAAGGGACGCCGAGCGCCTGATAGCGAGGAAGAGCAGCGCTCTCGGGAAACCAATTTAGAGAAACCACGCGGGCCAGTCCTTCCACTTTCTCGAACATGTGCGTGCTATCGCAGAAGAAATTAATCCACGGCACTCCCAGTCGAATGGTCTGTTTGACGAGTTCCGTTTCGACATCTTGAGTGAAACAATAAGAGATGACCGCATCCAAACCATGTTGCCGATGAGCGCGCTGGATTTGGTTCCATAGACTCTCGCTTGCGATTCCTCGTTCCTTATCGAGTGGGCCCGCCTCCACATCATGGCCTTGTCGGGCCCAACTGAAATCAACTGCCTCCGGAATAACCAATTCCTTCACCAAAGGCAGCAAGCCGTCGTAAATATGACGCCGCCACAGCAAACGATAATAACCGCCCGCGACATGGCAATCGGGAACAAGTGCAAAGATTTTTTCCAGCGATCTCACGGCGTCTTCTCAATGCGCGTGGCAGCCACCAGATAGCTGGAACAAACCAACTGATTTCCTAACCACGGATCGAATCGGGGCAAAATGCGCGGCGCGATATAATGGATTTTCAACTTGATAGCAGCCCTAAAGATCATCGAGAGGAAACGTCGGAGGCCTGGTTTGAGTTCTTTTTCTGCCGCTGACCAGATCGAATAAAAAGCCTGCAAAAAAATCACCGCGGTACGCCCTGGTCCACCGACTGGGGTAATTGAGTCAATTTTGAATCCCTTCTTAGGCAGCCAAAACTCGTACCAGTAATGAGTGAACCCGCCGTAAAAATGGTAAGGCTCCATGTGCAAGTGGGACAACAATGGCGAGGTCAAAAGAAGCTTTCCGCCCGGCCTTAACAAGCGGTGAAACTCGGCCAGCACAGCCATGGGGTCAACGACATGTTCGATCACTTCCGTGCATAAAATCGCGTCGAGAGAATTATCGGGTAATGGAACCGCTGCGATGTCAGAGATATAGTCGATCGGCTGCAGATACTTCACCAAAGGCCCCTGATAGAGACAGAAATCCTGCGTCTTGTAGTCGCAATGGGAAAAGAAGGGACGATACTTACTGCCCCCCGCGCCCGCGTCGAGCACCTTGCTGCCCGAGGGTAGTTTTTCCGCCTCGCTCTTCACCCATTGATCCCGGATAAAGACATCCGGATGCCAAAAACGTTCTTGCGAAGTTACGACCAATTTGTCCATAAGCTCACGGTGTGATCTGTCCTTTGTTTTCTTTAACGCCCAGAAGCGCGTGTTCGCCTAAAGCCATGTTGCGGATGAGATGCCGGCCCATGAATCCGCTAACGACCGGCGAGAGGATCAGCCACCCAATGAATGCCGGCCATGAAATGGCTGCCGCGATGATGCTTCCCGTTGTCTTGATCCCGGCGATAATCATCATTACTTTGATCATCCCAACGCTGTTATGTTGTCCCTGCAATAGGAGATAGTGAAACTGGTTCACCTGAGCCGCGACCATCGCCAGGCCGGCTGGAAAAAGCATGGTGACGGCAGGAGCATACTTCGCGGAGATCAGCGAACCTACAAGGTATGGCCAAATCAAGGTGAGCATGAATAACCCTACAAAGCTTAAGATCAGAAAAACTACGGTAATTTGATCGCAGCGCCTCGCGATGCTTTGCCAATCTTGCCGTGTCTTGGCCAAGTCCGCTTGCCGAAAAATGGCGGGGAAGACCAATTGCATCAACGCGCCGATGATCATCGTCGGAATAATAGACCCAATGCCGGTCGCAAAGACAAAATGCCCGGACTGTATCTTGCCAAAAAAGAGAGCAACGACCCATCGATCCGCATTTTGCATCAACCACGCACCAACCCCGAGCCAAACAAACGGACGCCCGTATTCTCTCAGCTCTTGGACCCATTTGGTGGCCTGGGCTTCCGGAGGCCTCGGCGATCCAATCGTGGACCGAAACAGAAGCAGCAAGCAGCCAATCAACACAAGTCCGTGGAGAGCGAAACCGACGCTCAACGTCACCAAAGTCACACTCGTCAGCAAAGCCAACCCCAGTGGAAGAAATAACCGAGCCGCGCCCCCCACAGTGCTCAGAAACAAGACCGACCACGGCCTCCGCTCTGCATTGAGCGCCCCCGTGCCAGTCATGTTCAGAGCCATCGCGATGTTACCCAAAATAAGAAACGGTAACACCCAAATCCAGATTGGGTCCTGGTAGAACAGGCTGACGCCGAGCACAGTTATTACCAGGAGCGGAACTAAATATTTGAGAGCTTGCCAGCTAATCGACCACAAAAATCGAGCGTAAATTCCAGCTTGCGCACTTTCCCTTTGCCAATAACGAGTCGTGTGGTTGATCAGCCCCGAATGCGTGAGCAGCATTCCAAGTTGGGTCAAAGTGAGAAATCGGCCATAAGCATCATTGATTTCGGGCTCAATAAACTCGGAGACCAACTTCATCCAAACGATCCCGAAACCGAGGGTTACCAACTGATTGAAAACAATGGGCAAGAGCGGGCGCATCAAACAGAGGAGAGATCAGATCGCGCCGGAGCAAAAATCAAATTATCATAATCATAAATTTCGCGAGGCTCATGTCGCGAGAACCGACCCGAGCCAAACTCCCACGGCGCAAAATCCAGCTCTCTGAAATCGTTGACCAGCGAACGGCTATCGCGCGCGCCGCCACGATCCCCGACTTCCACCGAAACAATCGGCTGATCCATCCCAAGCAACTCCCGCGCCCCAGCCAGAATTTCTCTTTCAGCCGATTCCGCATCGATCTTCACGAAGGAGACTCGCTTACCCAACGAATGGCGGAACTGATCCAACGTGATCGTTTGAACGTCGATCTGCTTCGCTGGAACGGGCGCTTCCGCGATTTTAGCTTGCGCCAAGCTGTTAAAAGCCATCCATCGCAGTCCGAAATCCTGAAAAGCAATCGTCTGCACGGACGACCAGACCGCAAAGGGATGCACGGTCACATGGGCAAACCGACTGGTGTTTCGACGGGAGATTTCACGCGTGGACGGGGTCGGTTCGAAGGCATGGACTTCACCCTGAGCGCCTACCAAAACAGCGAACAGCGTTGCGTAATACCCAAGGTGCATGCCGATATCCACGACGACCTGCCCCGGCTTGACGAGCCGGAGAAACGCCTCGGTCAACTCAGGCTCGAATAAACCGTAACTAGAAATCTCTTCGCTAACGAATTCGCCGCTAACGACGGTAAACTCCGGCAAATGGAATGTTGGCACCGCGCGCAAAGCCCCTGGGTCAGCCGCCACCAGGCCGCGCTTTCTCATCTGATTGCGCGCAAAACGCCGAGGATTCAGGAACGGTTTCTGCCAAGGCTTGGCCTGCTTGTAGTGGAGGCAGGCGTGAAATCGTTGCAGTAGCGTCGCGTCCGACATGTTATGCGCTCCGCTTCAACCAGAGGTCGGTCTGCCAGAGGGGTCCAGCCCATTGTCGGCACGTTTCGTTGATGTCTTCGAGTTCAAATCCCCAGTCGGACATCGTCTGTAACACTTCGGGCAAAAGCGCTTGATCGCTGTAAATAGCCCGTAGCGACACCTCGATAACGATCCGTTGCGCTTTCGATAAAACGTTCTTTCCACCCGCGATGACGCGCCCTTCATAACCTTGAACATCGATCTTGACCAAATCGGGAAAAGGCAGCCCCTTACTCGCAACTAAGCTGTCCAACATTGCCACTTGTACGGCTTTTTGTCCGACCGTTTCGGTTCCCCAATCTTTCGGAACCGCGCCTCCCAACGGGGCGAGCATGGATGATGCGGCGCCGTTCTGCGTGACGTACATTAGGTCCGATTGTTCTTTGTCGCCGAGAGCGACCGGGAACACCTGCCAATCGGCTCCGTGAGGCTGGCGGGCGCGGGCTTTTGCCTGATACTCCGGCTGCGGCTCGAACAGGAAACACTGAAGAGGAGCAAATATCGACTGGGACATTTCCGACCATCCGCCAACGTGCGCCCCGATATCGTAAACCACCTTGGGACGAAAACCTTGGTCGTGCCAACGGCGCAATCGAATATAGTGCTCCGGGTCCCAGCCGCGTTTCCAGGCCTGCAAAGAGCGTGGCTCATCCGCCAGCCAAATAACCTTAGTACACCAGTTGTGAAGGCCAGCTCGGATAAACCGGCTCAGCCGATAGGGCCAACCGCGACATTGCAGGTCGTTCGACTTCTGCCAAAAAGACTGATCTTTGTTCCTGTTTTGAGTCACACTTCGATGCGTCAAACAGAAGGCCATCCCAATGAAAAAGGCAAGCAAATCGCTCGGCTTCCAGCAGAAAGCCGACAGCAGGGAGCAACTCACGAGCAATTCTGTTGCATTACCACCCCGGAAACGACTCTCCCATGCCAAGCGCATTCTAGCAGGATGGTCAGAATCCCTTTTCGTTTAGCCGGTCAATAAGCGACGGTTGACTCTGTTCCGATGTCTGAACACCGTCGGACTCACCAGGGCAACCTATCAAATGTTCGATCCGGCTACAAACAAACGATTGAGGCGAACGATAGAACTCAGCGACTCCGGACCGATGATCGCGCCGGGATATTCGACTCTGAGTTTGCGAGCCATGACCGGCACAAGAGGGCACCTCCCTAAACTGGTCATTCATGGGAACCGACCCGTTTACGTTCCTCGTTGGATGCTGTCATCGATGGGCGTGTTTCTTCTGTCAACGCCTCTGGACGGCTAGCACCGAAGAATCATTAGCAGCCGATGTGAGGAGGTCTGCAAAAGCCCTGCGCTGACTCGGTGGGTTCGTTGCAAAGCCTGGCACGGGCCACGCGGCAATCTAGGGCGATTGCTCGACGACACTCACTCCGTCTAGGAGCACTTTTTCAGCGGGCAGTTTCTGTTTTGATCCGCCCGGCCAGATTATTTCGACGCCATCGACATGATCTGCTGCGCCGAGCCCGAAGGTCACTGTTAACTCCGATTGCGAAAGATAACTTCGCGTGGGCATCACCTGTCGCGACTGAGTTTGATTGCCGAGTCGAACTTTGATCCATGCTCCCAGCGCGCTGCGATTGCTCTGCTTGCCGATCAATTTAAAGCGCAGCCAATGGTGATTTAGTTTTTGGTCATTGCGTAGGAGCAATGGCGGGCCGCCAACCTGCGTGAGCACGACATCCAGGTCGCCATCGCCATCGATATCCGCGAAGGCCGAGCCGCGCCCGACGATCGGCTTGAAAATATCAGAGCCGCACTTTTCTGATGGAACGGAAACGAAGCTCGCGGCGTCACGTGTCCCGGTATTCCAGAAAAGCTGCGCCGGCTGGGCGTATTGCTGGCTTTGTTGCACCTTGTTGATCTCTTCCTCCAGATGTCCGTTGACGGTCAGGACATCCAATCGCCCGTCGAGATCATAGTCGAAAAAGAATATCCCAAATTTCAGGAGCAATCTGCTGGCGGGACCAATGCCTGACGTGATCGCTTCATCGGCGAATATCAGTGGGCTTCCTTGAGAAACATACAGAGCGGTCATTTCGTTGGCGAAATTGCCAAGGGCGATTCCCAGGCTGTTGTCATTGCGAAAATAACCCGCATCGATGCCCATGGCACCGCGCGTGTTGCCGTAGCTATCGAACCCCACTCCGCTGGTGGCTCCGCTCTCTTTGAAAGTGCCATCGCCCTGATTAACGAAGACGAAGTTTTGCACGGTATCGTTGGCCACCACGAGATCGATCCTGCCATCATTATCGAGATCAACGGGCGCAACTCCCAAGGACTTTGCAGCCGGGACAGCGGTCGCCGAATTCTTGATTTGAATGCCAGCCGTTTGCGAAACATCGGTGAAATGGCCGTTGCCATCGTTCCGATAAAGATAGGGGAATGTTCCCTCGAAATTCATCGGCGGTCCGTAAGCACGCCCAATCCCGACCAGCTTGTATCCTACTTCGAAGTCGATCTCTTTGGACCACTTCACGTAATTGCAAACGAAGAGATCGAGGTCTCCATCATTATCGTAATCGATCCATGCTGCGCTCGTGCTCCATTCACTTGGCGAGCCGGCGACACTCGCTTGCGCTGTCACGTCGGCGAACCTGCCATCGCCCAAGTTGTGGAAGAGATGGTTCTCGCCGACGGCTGTGATGAAAACATCCAATCGACCATCGTTATCGTAATCGCCGATAGCGCACCCGGTCCCGTAAAAACTGATGTCCAATCCCGAACTTGCAGTCACCTCTTCAAAGTGACCTTTCCCATCATTGCGGTAGAGGGACAGCGTCGTCGGCTGCTTGCCCGGCGGAAGATGTCCCGGCCAGTAAGTGGAGTTGACGAAGAGCAAATCCTCATCGCCATCATTGTCAAAATCGAAGAAAGCCACTCCGCCTCCCATCGTCTCTGGAAGCAGCTTGCCGCCATAAGCTCCGTTGTTTTGAACGAACTTAATGCCAGCCGACGTCGTGATATCCGTAAACATTGTTTCCGGGATCGCGGATGAAGCAGATGCTCTCGCGACAGGCGCGATAATCTGTGTGAGCTTCGGGGTTTCTGCAGTCGGCTTTCGTTTGAGGAAATAAATCCCGACTCCGACCACGAGAGCGATCAGAACCAGCGCGACTGAGGACCATCGGAATGCCCGGCCAATCACTGTGTCATCGTAATGCGCCGTTTCGTCAGACTCCGGCGCCCGGTCCCGAGTAGTGGCCTCGACGGACTTTGGTTCCGCCTGTTTATCCGGTCGATCGTCTTTCATGCTTCAGTTTTAAAAGCGGGGATATATCAGCTCAGTTGTGGTTTTGGACTAGTTCAGTCTCGGTTGTTCGCAGTCTTTGAAGGCTTCGCGTTCGGCAATTCCGGAGCGCCGGGCCTCTGGAGCGAATAAATGACGATCGACTGCGCCGCGTGATCGGCGGCCGGGTTGTTGCGCCGGTGGATGGAGATGGCGCGGTCGCGAGCATTGTCATCGGGTCGGTAGCGCTCGTGCAGTCTCCGATGTTCAGCAGCCTTGGCTTCGTCTCCGAGCTGCGTGTAGATCAGACCCAGGTTGTAATGCGCGGTGAGATTCTCGCTATCGAGCGCCAGCGTTTTTTCAAATTGCGCCTTCGCTTGATCGAGGAATTCACGCTGACTTGCTTTATTGGCTTCGCTCCGCTCCATCTTGGCACGTTCGAACAAAGTCTGGCCCAGTTCATTGATCACTTCATAGTCCTTGCTGAAGTCAAAGCCGCGCTCGACGAGTTCCGGAAAGCGATCTTCGAGGATGCTGCGAAATTCAGTGATGGCTTTGTCGAGAAATCCATTCTGTTTATTCACCAGCCCGTTAAACCAAGCGACCGTCCAACGCGGTGCCGGAGGCTTAAATGTCGCCGCGCGTTGCAACGCCAGCACGGCATCGTCCAGGCGTCCTTCCTTAAAATAGACACGAGCCAGATTGAGCGGGCCATCGGCGCGCGCCAATTTTTCCACCTCCGAAAACGCTTGAGCTGCCTGGATCAGTTCGCCTTTCTCGCTTCCCTTGTCGCCCTCGAGCAGAAGGCCGATCCCGTAGTCATTCCAACGCTGCCACTCCGGCACCATTGAGGGTTGAGGGTTGAGAGTCGAGAGCGCCGGGCCTTCTACCGCAAAAGTGATTTGATCCTGAGCCATCGTTGTGATGGGCAGATCGTTCGTGACCGTGAACGGTTGGCCGTGGGCGTAGTTGGTTCCCAAAACGTAGTTCATGTAAACCGTGTCAAACTTCCGATACTGGAATTTGACTTCGATGGTCAGAGGCCCGGATAAATCCTCCGGAACAGTAAAGCCATAATGCACCACTTGCGCGGCCCCCGGCGGAATCTGATGCCGGTAAAGAGGCGTGAAAATGTCCTGTGGATTCCGGCGATCGATCCGGCGCCCTTCGCGATCCAGCATATAAACATTCACGAAGTGCGACCAGGGATCGACCTCATTAAAGCGACCCAATCCTCCGCTGCGGCCGACAGTTCGCTGGACACTCGTCGCTTTGAGATCGACCCAGAGTTCGTTGGAATCCGCGGTTCCTTCGGTCAATGGATGGCCGAGTTTCAAGGTTCGAAGAACCACTTCCAGCAAGTAGTCTTTGCCGCGCTTCAAGGCTGGCATTTGAGGCCGGAGCGGAGCGGTCAAGGGACTATCAATTGTGCCACCCTCTTTGATGCCGAAAATATCGATGCGCACCGAGTCTTTCAGAAACTCCTGGTGAGCCTTGACTACCGCCGATTCTCCTCGGATGTGCGGAACTCCAGTGTTCGCCGCGGGGAAAAGATGGCTGTGGATAGCGAGAGTATTGTTCGTCGAGTTAAAAAACTTGGCCCCAAAGTCATCGGAGGGTTTGAGCGGCATGTGACATCCGTTGCAATTCGGCTGAGCCTTCGGCGGATAATAAAAACTCTTGGCGTTGTGGCCCGAAACGCCACTTAGGAGGAATGTGTCGTAGTGGTTTTGGCCGCGGAGAAACTCTTTGTAGTGATTCAGATCCTGCGGAATGCTCACTTTGTGGCAGGTCGAGCAGAATTCCGCCGTCTGATGCAACGGCTTGAGAAAGGTCTTCTTGTGAAAATCCGGCTTGGCTTTGACGAGTTGTTGATTGAGGAACTGCAAGAATCTATTGGTGCTGAAGGCGAACGGATAATGAATCGGCTCCTCGATGGTGTAGTCCGCATTCCCTCGGGTGCTGGCGACGTGAGTAATGGAGTGGCAAGCCGTGCAAGTGATGCCGGCTTGTGACGTGGGATGCCTGTCCAAATCAAAATTAGGGTCGTCGAAAGCTCCGCTGAAAAATGGAACAACATCATGGCAGCCGGCGCACCAGCGCGATGCTTTGACGTTCCCGTCACGCTCCATCGACACCTTGCGCGTTTCTCGCACGCTGAAAACATATGGTTTATTGTTGAAAGAGCTGAAGTGATGCGCGCTATGAAACCAGCCCTGGTAATTGTCCTGGTGGCACTTCATGCAGTAATCATCCATCATCAGAACCCGTGCCGGAATGAAGTTTCCAGTCGCCGTCTTGGCTAGCGAGGGAGCGAAATATTTCTCGCCTTCCTTCGGACCTTGAACATTCCATTTCCGCGGATCCTGCGCGTGAAACGCGACCATCGCAACGACAACCCCGCCGATCGCCGCCGACCACCCGAACCCGACACGCCACTGAATCTTCGGGCCGGCGAGCCGATGCAGTATGTAAAGCCAAACCGTGAAAAGCGGAGTGATCACATGCGCCCAGTACGAGAGCGAACGGACATTCGGATTCTTGATCTGGAAGAAGTCGAGGCGCGTCAGGGCAATACCGGAAAACAATAAAATCAGGCTAACGATGAACAAGGCATAGCCGACCCGGACCGCGCGCCGGTTGGGACGATTGTAGGAGTTCTTGATGTGGAAAACACCGAAGATAACAAAGGGGACGATGAGCAAGAGCCCCAGCACGAGATGGGCTAGGAACATGTACTGGTAGAAATAGTTCTGGTAGGTGAGCCTCGTGACCGATTCCAGGACGGTAATACTCAGGAGATACGCTGAGTTCGCGCCGAGGATTGCCACCAGCCCAAAGATACACAAGAGCAGGACTCGCAGGCGCGGTCCGACGGCCCGAACGTACCTCCTCTTGGATGGAGGGTTTTTCGATGGCGTGCTTTCGGCGTTCATGGGCAATCAATGTTGATCGAACTAAGTCGGACGTTCAATTCCGCTTTTTTAAAGACCCAGCTTACTCGATCGGGGACGAAGCGCTGGAAGTAAGGGGCGAAATGGTTTGGCGAAAGGGCAGAGGGCCGATATGAAGGGGTAAAGGACCTTCGGAATGACTCTGTCCGTTTGCATGACAAAGGGAGTTCTCACGTTTACGGGCTCTGTTGGATTACATTCAACTTGTCGATCTGCACCGAACCGATTTTTTGGGATGTTCCACCCGGCCACGTCACGATGATTTCCTCGACCGAGATCGCATTACCCAGACCGATCGTGATCGGAAGTTCAGATTGCGAGAGATATCCTTTGGTCGGCATTACTTGGCGGGAAAGGGTTTTGTTCCCGACACGCACTTTGACCCACGCACCCATAGCATCCCGATTGCTCCGCGTTCCAACCAACTTCAGGCGCAGCCAGTGGTGATTTAGCTGCTGGTCGTTGCGGAGCAAAAGTGGAGGACCTCCAATTTGCGTCAGCACCACATCCAAATCGGCGTCTCCATCGATGTCCGCGAAAGCCGAACCGCGGCCAACCATCGGCTTGAAGAGGTCAGGGCCAGATTTGGAGGGCGGGACAGGGATATAGCGGAAGCCCTTGTTCGACCCGCTATTCCAGAACAGTTGCGCGGGTTGGCGATATTGTTGACTCTGCTGAATCTTGTTAATTTCTTCTTCCAGATGGCCATTCGCGGTCAAAACATCCAACCGTCCGTCCAAGTCATAGTCGAAAAAGAACAGACCGAATTTGAGAAGTAACCTTCCGGCCGGGCCGACGCCCTCCGTAATGGCCTCATCCGCGAAAATGAGCGAGTCACGTTGAGAGACGTAGAGAGCGCTCGGTTCATTGGCGAAATTGCCGATCGCAATGCCTAATGCATCGTCGTTTCTGAAGCGCGCCGCATCAATTCCCATGGCACCGCGCGTTTGGCCATAGCTGTCGAATGCAATGCCCGCTCTGGCTCCGTTCTCTTTGAAAGTGCCGTCGTGCTGGTTGGTGAAAACAAAGTTTTGGATCGTGTCATTGGCGACCACCAAATCGATCCAGTGATCTCCGTTAATATCAACCGGAGCCACGCCCAAAGACTTTGCCATCGGCACACCGGTGGCTGGATTCTTTATTTGAACACCGCTCTGCTGCGAGACATCAGTGAAATGCCCTTGGCCATCGTTTCGATAGAGATAGGGAAACGTTCCCGGAAAATTCATAGGCGGCCCATAGGCGCGACCAATGCCGACCAATCGATAATCGACCTCAAAATCAATTTCGCGAGACCAGCGAACATAATTGCACACGAACAGATCCAGATCACCATCGTTATCGTAGTCGATCCACGTGGCGCTGGTGCTCCACTCCGCAGTCGAGCCAGCCACGCCGGCTTGCGCCGTCACATCAGCAAATTTTCCGTGGCCTAAGTTGTGGAACAGCCGGTTTTCTCCCACGGCCGTCAGGAAGACATCGACCAGTCCATCGTTGTCGTAATCCCCGACCGCGACACCCATCCCATACAGCGTCACATCGAGACCCGATCCGGCGGTGACATCTTCGAAATGGCCGGTGCCGTCGTTGCGGTAGAGAGCGCAGGTCGTTGGATTTTTCCCATTCGGGATTTTCCCGGGCCAGTAAGTCGAGTTAACAAAGAGCAGGTCCTGATCGCCATCGTTGTCAAAGTCAAAGAAGGCGACTCCACCTCCCATGGTTTCTGGCAGCAACTTGTCGCCATACGCTCCGTTGTTGTGGACAAATGTGATGCCGGCCGACGCTGTGATGTCGGTGAGTCTGGCTGTGGGAATGTCAACGGTTGGGATCTCGGGTGCCTCGGGAGATGTGAGCTTGGTGACGTTGGAAAGTTGGGCTGCGGGCCGCTTAACAAGAAACAGGATGCCGCCCACTGTTCCGATCCCGATTAATAGGGCCAGGAGCGACCAGCGAAACGCGCGACCGATGACCGCGTCATTGGATTGATCGAAGTTTTCTGGCTGTCTAAGTTTCTCCATCCGCGCCACCGGCTTAAGGCGAGGCTGCTCGAACCCACCTATTTTCTTCTCACACGGCTTCTTGTTCATCTTTTGTCAAAAACAACCTTTATCATTTATGGTGGGTGCGTTAAAAGCCGAAATCAGTAATCTGGATTACCCGACATGATTTCGAACCTGACCCTACGCGCTCGCTGGCGGAAGTGGGCGGTGCTGCCCGGCGTTTGGACTTTGATTGGGCTTTCTTTTGCCCGGCAGTTCTACGTGTCCAGCTCCAGCTTCGGCAATCCCGTGAGCTGGCGACATGCGCTGAGCCATTCTCTAGCGGATTGGTATCTCTTCGCGGTTTTGTCCCCGCCCGCCATCTGGCTGGCCGGGCGATTTGCCTTTGCGCGATCCCATTGGCTCCGCAACTCAGTCTTGCATGTGGCGGCTAGCGCTGTTTTTTCGATCGGGTGGATGGCACTTCGAGCCGTCGTTGGGCAATGGCAGAGTTCCGTGGCCGGTGAGCCCATTGCTTTTGGGAATGCTTTCCAAACCTTGTTCTTGAAAACTTTTTATTTCAACATGCTGGTTTATTGGGTGATCGTCAGCGTCGCTCACACGTTCGGCTATTATCAGAAATTCCATGAACGGGAATTAAGCGCCCTCGAGCTCGAGAAGCGGCTCACGCAGGCTAAACTTCAAGCGCTTCAAATGCAGATTAATCCTCATTTCCTTTTCAACACGCTGCACGCCATCTCTGCCCTCATGCACAAGGATGTGGAGGCGGCCGACCGGATGATTGCTCGGTTGAGCGACTTGCTCCGCTATGCCCTCGAAAGCACGGAAGCCCACGAGGTGCCCCTGCAACAGGAGTTGGACTTTTTGGACAGATATTTGGAAATCGAACAAACCCGTTTCGGCAAGCGCCTCACCGTCCACAAGGAAATTGATCAGGATGCGTTGCAGGCGAAGGTGCCGAACTTGGTGTTGCAGCCCTTAGTCGAAAACGCCATCCGGCACGGGATCGAGCCACAGGCCAAGCCAGGAAGGATCGAGCTGCGCGCTCGGCGAGTCGCCAACCAGCTTCAATTGCAGGTGTGCGACAATGGAATGGGCCTCTCCGCTGGCGAAGTTCCAGACGAAGGCGTGGGCTTGTCCAATACCCGGGCCCGTCTTCAGCAGCTTTATGGGGAAGCGCAAAAGCTCGAGTTCAGAAATGGAGCCGATGGAGGCCTCGTGGTCAGTGTCACCATCCCGTTCCGGGTCGGACCGAACGACTCGGTTGAAAGCTCGAACGATCTGTCGAAGCGTTCGGCATAAGCAAACGATGAGAATTCGAACATTGATAGTGGATGACGAGCCGCTGGCTTTGGAACGTCTCGGCACGCTGCTCCGGGAAGATCCCGAGATTGAAATCGTCGGCGAATGCACCAACGGATTCGAAGCGTTGTCCGCGATCAAGGCCGAGGCACCCGACTTGATTTTTCTGGACGTGCAAATGCCGGAGCTGGACGGCTTCGGAGTCGTTGCCGCCCTCTCGACCGCAAAGATGCCGGCGATCATTTTTGTGACGGCTTACGACAAGTTCGCTTTGCGCGCGTTTGAGGTGCATGCGTTGGATTACCTCCTCAAGCCGTTCGATCGTGAACGGTTCCAAAAATCACTCCGCAGGGCGATCGACCAGATCAAGCGGAAGGAGTCCGATGAATTGAGCCAGCGGCTGTCGAGCTTGATCGCTGAGCTCAAACTCGAAGCAAAACCTTTGGATCGGTTAGCCATCAAAGTCGATGGCCGAGTTTTGTTGGTGCGGTTGGAAGAGATCGACTGGATTGAAGCGGCGGACAATTACGTCAGTCTCCACGTCGGCAACGAATCCCATCTCCACCGCGAAACCATGTCCGCTTTGGAAGTAAAGCTGGGGCCGAGCCAGTTTATCCGGATCAGCCGGTCGATTATCGTCAATGTGGAAAAAATCAAAGAGCTGCAACCGATGTTTCATGGCGACTACGTGGTGATCCTCAGTAATGGCACTCGGCTCAATCTGAGCCGCAACTATCGGGAGAATTTGAATCACCTTCTGGGCAAATCGGTTTAGCCCAACTCGCAGCTTCTGGCAACCACCCCCGTCGTTTCGATCAAAACGTCCCTTGCCCAGTGACCTAACGCTTAATTAGAGTGACCTCCATGAAGGTTGGCCTATTACAACTGAACTCGACGGTTGGGGACTTCTCCTCCAACGTTCGCAAATTGGTGGTGCAATATCAGAAGGCCTGCCGACTCGGGGCCGAGTTCGTCGTCACTCCCGAGCTTTTTCTCTGCGGTTATCCACCGCGTGATTTGCTGCTCCGCGATGACTTTATCCAGCAGAACCTTTCGGCTTTGGAGGCGACGGCGAGAGAGGTTGGAGCGATTCCTCTTTGTGTTGGGTTTGTGGATCGCAATGCTGCCCAGCCGGGAAAGCCATTGCGGAATTCGGCGGCAGTTCTCCAGCACGGACAGATCCTTCAACGGTTTCATAAATCGCTTTTGCCGACCTACGATGTTTTTGATGAGGCGCGATATTTCGAGCCAGCGAATACGGTCGAAGTTCTTCTGTTCAACGGCCGATTGCTGGCGATCACAATTTGTGAAGATATCTGGAACGATGAAGATTTCTGGCCGGAACGGATCTATCGTCGCGATCCGATCAAGGAGTTGATGGCCTTGAAAGCGGACCTGATTATCAATCTTTCGGCCTCCCCTTGGCATGCAGGCAAAGAGGCGACACGGCTCGCGATGCTTCAGAAAGTGGCCGCGGATGAGAAAGTGCCCCTCATTCAAGTGAATCTTGTCGGCGGAAATGATGAGCTGATCTTCGACGGCCACAGCGTCGTGTTGGATGGCAAGGGGCGGCTCATCGCCTTGGGCAAAGGATTCACGGAAGATTTGTTGGTCGTTGACATCGGGGAGAGCCGACCGGATGCCGACTCCGTGCCGCAACTGGAATGGCCGGCGTCGGAACAACAGCTATTCTCGGCGCTCTCGCTGGGCATTCGTGACTATGTCCATAAGTGCGGCTTCAAATCAGTGGTTTGCGGATTATCCGGTGGGATCGACTCTGCATTAACGGCGGTGCTGGCGGTTGATGCGTTGGGCGCAGAGAACGTCATGGGAATTGCCATGCCGTCGAAATTCTCGAGCCCTGGCAGTCTGAGCGATGCCGAATTGCTCGCCAGGAATCTCGGTGTTCGTTTCGAGGTGTTGCCCATCGAGCTAGCTGTTGCCACGGTGGAAGCGCAGCTCAGCGGTGTATTTGCAGGGTATTTGCGAAATGAGGCCGAGGAGAATATCCAGTCGAGGTTGCGCGGTCTGACTTTGATGGCGCTCTCCAATAAATTCTGCTCGCTTGTCTTGACGACAGGAAACAAATCCGAGTTATCGGTCGGTTATTGCACCTTGTACGGCGATATGTGTGGGGCGTTGGCCGTGATCGCCGACCTTTTTAAGACGGAAATCTACCGGCTCGCCAAATGGGTGAACCGTGAAAAGGTGATCATCCCTGAAGACACGATCACCAAACCTCCGAGCGCTGAATTAAGACCCGACCAAAAGGACCAGGACTCGCTTCCCGAGTACGAATTGTTGGATGCCATCCTGTCCGCGTATGTGGTGCAAGATCTGAGCCGCGATGAGATTATCGCTCGCGGTCATGATGCTGCCGTCGTGAATGACGTCATCAACAAGGTAACTTTTAGCGAATACAAACGACGGCAGGCTGCCCCCGGCCTAAAAGTCTCGCCGCGCGCTTTCGGGATGGGACGAAGAATCCCGATAGCCCAGCGCTTTCGGACGTGACGCGTCAAGCGTGGAACACCGAGGGCGAGTATGGATTGTTCGAGATAGCAGGGGTTGGTCGAGGCATCCGGCCGGCCATCGAAGTGCCCCACCGGTTCACTCATCAGGCCCAGACATGCAACTTTCTAAAACCATTTCTTATGGGCACCCTGTTCACGAAACACCCTCCCCTCCACGCTGCGTTTCCACAGCCAGGATAATCTCGCTCGAAAAAGCTGATGGAGTCGCTGTCGGTTTTTTATACATAGGTGCGGCATAAAGGCACCTCCTTTCGTGCGTATGTCGTTCTCGACAAACGAAAAGGCAAGTTTAACTTTACCACAAGTCGCCTTGTAAGGCGTCTGTTAGGATAGATAATACTAATGTTAGGCCGCTAGCCACACGTCATGACCAAAGTCCCCACATTTGACCAGTTGATGAATCCACTCATCACGGCGCTCCGAGACTTAGGTGGCTCTGGCTCCATCGACGAGATTTACGAGCGCGTCATCCAAAACCTCAAACTGCCGGAAGACGTTCTCTCCGTCCTTCACGACCCCGAGGCCAGTAACCAGACAGAGGTTTATTACCGCCTCGCTTGGGCGCGCACCTACCTCAAGAAGTATGGTGCGCTCACAAACTCAACCAGAGGCATTTGGGCACTCGCCAAGCCCGACCTAACCACCGTTGACCCCAAGAGCGTCGTCAGGACAGTCAGAGAGAACGACAAGAAAGACAAGCAAGCCAAGGCCACCACCGGCACCCCGCGAACCACCGATGAGGCCGATCCCCCCGAAGAAGCCCAGACTTGGCGCACCAAGCTTTACCACATCCTCACCAAGCTCATTGAACCCGATGCTTTCGAGCGCCTCATTCAGCGTCTATTGCGCGAGTCCGGTTTCGTTCAGGTCGAGGTCACTGGGCGGACTGGCGACGGCGGCATTGACGGCAAGGGCATCGCACGCATCCACGGCTTCATGAGCTTCCACGTCGTTTTCCAGTGCAAGCGTTATTCGGGCATCGTGTCAGCTAGCCACATCCGCGACTTTCGCGGCGCGATGGTTGGTCGTGCGGACAAAGGTCTTTTCATTACGACCGGCACTTTCTCGCGAGACGCCGTCAAGGAAGCTACGCGAGACGGCGCGCCGCCAATCGACCTCGTTGACGGCGACCAACTCGCCGACAAGCTCAAAGAATTTAGCCTCGGCACCAAGACCGAAATGATTGAGAACGTCACTGTCGATGAAGCATGGTTCAAACAACTCTGAACGAACGCGGCCTAACAAAATCGGTCGAGCGAACGGGGATGAGCCGTTCACGTTTATCGTGTTTGCCGGACGCGCTCGGCGGCTCATCCCCGTCGCTCATATGGCGGATTCAAGAAACCGAGTTTGGTAAGGTTGGGCGGGTGTAAGGATCGAAAAAACCGGACAAATTCGCGCTGAACTATTTTATTGGGGGCATGGCCAAACCTTTACGTCTGCCCGGAATCGAGGAACAACGCGTCCTCGATGAA
>SIBE01000023.1 GCA_009695265.1 Pedosphaera sp. | reverse complement strand
AAGACCCCAAGAAACGGAACGAGGGAGGCACGACCGGACCAGGCCCGGCGTGCTTCCTTGGATTCCAAGTGGACAGGAAACCGGGTAACAGGACTTTTGAGTCAACGTAGCCCCGTCCCGGGTAACACTTACTTTTGAGTCACCGCGAACGGGTCATGAAATGGGTTGCCGCAGATTCACATGTTTTCATCCGCTTCCATTGCGCGATCCGTAGTCGTGCGGGAATCATTTTCCGCTGCTTCATTCTGCGTCCCTTGAAACGCCAGGCACGTCTGCTCCGGCGGCTACCGGCGCAGCGAAAGTTGCCCAGGGGGGTCTTTTTCTCCCCCGCTGGAGTTCTGCGCAATCCACGGCGCTCTAAAATATCATGGTTAGCCGGTTCTCACGCGAGAACCCTCTAGAGCCAAATGCCATTCGGTAATTCTCGCGACGGCGGTTCAAGGAGAAAGAATTCAATTCCAACGCGGCCGAAGTGGGAGGACAAGCCGTGTCAGAAGTCAGAGCGGGATTGTCTCGTCTCAATGGCCTCGGGAGTTCTGACCCGACGAGAAACAAGCGTGACATTGACCCTCTCTCACGGAAGAATATGTCCATGCGACCAACACTGCTCATTGCACTGGCTGTTTTCACATCCCTCGTTTTGCTCGGAGCCGACAATGGCGAACTGGGTGGCAAAGAGAAACCCGACGGTTGGAAAGCGCTATTCAACGGCAAAGACCTCAAGGGCTGGCGGCTTTATAAGAGTCAGGCCCCGCCGGGCTCTGGTTGGAAGGCAGAGGACGGCATCGTGAAAAAGATGGCCGGCATCCGCGGTGGCGATATTATTACTGAAGAGCAATTCGGCGATTTCGAACTCTCTTGGGAATGGCGCATTTCCCCTGAGGGCAACAACGGAGTTAAATACCTCGTCACCGAGAGCCGCACCTCAGCCCCCGGACCCGAATACCAGATGATCGATGACGACAGGCATCCTGATGGCAAGTTCGGCCCCAAGCGCCAGACCGCGTCTCTCTACGACATACTGCCTCCAACGAAAGACAGACCGATAAAACCCGTGGGCGAATGGAATACCTCGGGAGTGATCATTCGCGGGTCGCACGTCGAGCACTGGCTCAACGGCGCTAAGGTCCTCGAATACGAACTCGGCGGCGAAGCTCTGAAGCAAGGAATCGCGCTCAGCAAGTTCAAAAAAGTTTCGGGTTTCGGCGACAAAATCAAAGGTCATATCATGCTCACCGATCACGGAGACGAGTGCTCGTTCCGCAACATGAAGATCCGCGAAATCTCCCACTAAATCAGCCAACCTTTGCTCTGCGGTCGCTGTGAACTCACTCCGGCCGCGAGCGTTGCCATTCCAGACCAGGGCGATCGACTCGGAACTGAACAAGGCGGCGGTGCTTCACCTCGGTGACATAGGCTGTCCGGCCATCCGGACCGCCGAAGCAGATGTTGGTCGGCATAGCTCCCATCACGTCGATCTCCCGGATGTTTTCTCCCTTCGGCGAAAGCTTCACGACGGTCCCTTTCCCATGCCTTGTGATGTAGAGATTTCCATCGACATCGCATCGCATGCCATCGAATCCGTGGTCATCGAATTTTTTCACGAGGCGTTTGTTGGTTAAACTCCCATCCGCCGAAATCGTGAATGCCCAAACATTACGCTGCACGCTTTCGTTCACGTAGAGCGTCTTGCCATCAGGGCTCACCTCAATGCCGTTGGTCGTCCCCATCTTCTCGGCAACACGTTTGACGGTCCCATCCTTATCGATTCGCCAGAGCTGCCCCGTCCCCTCCTTCCAGTTCGGATCGCTTGCGTAGAGCGTGCCATCGGCAGCCATGGCCAAATCGTTCGGCTGGTTCATCTGATCGCCGTGCGCGAAAACTGTAATCGCTCGTGTCGCGGGATCGATCCGCAGCACGTTGTGCCCGACATAATCCGCGACGAACATGATCCCCTTTCGATCAAAGCGAATTCCGTTGCCGACGCTCACACCCGGCAACTCCGCGTAGATAGTGGCTTTGCCATCCGGCGTCACTTTGCCGATGGTCTGCTGCCGCGTGAAATTCACCGCAAAGATATTTCCCCGCGCATCGCAAGCCGGACCTTCGATTCCTTCGGTGAACGAGTTCTCTTCAGTGAACGGCGTCGCGTGAAAAAGAGCTTCGCTTGTTGCAGCAGCAACGAAGTTAATGGATCCGAAAACGCTGGCGACCGCTGTGAACACAATGAGTTTCTGAGTGCGAGGACGAAGTGTGGATTTCATTTTTCCTAAGCTCACCGAAACTCTGCGCGATGGCAAATCCCAAAAATTTCAGAGCTCCCCCTCCTGCACAGTTCACATCGCGAACGTCGGCTCCATTGCTTTTTCATGGTTCCAGAAGATCAATTTTTCACAACCGACGTAATTCTCTTTTCGAAGCTAGCGCTCCAGACCAGTGGACGTTCGGTGAAATAGAAGGTTGCTCCGATCCGCCGGTCGGCGTATGAGTGGAGCATGGCCCCGCAATTCATCTGAAAGGATATTCGTTCCATGAAAACAACACGCACACGTCGAGAGTTTTTGTCTGATGTAGGTCGAGGGATGTTGGTTGCCACGGTTGGCTACGAGGTCGCCAGCGAACTGGGAATGGCTTCTGCATTGGCCGAGGAGGCTGAGCTTTCATTTGGCTCGCTGGAACCGCTGGTCTGCCTCATGCAGGAAACGCCGGTCAACCGCCTCTTGCCCGCTTTGGCAGAGCAACTGCGATCCGGTACAGATTTGCGGCGATTGGTCGCGGCCGGCGCGCTGGCGAATGCGCGCACCTTTGGCGGCGAGGATTACGTTGGGTTCCACACCATGATGGCGCTGGCTCCCGCGTTGCACATGGCAAACGAGCTTCCGACCGAATTCCGCCCGTTGCCTGTCTTCAAGGTGCTTTATCGAAATACCAACCGCATTCAAGAACGCGGCGGCCGCAAAGAAGAAGTGTTGCACCTCGTCAAGCCATCCCTAATTTCCAAGGATCGCTCGTGCGGTGAGATATTGCGCGAGGCGGTGCGAAACAAAAATGTCATTCTGGCAGAACAAACCCTGACGGCGCTCGCTCAGCGCTCTCCGGACGACGCCTTCAATGATGTGCTGTTTGCCGTGCAGGACAACACCGAGGTTCATCGGGTTGTCTTGCCCTATCGCGCGTGGGATTTGTTGGGCTTAATTGGTAAGGAGCAGGCGGACACCTTGCTCCGTCAATCCGTCCGCTATTGCGTCAAGGCCGAGTCCTGGAGCCGCACTGGGACTTGGGACGAGCCGCGAACCCTGTTGCCCAAGCTGCTCGACGCGCACAAATTGCTCGGGCGTTCACCCGGCGAACGAAAAGTGGATGACACCTGGGTTGACCAGATGAGCCAGACAATTTTTCGATCAACGCCCCAACAAGCCGCCGAGGCTGCTGCTGCCGCGCTGGCGGAAGGGATCTCGCCGGCCGACGTGGGCGAAGCGCTGACGCTGGCGGCGAATCAGTTGGTCTTGCGCGACATGGGCCGAACACCTCGCGATGAGGTGCCGAGCAAGCCGCTGGGAAGCGTGCATGGCGATTCCATTGGCGTCCATGCGTGCGATTCTGCCAACGCTTGGCGCAACATAGCTCGCGTAAGCAATTCTCGGAATTGCTTTGCGAGCCTCATCCTCGGCGCTTATCAGGTGGCCCTGGACCGAACGGCTCGCGGCGGTGATTTTCTTAATTGGCAACCTTTGCCCATCGCACGGCATCTCGCCGAAATCAAAGCAACCGATTCCGATGGGCTGTTGCGCGAAGCCGACGAAGCCATCCGAGGAAATCTTCAAGCCAAAGCTGGCGCGGTAATTCAGCGCTACGGTGAGTTGAGCCATTCGCCCCGCCCAATGTTCGATCTATTGCTGCGGTACGCCGTAAGCGAAGATGGGGCGCTCCATGCGGAGAAATTCTATCGCACTGTTTCTGAAGAGTTTCTCACGACCAGGGCCGCGTTCCGCTGGCGGCATGTCGTGGCGCTGGCCCGAGTGACCGCCAGCGAGTTTGGCCGTCCAGCCGCCGGCATCGCGGAAGCGCGGGCTTTGCTGAACGTTTGAACACGATATGTGTGCCAGCACCCCGAACATTGAAACCTGCCACAAAGCAGAGTGCTTGGTGTGTTTGGGGCCCGAAGGAACACCCGAAGCCTTATCTTGAACGCAGCCGCGCTGGCGGGAAGCTGTCGCAAGACGGTGCCGCTTTTAACCATGAAAAAGCAAATCTTGGTAAGTCTCCTCTTGATAACCTCGTATCGACGATACTCAAAAATCCTGTTACATCAGCTGCTATGAACCGCACTGATCATCGTGCTTCAAAACGCATTTCCAAGAACGCGCAGGGATTCACCCTGATCGAATTGCTCGTAGTTATCGCCATCATCGCGATTCTGGCTGGGATGTTGTTGCCTGCCCTGGCGAAGTCCAAAACCAAGGCGCAAGGAATCGCGTGCCTCAACAATGGCCGCCAAATGATGCTGGCGTGGAAGCTCTACCTTGATGACAGCCAGGACAACGTGCCTCAGTCCTATGGGCCTAGTGAGTGGGTCCACGGCTCCCTGGACTTCAACGGCGCCAATAAGAGCAACTGGGATCTCAATCAGGACACTACGAAAAGCCTCCTCTGGCCCTATTGCGGCAACAGCGCTGGAATTTGGAAATGTCCCGCCGACAAAAGCACCGTGAAAAACGGCGGCGTGACTTATCCTCGTGTTCGCAGCATTGCTATGAACGCTTGGTTTAACTCGACCGATGTCGCGGGGTTCGGCAGTGGCTATCGGATCTACAAGAAGATGAGCGATCTCGTTGACCCCGGCCCGACCATGACATGGGTGTTCTTGGATGAAAGAGAAGACAGCATCAATGACGGCGAAATGGTGGTGGGAATGGATGGCTATCCAGACAAGCCTCAGCAATGGAAAATCGTCGATTTCCCAGCCAGTTACCATGGCGGCTCTGGAGGATTATCCTTCGCTGATGGCCACTCCGAAATCAAGAAATGGAAAGATCCGCGCACAATGCCCGTGCTGAAGAAAGGGCAATCGCTTTCGTTGAATGTTGCTTCACCGAACAACCAGGACATGCTTTGGATGATGCAACGATCCACTCGGAAGCCTAATTAATAAATACCATGAATCTAACAACTCCTCACAACGGCCGAAACTTTCGGTTCAGCCTAACGCTTTGCAGCCTTATCTTGGCGTTTTGTGCTAACACTCACGCTGCGGACCCATCGCCGCTCCGCGCTGGCATGATCGGCCTCGACACCTCGCACGTGCCCGCCTTTGCGAAACTCTTCAACAACCCGAATGCGACCGGTGATGTTTCAGGGATCCGGATTGTGGCCGGCTATCCCGGCGGGACTGACATCCCGGCCAGCCGTGATCGCGTCAAAGGGTTCACGGAACAGTTGCGCAAGATGGGAATCGAGATCGTGGATACAATCCCGGAGCTGCTCGCGAAGGTAGATGTCGTGCTGATCGAAAGCGTGGACGGGCGGATCCATCTGCAAGAAGCAATCCCTGTGATCAAGGCCGGGAAACCATTGTTCATCGACAAACCCGCCGGCGGCTCGCTCGCGGACACTATCGCGATTTATGACTTGGCGAAGCAGCTCAACGTTCCCTGCTTTTCGAGCTCTTCCCTTCGATTCGCACCGGGAATCCAGGAGCTTTTGAAAAATGAAAAAGTAGGCGCAATCGCGGGCGCTATCACATGGGGGTCGTGCTCCTACCAGGAAGGCACGCCGGACATGTTCTTCTACGGCATCCATGGCATTGAACCGTTATACGCGCTCATGGGGACGGGTTGTGAAACGGTCACGCGCACTCAAACCAAAGACACCGACATTGTTTCTGGCGTTTGGAAAGATGGCCGCGTTGGCACCTATCGCGGGATTCGGAAGAACAAAGCGGATTTCGGCGCCGTCGCGTTCGGTAGCAAAGGCATCGTCCAAGCCGGCCGGGAAGGAGGCTATGAGGAACTCTGCCGCGAGATTGGCCGCTTTTTCAAAACAGGCAAACCTCCAGTCCGAGCCGAGGAGACGATCGAGATCTTCGCGTTCATGGAAGCGGCCGACGAAAGCAAACGTCAAGGCGGAGCGCCAGTGTCGCTGACCACCGTGCTCGCGAAAGCAAAGAAGGAAGCGGCCGCGAAACCGGGGAAATGAAATGCGAGGCGGCGTAAGAATCGTCCAACGGCAATCACTCCTTGCCTCAATGAAGTCTTGCAGACTCGCGTGCGAAACGAGAGTTCGATCCAGGTTCGTTCATAGGTCGCCTGTGTCGAGATGTCCCGCCATTAGCGACGAAGGGGTTGAGAAAATCCCTTGCGCGCCATCCGACGGAAGCGGGCAAGCACGGCAATGGCGAAAGCCGCTCACGCAGATTTGGCACGCCTGCGGGTTGAGTGTAATCGTCGGGCTCTTCCTGGTCTGCCGAGTCCAGGGCGCAGAAGAGCCGTTCGTGCTGCCGGTCTGGCCAGGAGCGGTTCCGGGAGATTACGGGAAGATCGGCCCAGAGCGCGTTCGTGCGCCTTCCGAAGCTCCAACGAAAAATGCGAAGTGGATAACCGGTGTCACGAAGCCGACGATTACCATCTTCCGGCCAGCCAAGGACAAGAACACCGGGGCGGCGATCCTGATCTGTCCGGGCGGAGGCTACTGGAATTTGGCCTGGGACCTAGAGGGCGAAGAGGTGGCGGCCTGGTTGAACACCGTCGGTGTAACGGGCCTCGTGCTCAAGTATCGCGTGCCCCGTCGTTCAGGCCAGCCCGAGCCCCTGCCTGCTCCTGGTCCATTGCTGGACGCGCAGCGGGCGGTCAGTCTGGTGCGGAGCCGAGCTGCGGAGTGGGAGATCGATCCGAACCGGATCGGCATCCTCGGCTTCTCGGCGGGCGGACACCTGGCTGTGGCGACGGCGACCCACTTTGACCAGCGCGCCTATGAGCCGATCGACGAGATCGACAAAACGAGTTGCCGACCGGACTTCGCTATCGCGGTTTATCCGGGCTACCTCATCGAGCAACAGCCTGCGGGTAAAGAGATCAACATGGACGTCCTCGCGCCGTATATTCGAATTCCGAAAGAGACGCCCCCAATCTTGCTGGTCCATGCGAGCGACGACCCGGTGGCCAGCGCCGAGAACAGCGTGGTGATGTACCTGGCCTTGAAACGGGCGAACGTGGCGACGGAGCTGCATGTCTATGCGCGTGGCGGCCACGGATTCGGCGTCCGGAAGAGCGCCCTGCCCTGCTCGACCTGGACCGATCGCTGTGTTGGCTGGCTGGCAAACCAGCGCATTTTCGGCACGAACCTCTCGGCAAAATGACCAACGGCGTGCACGGTATAATTAGACCCGCTGCAACCGTTACGCGATCTTCGGCACGACGAAGGGCTGGCGGTATTCCCGCTGCGAAAGTGAGTTGGCATCGTTCGCGAAATCGCCGACGAATCGCTCCTGCTTCGAATCAAAGGTGACCCAGGGCCCAAGCGACGCGGGCGTCGTCTCCAAGTTCACTTCGTTTTCACGCAAGTACTCGCGGCAGCGTTCGAAGGCATCCGAGAGTTCTGGCTTCGCGTGGATCGTCTCACGGATAACCTCAGACCGCGCCTGTTTGCCGAGTCGATAGGAGATGTTCGCCATGTGGCAGCAGGCCGTGGAGTGATGCCCCTGCAATGCCTCAGCCGCCATCTCGTTGGCCTTTCGACTGCGAACCGCAGCCACGAAGTTAGCCATGTGAGAGGTTTCCAATCCCTTCGAGCTGCCGTCATCCGGAAAGTCTTTGATCTTCTTGCCCTGCTTATCGAAGAGTGCGCCGCCGGACGCGTCGCCGGCGAAGTAACCGCCTTCGCAATCAATCACAAGGCCGCTGCTTTTGTTTCGGAACTTACCCATCGCGTCCGGGCTCTTGGAGGCGCGTACGTTGCGGATCTCGCAAATGAGCGGGGCTGGTTGGTAATCGAACATCGCAATGTGTGTGTTGGCTGTCTCGCCGCAGTCGTTGAACGCCAACCGTCCCCCGATGCTCATGGCGCGCGGCGGCGGCTGATTCTGTCCCAAAGCCCATCGGGAAATGTCAATGACGTGAATCCCATTATTGCCCATCTCGCCGTTGCCGGTAGCCCAGAACCAGTGCCATTCGTAGTGCAGTTGTTTGCGCATCAGCGGCGTCTTCGGCGCGGGACCGCACCAAAGATCGTAGTCCACGGTGGCGGGCAAGGGCGCAGGTGTGTTGACCGTGCCGATGCCGTCGCGCGCCCGATAGACCAGCGCATGCACATAGCGAATGCGCCCGACTTGGCCGCTGCGCAGGTAGTCGAACGCCTGGCGCAGGAGTGGGCTCGACCGATTCTGCGTGCCCACCTGGACCATTCGGCCGTACTTCCTGGCCGCCGCCACCATTTGCTGTCCTTCCCAAAGGTTGTAGGAAAATGGCTTCTCGACATAAACGTCCTTGCCAGCTTGACAGGCCCAAACCGTCGCCAGCGCATGCCAATGGTTTGGCAAGGCGATGACCACGGCGTCGATGCTTTTGTCGTCGAAAACCCTGCGAAGATCGCGGTGAGTCGCGATCTCTTCGCCCCGGTCCTTGAACGGTTTGGCTTCGCGATCGAGGTGCGCCTGGTCCACGTCGCACAGCGCGACGATCTTTGCGCCGGGAACTTCCCGCACCCGGGGAATGAGCTGATGCCCTCGGCCACCGACGCCGCCCACGACCATGGTTGAACCGAGTCCTATCACTGCGACACGCACGGTGTCATTGGGACCCGGAGCTCGGGACGAACCCTCGGCGCCGAGCACTATTCTCGGCATCCCGAGCGCCAGTCCGGCCGTCAATGAGGTGTTCAGAAATTTCCTGCGCGTGATTGTTTTCATAGCAAGGCTAACGATTGATTGGTTACGTGCGGACCCTACCACGGCAACAAAAACTTAGCCATCCCAATCAACGAAGTGAAAAGCTGAGCGAAGGCGAGCGCCGCTTATCGCAACGAGTAGGAATGGACAGCAGTAGTTCGGATCGCCCTCGAAAGAATTGTCATGGGTTATCCTCTCAACACAGCTTGTCTCCAATCTCTTGGACGGTCGTGAAGATTTGGGCCGGTTTTTGAGTGCAAAGGATTTCCGCTCCGTGCTGTCCCCACGTCACCGCACCGAATGCAATGCCTGCCTTCGTGGCCGCTTCCGCGTCGCGAATCTCATCACCGATGTAAATCGCCTGTGGTGGCTGGACGGAGCACTGACGAAGTGCCTGGCGTAGTTTGGCGGCTTTGCCAAACATGGACACGCCGCAAGCGAAGTGCGCGACCAATCTTGCGTTATCCGATCCAAGAACTCGTCCAACGTTTTCTCGTGAGTTCGAGCTGACGATGGCCAATTGAATTCCGACCGCCGCGAGGCGATGCAGCACGTCACCAATCCCGGGAAACAGCGAGAGCTTTCCAGTGTGCTCAGCCATTCGCCGGCGCATGTCGCTCACTACCCGTGGTAACTTCCAGAGGGGCAAGCCCAGTTCGCGCAGCAAGGCGGCACCGTGCAGATCGCGGACTCGTTCGTATTCCATCGGTTCGACTCGTCTGAAGCTATGCGCCTCCGCCAGTTCATTGAAAATGCTGCGCATCCACGGCAGCGTATCGGCCAAGGTGCCGTCGGAATCGAAGATGGCTAAGCGGTATTTCAACATGGAAAGCACCATGCATCAAATTCGCGAGGGTAACCACACGAAAGGCCACGGGGGCGAACTCTCACCAGGATATCATTCAGCCCGTCGCGTGTTTCGTTGCTTGGCAATTCCGGCAACTGAATTGTATCGTCGGTCGCCTGCACTTCGCCCCGAAGCCGTTGATATTCCTTCTGGTGAAACCCCAGGTCGGCATTGTCCAGCTTGGACTCCTCCCGCCCGGCAAGTTTACGCGCAACAAGGCCAGCGATTCAGGGCAACCGAAACCCTTCGTTCAAAGTGACAATGCTTGCTTCAATTTCACCCGTGCGCATCAGGTGAATGCCGGTCAGCAGCACGCGATAGACGCAGAGCAATGGCTTCACCCGGCCAGCCGATTACTTCAGGGATAACTTCCACCGCGTTTCCGCGAATCCGAAGTAGTGATGCGAGTCGTGCTTGGTGATTACTCTCGTAGAGGCTGTTGGGGGTAACGTGGCGATCCTTATCATCTGTCAAAAACCTCCGGGAGAGCCGGAGGATTTCCTTTTGGATTGACCTCGTGGCGCTTCATGTCGCCGTGATGGTCCCAGTTCGAGCCGAGGCCAATGCGCTTCTCGGTGACCTCGTCGAAGCGAACGCCGCGCTCGATGCCATACATCGCCAGCGTGGCGTCGCTTTCCTTTTCCACGTTGAGCGCGTCGGGGGCTTCCATCTGCTGGAGTTTGGCGGAGGGCAGGCGTCGCCTGAGATTCGGAATCGGCTCGCCGCGGGGGATGATGCGCGTGCCCTGATGGCACAAGGGCAGGAACTCCGCGCCCCAGTTCTCCGCGCCGTGATAGGGAACCTCAGGCGCGATGACGACGAAGGACGGCAGGTTTTGGTTCTCGGTGCCGAAGCCGTAGCTCACCCCTGAGCCGATGCTGGGCCGCGCGACATTCGCCGGAGCCGGTGTGCCTGAGGAAGGTCATGTCCGTGTGCGCGGCAATCAATCGTCGAGCATGACACTGTCGAGAAACACGGCTGACTTAATTCGGTGATGGGCGATTTCTGAAACATTTATCGTGGCACTGGCTTCATGCTGAGTGCCACTCGGCATTTCGCAGACGCGGCACTCCGGATCCGGTGACGCGGCGAGCCACAACCTGAAATCGTAAGCTGTTTGTAGAACCTTGCTCAGAGCCTCGTGGATCAACTCCTTGTGTTGACGTCGAAAGCGTAGGAGATCCTGCCATGTGGGATAAGTCCTCGCGCAGAGATACCGGACGGTTTCATTCTTCACAATTGCGCTCTCGATCTCCTGGGAACTGTACATTCCGGTGGCGTAACAGTAGCTCAGAACCGTCACCATCATCCGTGGACGCAGGATTCCATTGAAATCAACAGCCGGGTTGGGATCGAGCTTTGGCGATTCGATCGTCTGAACCACATCCAGAATTAGGCTCACCAAATCGCGATTACTCATCCAGGAGCTAACATCGGCCGACCTGAGATCATCATCAAAATGTTGCAGCATCAAGTTGTTCATTGCTTTTCCTTTCGGTTCTGAATCCTTCTGAGTTGTTCTCGTTCGAATCTTCACCCAGCCACGCTAGCTCCCTTATGTGACGAAAAGATGGCAAGCTATTGAAAATCAGGAAACAAAGCTGATCCGAGTCAACTCCGGTTTCGATCGCTTGGGGAGTGGGAATTCGCGCCCGGCGACGTTCAAACCTCAGAGCCTCGGCAAATTGCCAAGCTGGGATAAACAGCTTCCACGCTTGAGCTGCTCGTGCTAAAAGCTCTTCAAATGAAACGAAATCTCATAAAAGCCTTTTCGATCAGCACCATCACAACCGGCCTTTTCGCCTGTTCGGCCATTGCGGACACTGCGAGCTTCGACCAAGCTCAAGTCGGCAGCTCTCCTCCCGGCTGGACTGCCACGTTCACCGGCAAAGGCAATGCCAAATGGACCATCGAGAAGGACGATTCTGCGCCGAGCAAGCCCCGGATCTTGAAGCAATCCGGAGTAGCGACCTTCCCGATTTGCCTCAAGGATGACACCAGCCTCAAGGACGGCTTTGTTGAAGTGAAATTCAAAGCGATCTCAGGCGATGCAGACCAAGCGGGTGGCGTGATCTGGCGGGCTCAGGACAAGGACAACTATTACGTTGCCCGCGCCAATGCCCTCGAAGACAACGTGACGATTTATCACACGATAGCAGGGAAGCGAGTTTCATTCAAAAACATCGATGCGAAGGTTGCCCCAGGTCAATGGCATACGCTGCGTGTTGATTTTCAAGGGAACCATTTCATTGTGGCGCTGAACGCAAAGAAAGTCATTGAGGCGACCGATAGCAGCTTTTCCAATGCAGGGAAGGTCGGCCTTTGGACCAAAGCCGACAGCGTGACGCTCTTCGACGATTTCAGCTATGGTGCCAATTAGCACGGTGGGCATACAAGAAAAGTCGTAACAGCCGAAGGCTATGATTGGAAATGCCGAATGAATTTGGTTCAGCCCGCGTTGCGGCGCCCGTTCACCGTCTTGGTGGTTGTCATTGCCACCATGCTCTGCTCGTGGATCGCTCTCCGGCAAATGTCGCGAGACGTTCTCCCGAGCCTGGGCATCCCGACGATCTACGTTGCCCAGCCGTATGGTGGAATGGACCCGGCGCAAATGGAGGGCTTCCTTACCTACTACTATGAATACCACATGCTCTACATCACCGGGGTCGAGCATGTGGAATCCAAATCCATCCAGGGCGTCTCGCTCATCAAAATCCAGTTCCATTCTGGCACGGACATGTCGCAGGCGTTGGCCGAGACTGTAGCGAGTGTCAACCGTTCGCGCGCCTTCATGCCGCCCGGCACCGTGCCTCCCTTCATCATGCGGTTCGATGCCGGCAGCGTGCCGGTCGGCAATCTGGTTTTTTCGAGCGAGAGTCGCACGGTCGGCCAAATGCAGGACGCGGCGTTGACTCTCGTGCGTCCGCTGTTCGCGACGTTACCCGGCGTCTCGGCGCCGCCACCCTTTGGCGGTAGCGCGCGGAGCATCGTCATCAACTTGAAACCCGATCGCCTCCACGCCTACAACATGTCGCCCGACGAAATTGTTGCTGCCGTGAGCGCCGCCAACACCATCAGCCCTTCCGGCAACGTGATCATCGGCGACAAATATCCGATGGTGCCGCTTAACTCCGTGGTAAAGAACATCAAGGATTTGGAAAATGTGCCAATTCGCGCGGGCACTTACCCGGCCGTTTTTCTGCGGGATGTCGGAGAGGTTTCCGACGCCTCCGACATCGTGACGTGTTATGCTCTGGTGAACGGCCGTCGGACTGTTTACATCCCGGTCACCAAGCGCAGCGATGCGTCCACGCTGTCCGTCGTCAATCTGGTCAAAAAACATCTACCCGAGTTCCAAAGCGTCCTGCCGCAGGACGTGAAGGTGAGCTACGAGTTCGACCAATCGATCTACGTCATCGATGCCATCGCCAATCTGATCAAGGAAGGAGCGCTTGGCGCTATTTTGACCGGCCTGATGGTGCTTCTGTTCCTGCGCGACTGGCGAACTGCATTCATCGTCGTCATCAACATCCCGCTCGCGCTGTTCGCCGCTGTGGTCGCGCTGTGGGTGACGAAGCAAACGATCAACATCATGACGCTCGGCGGGCTCGCTCTCGCCGTCGGCATCCTCGTGGACGAAGCCACCGTTGCCGTCGAGAGCATCCACACTCACTTGGCCCGGGGCGCTTCAGCAGCCCGCGCCGCGCTCGCAGCGACGAGGGAAACCGCCGCGCCGCGATTGCTCGCGATGCTGTGCGTGCTCGCGGTTTTTGTTCCCGCCTTTCTCATGGTGGGCGCGGCCAGGGCATTGTTCGTGCCGCTTTCGCTTGCCGTTGGTTTTTCGATGATCGCTTCCTATTTGCTGTCGAGCACGCTCGTTCCGATCTTGTCAATCTGGCTCTTAAGGAAGACGCATCCGATGGCTCCGTCGGCTGCTGCCCTTGATCAGTCCCCGATAGTCGGATCCAGCCCAAGCGCGTTACCGGAACCCAAAGAGACTGCGTTCACTCGTTTTCAAGAGAGTTACGCCAGGTTGATGCACCGGGTCATTCGGCTGCGTTGGGGGATTCTTGCTCTTTATCTTGGAGTGACACCGTTGGTGATTCTTATGATCTTCCGTCAACTCGGCACGGAGATTTTTCCGAAGGTGGAAGCGGGTCAACTCGCGCTGCGTTTCCGCGCTCCCACCGGCACCCGCGTCGAGCGCACCGAAGCCATCGCGCTCGAGGTGCTGGACTTGATCAAAAAAGAAGTTGGACCGGAGAACGTGGCCATCACGCTCGGCTTTGTCGGCACCCACGCGCCGAGCTATCCCATTAGCAACATTCACCTCTGGAACGGCGGCCCTGAACAAGGATTCGTGCAGGTGCAACTCAAACGGGGCGCGAACGTTCGCATGACTGAATTGAAAGAGCGCCTGCGCCAGACGCTGGCCGCGCAACTGCCGGAAGTGCAATTATCTTTCGAGCCAAGCGATATCGTGAGCCGCGTGATGAGTCTGGGCGCACCGACACCCATCGAAGTGGCGGTCAGCGGCCCGAACCTCGCGGCCAATCGGGAGTTCGCTGAAAAGATTCGGGCGAATCTGGCGAAAGTTTCAACGCTGCGCGACCTTCAATTCGGACAGGCGCTGGATTATCCCACGGTGGACGTGGCCGTGAACCGCGAACGCGCCGGACTCATGGGTGTCAAGACGGTGGAAACCTCGCGCTCGCTTGTCGCCGCCACGTCGTCGAGTCGCTTTACGACACCGGTTTATTGGGCCGACCCCACCAGCGGCGTCGCCTACCAGGTTCAGGTGCAGATTCCGCAGGCACGGATGAGCTCCTTGGAAGAGTTGAAGAATATTCAAGTCGCCCAGCGCGACGGCAAAGCCATATTGCTCCGCAACATCGCCACCGTGACCAACAGCACTACGGTCGGCCAATATGACCGCTACAACATGCAGCGCATGATTACGCTGACCGCTAACATTGAGAACGCCGATTTGGGCCGCGTCAGCAAACAAGTGAGGCAAGCAATCAAGGACTTGGGCGAGCCGCCGTCGAAAGTGAACGTCGCCGTGCGCGGCCAGATTGTGCCAATGGAGCAAATGTTGGAAGGCTTGCAAACCGGCCTCTTGCTGACGGTGGTCGTAATCCTTCTGCTGCTCGCGGCGAACTTTCAATCGTTGAAGCTCTCGCTCATCGTCGTTTCCACTGTTCCCGCCGTTATCGCCGGTGTCGCCCTCACACTTTGGCTGACGGACTCCACCCTCAACATTCAATCATTCATGGGAGCGATCATGGCCGTCAGCGTCGCGGTGGCAAACGCGATTCTGCTCGTGACCGTCGCTGAGAAAAACCGCGTTGGCGGTGCGGCGGCGTACGCGGCCGCCGTCGAGGGGGCGCGCAGCCGTCTGCGGCCGATTCTGATGACGAGCTTCGCAATGATCGCCGGGATGATCCCGATGGCCTTGGGTCTGGGCGAGGGCGGTCAACAAACCGCGCCGCTGGGGCGGGCGGTAGTGGGAGGACTTGTGGCGGCAACGCTGGCGACATTGCTCGTGTTGCCATCCGTGTTCGCCATTGTGCAAGCGCGCAGCCATCGACGTTCGGCTTCACTCGATCCGGAAGATACGAGCAGTATTGCATTCCAATCCCAATAAGACTATGGACCGCCTCTCGACAATATTAAGCTTTGGCGCGCTGGTTTGGCTCACGGGCTGTGGGCCTTCCAGTCCGAAGGTGGAACCTGCCAAATCAGCGCCGACCCCACCCATTCAGGTGGAGATTACTCTTCCAAGGAAAGGGGAAATAACGCGCAGCATCACCTTGCCGGGCGAAGTGCGCGCCTATCAACAAGCGACCCTCTACGCGAAAGTCGCCGGCTACCTGAAAAAGATCACAGTGGATACAGGCGACGCTGTGAAAGAAGGCGACTTGCTTGCGGATATTGAGGTTCCCGAGATGATCGCCGATCTGGCTCGTTCCAAAACCGAAACGGAGGTGGCTGCTCTCGATTACAAACGCGTGACCGAGGCGTTCAAGAAGGCTCCGGACCTCGTAACTCCACAAAGCATCGATGCCGCGAAAGGGAAATTCGACATCGCCAAAGCCAATCTGGAGCGAATTGAATCACTGCTCAGCTTTGCCAAAATCACCGCCCCGTTTTCAGGCGTGATCACCAAACGCATGGTCGATCCCGGCGCGTTTATTCCCGCCGCGACGTCCGGCAGCGCCGCTCAGAACGCCGCCCTGCTCGTGCTGATGGATTTCAGCAAGGTCCGCGTTCAAGTCGCCATTCCAGAAGCGGAAGCGCCATTGATCACAAAAGGACTCAAGGTCATGATCACCGTGGATGAATTGCCTGGTCGGTTCTACGAAGGAGGCGTCACGCGCTACGCCTACGCGCTGGATGATGCGACTAAAACAATGCTGACTGAGATTGAGATCCCGAACCCAAAAGGAGAACTTAGACCCGGCATGTATCCGACCGTCAAAGTTGTCGTCGAACGAAAGCCCGACGCCCTGATCATCCCGATCGGAGCTCTTGTGATGGAAAAAGCTAACGCCTCGGTATTCACGCTTTCCGAGAGCAAGGAGCAGAAAGCCACCGTTGCGAAAAAAGTTACGATCAAAACCGGGTTCAACGACGGAGTCTCCGTCGAAATTCTCGAAGGCCTAAAACCGACTGAGCCTGTGATTCTGGCGGGTAAGCAGGCTCCGATGAATGGGCAAGCAGTTATCACTTCGGAGGCCAAATGACAATGCGACTCCGATCCACTTTCGCCATCGGAGCGTTCCTTAGCTGCGTGCTCATTTCCTGCTGGCAAGCATCCAACGCTCAGACGTCCCCGATCACGGCAGAGCAGAGCTTAATCGATCTCCCCACGACGCTGCGTCTTGCCGGAGCCCAGAATCTTGATATTCAAATCGCTCGTGAAAAGTTCGACGAAGCGAAAGCCAATTACTCCAGCGCGGTGAGCCAGTTCTTTCCCTCGCTCTCACCCAGCATTACCTACCGTCGCCACGACAACCTGATCCAGGACGTTGTTGGAAACATTATCGACGTACACAAGCAGTCTTATGCGCCGGGAGGCACACTGGGAGCGCAGTTGGATCTCGGCGATGCGATTTACCGAAGACTCGCGGCGAAACAACTCGCTCGAGCCGCGGATCACGCTGTCGAGGGGCAACGGCAGGAAACGATTTTTCAGGCGGCTCAAGCGTACTTCGACCTTGCGTTAAATCAGGCTGCGATCGCCGTGGCTCGAGACGCTGTTCGAATTGCCACAAACTACGAAGCCCAAGTTCAAGCGGCGGTGGAGGCGGGTATCGCTTTCAAAGGGGATGAGCTCCGGGTCCGAGTGCAAGCCGAACGCAATCAACTCGGCCTTCGACAGGCCGTGGAACAGCAACGAATCGCCGCGGCGCGTCTTGCTCAAACGCTGCACCTCGATCCCGCGGTGGAGCTGGTGGCAACCGGCGAATTGACGCCACTGCTGCTTGTCGAGACAAACCAAGCCCTGGGCGCACTCGTCCAACATGCGCTCATCTCACGACCAGAACTTAAGCAGAGCGCGTCGCTCGTCGGGGCGGCCCGTGAAAGTAGAAACGGGGTTGTTTATGGTCCCCTGTTTCCCTCGCTTGGAGCGCAGGCTTTGGTAGGTGGGCTTGGCGGTGGATTGAATGGAGCCGCCGGCGCTTTTGGGGAACAAGAGGATTATGTCGTGGGTTTGAGCTGGCGGATTGGGCCAGGCGGCCTTTTCGACACGAGCCGCAAACGGGCAACTGAAGCGCGCTTGCAAGGCGCGCGGTTGAGCAGCCAAAAGCTTCACGATGAAATTTCCCGGCAAGTGGTTGAAGCCTTTGCGCGAGTTCAATCGATGACGGACCAGATCACCATTGCAACCCGAGGCTTGAAAGCGGCGGAAGATGGATTGCGCCTGGCTCGGGCGCGAAGAGAATTCGCCGTGGGGATTGTCCTGGAAACCATCCAAACCGAACAGGATCTCACACGGGCGCGGAATGATTACTTCAAAACGGTCGCCGAATTCAACAAAGCGCAATACGCCCTGAACAAGGCGCTGGGAAAACTTTAGCGGGATTCGGGGAAACAGCGATGATGCTGAAGCCGAGGGTCCGCGCGTAAAAATTGGCTGGCCGCCGCGCGTCGTGGGTGCGTGGTGATTGGCAATTGCAAGGAGAACGATGGATATGAAGCTCTGGATCGTTATTCGGACCACGCCTGTCCGGCTAGTTGCCAATTCTGAAGGAGCGCGGCCGTGTGCGAAGCACCAGCCGCAGCAGTGCAATAGCTTCTGCGGCTGGGTTTCACCACAGCCGCGCTCCACTGATGCTTTGGCAGCTAACCGGATAGGCACGATTCGAACTTGTTACCGCCGCTTGGCCCGCAGCCTGCGGCCACTAACCACCTTCTGGATGGGAAAATTCGAGACGACCCAGGGGCAGTGGAAGCAAGTGATGGGCAAGCTGCCAGGCCCTCTCACCGCGGAATTGCCGGAAGGGGACGACTATCCGGTGGGCAATATCAACTTTGCCGAAGCGGAGGCGTTTTGTCACAAACTCACCGAACAAGGCCGCCAGTCCGGGAGCCTCCCGAAGGATTTGGAGTTCCGTCTGCCCACGGAAGCGCAGTGGGAATACGCCTGCCGCGCCGGAACGACGACGGCGACAAGCTCAGCAGTAAGCAAGCAAACTTCAAAGGGAAGCCTTACAACGGAGCCGCGCCGGGGCCGTCGCTCAATCGGGCCGCAAAAGTGGGCAGCTACCCCGCCAATGCGTGGGGTTTGCACGACATGCACGGCAACATCTTCGCATGGTACCGCGATTGGTATCACGTGAAATTGCCAGGCGGCGTTGATCCCGATCTCTATTCGGCTCTGACGACGGCGGCAGTGAACCGGACCGGCGATACGTCGCGGTCTCGTCGAGGGGGTGCGTGGACCGATGATGGCTGGCCGTGCCGCTCGGCATCCCGCCTGCGGTTCGAGCCAGCGCGGCGTTACGATCATATCGGCTTTCGCGTCCTCGCAGTCCGTCCATAGCCGACCCGACAAGCTCCAGTATAAACTGTTGCGGAACGCTCCCTCTCCTTTTATTTTCCCAGCATGTCTCAGGGTCATCATCAGAACACCGTTGCGGTCTCTCGCCGTCGCTTTCTTTACTCGGCAGGTCTCGCGGGGGTGGGCGGCTTGCTCGACAACGCTTGGGATAAAATCAGCGCCGCAGACACCATGACGCTTCCATTTGTGAATGGCCAGCGCCCGCTGGTCAAGTATCCCCAGAAGCGGCCGCTGATCAGGTTGACGACACGCCCGCCGCAATTGGAAACCCCGTTCTCGGTTTTTAACGAGGGCGTGATCACGCCGAACGATGCTTTCTTTGTGCGGTATCATTTATCGGAGTCGCCGCCGACCGCGGTGAATGCGGACACATTCAGCCTCGAAATCAAAGGACGAGTCAATTCGCCAGTCAGTTTTTCCATGGCGGAGTTGAAAGCGAAGTTTCAGCCATTAGAAACAGTCGGCGTGCTGCAATGCTCGGGCAACAGCCGCGCTTTTTTAAAACCACGAGTCGCAGGCGGTCAGCTCGGCAATGGCGCGATGGGGAATGCGCGGTGGAAAGGTGTTCGCCTCAAGGATGTCTTGAGCAAGGCAGGCGTCGCAGCAGGAGCGAAGCAAGTCACATTCAACGGTCTCGACGCACCAGTCATCGAGAAGACTCCCGACTACATCAAAGCCCTCGATATCGACCACGCTTTGGATGGCGAAGTGATGCTGGCCTACGAAATGAATGGCGAGGATTTGCCGATGCTGAACGGCTATCCGTTGCGGCTGATTGTCCCAGGGTATTATGGGACTTACTGGGTCAAACACGTGAATGAAATCAGCGTGGTGGATGCTGTCTTTAATGGGTATTGGATGAATCCGGCTTATCGAATTCCGGACAACGACTGCGCCTGCGTCGAGCCCGGCACAACGCCCAAGGGCACAATTCCAATTGGCCGTCATAACGTCCGTTCATTCATCACGAGTCAAGCCGATGGTGCCCAGATCAAAGCCGGGCAAGTCACCGAGGTCAAAGGCATCGCGTTTGATGGCGGCTACGGAATTCAACAGGTCTTGTTTTCGGAGGATGGCGGAAAGACCTGGCGCGAGGCAGATCTCGGCAAAGACCTCGGTAAATATTCATTTCGCGAGTGGCAGATTCATTTCACGCCGAAACGTGCGGACTGGTACACGCTGGAGGTGAAGGCGACCAACCGCATCGGCCAATCACAGCCGCTCGAGGCACTTTGGAATCCCTCCGGATATATGCGCAACGTGGTCGAAGCGATTCGGGTTCAAGCGATCTGAAAATGAAACCTAGATTTGTTCGATTGCGTGGCTGGCGAAGTCCTCGCGCGGCTCAATATTTCGGCCAACGATTCGTAGCGCTCTGTTTTGGAGTGACCGCGTTATCTGCGTTCGCGGCGGTCCTGAAGATCGAAATGCCCATCGAGACGGATGTGTTCAAGACCGGATCCGGTTCAGAGATTGCCAACGCTCAGTGCTTGATCTGCCACTCGGTGGAATATGTCTCGACTCAACCCCCCCTGCCCCGCGCTTTCTGGAAAGCCTCTATCGAAAAGATGCAAACCAAGTATGGCGCACCAGTGCCGAACGAACAGGTAGATGCGTTGGTCGGATATTTGGTTAAAACTTACGGTGTGGAAGCAGCAGCGAAAACTAACAGCGCGGTTAGCGCTCCAGATACAATATTTAAGCCGAGGCTGATTCCCACATCCTCGGACGGCGCGCAATTAGCCACCGCGAATGGCTGCTTCGGATGTCATAACGTGGAGAAGAAGATTGTCGGCCCGCCATTTCAGCAGGTCGCTGCGAAATATAAAGGAGACCTGGCTGGCTCGGCCAAAGTAATGCGGCAAATCACCGAGGGCGGATCAGGCCAATGGGGAACGATTCCGATGCCGCCAGTTAAGCACTTGTCGGCCGAGGAAGTCAGGATTCTATCGGATTGGATTCTAGCCCAGCAGCCCTGATGACCAGACAGCGATCAGCCACGAACATCCGACAGCTTCTGGTTGAACGAGCGTAAAACGCGATGGGGGGTGCTCCAGATCTCCAAGACAATTCGTTCACTCGAACCGGCTAAGCTTTGACCTCTCTAATCTGGCGATTCGCAATCCCTTTGCGGGTCTGCTGGCTTCGGAAGCGCTGATACGCAGCCCGGAAACGCGGGTATTTCCTCCCTAGAATTGCGACAGCCAAAAGCGCTGCATTGATTGCACCTGGCTTTCCGATTGCGAGTGTCCCGACGGGCACGCCGGCAGGCATTTGCACCATCGAGAGCAGCGAATCCATTCCGTGCAATGCTTTTGATTCGATAGGAACACCCAGCACGGGAAGATCGGTTTTCGCGGCAGTCACACCTGGCAGATGCGCCGCTCCTCCCGCTCCGGCGATAATGACTTCCAGCCCGCGGGCTGCCGCAGTGCTAGCGTACTCGAATAGGGCATCAGGCGTGCGATGCGCTGAAATGACCTGGACTTCGTGAGGAACTTTCAGCTCTTTGAGCTGCGCGGCCGCGTGCTGCATGGTTTCCCAATCGGATTGACTCCCCATAATGATCCCGACCACTGGTTTTAGTCTTGATGCCATATTTCGGACGAATCTTTTACCTGAATGGCTCTGGGCTGGTCGAGCCTAGAAGTTGATCGTCCGCGTTTTCAATCCATGCTCTCACTCTTCAGGCGTTGTCGCATACAACACGTCAGTTCCCACTTTGACCAGGAGCGCGGCTGTGTCGTCTCGACCAGCCGCAGCGCGTCCACACGCCCCCAACCGATTCTATCCATCCACGCGCTGCGGCTGATGCTTTGCACACAGCCGCGCTCCGTAAAATGAGAATCACCACAAAAGACATGCAAACAATAATGGGATCGCTTACCTTTTTTCTTACGTATGAAAGCCATCTCCCGCGAAACAATTGTCAAGGGACGTTACGGTGCTGCCGCCAAAGCGCCGGAGGCCGCGCTTTGTTGTCCCATTGA
Organism: Pedosphaera sp.; assembly: GCA_009695265.1. Lineage (GTDB taxonomy): Bacteria > Verrucomicrobiota > Verrucomicrobiia > Limisphaerales > SIBE01 > SIBE01. The sequence goes on along the minus strand of SIBE01000023.1, from coordinate 8,959 downwards.
TTACGACATGCGTTACCTCAAAGCGATTCCTGTCGAAGTGATTGAAAAGGATTATGGCTGCGGAGACCCGAGCCGCTATCTCAAGCCCGGCGAAGTGGTCTTGGATCTCGGCAGCGGAACCGGGAAAATTTGCTTCATCGCCGCGCAGATTGTCGGCTCTCGGGGCAAAGTCATAGGGATCGACATGACCGACGACATGCTCGAAGTCGCCCGCCGCAATGCTCCTCTGGTGGCCGAGCGTTTGGGTTACACTAACGTGGAATTTCGCAAAGGACGAATCCAAGACTTGGCTCTCGATCTGGAACATCTCGATCAAGAACTAAAACATCGTCCCATCGCGGATGCCGCCTCATTTCTGGCTGCCGAGGAGTTGGCGGCGGATCTGCGCCTCAGGCGTCCGCTCGTGGAAAACGACTCGATCGACGTCGTGGTCTCCAACTGCGTTTTAAATTTGGTGGAACCTAAATCCAAGCGCCAACTGTTCGAGGAAATTCTCCGCGTCTTGCGCCACGGCGGACGGGCTGTCATTTCGGACATTGTTTGTGATGAGCCGGTGCCTACGCATTTGCAAAACAACCCAGAGCTTTGGAGCGGCTGCATCTCCGGCGCGTTCACTGAAGAAGGCTTTCTCAAAGCGTTCAGCGAAGCAGGATTCTACGGTATTCAAATTCTCAAACGCGATGAAAAGCCGTGGCGAACGATCGAGGGAATCGAATTTCGCTCAATCACCGTCCAAGCTTTCAAAGGCAAACAAGGCGCTTCCTTCGATCGCAATCAAGCGGTCGTTTACCTCGGGCCTTTCAAAGAGGTCCTCGATGACGATGACCATCGCTTCGAACGGGGACGACGTCATGCGGTTTGCGACAAAACTTACCACCTCTACAAGAAGGCGCCGTACAATCATTCGTTTGCCTTTATCGAGCCCGTGACGGCAGTGCCTTTGGAAATGGCTCAACCATTTGATCGCTCGGAAATGCCCCTGCGTAACCCTAAAGAAACCAAGGGTCACGACTACAACATCACGTCCAGCTCGAGCGAATGTTGTGATGATGGAGGCTGCTGCTAAGCCTATGCTCGATCCGCTCTCGGTTCTTCTGTTGGTTTCGACACTCGCCTTTCTCAATGGTGCCAATGACATCTCCAAAGGGATTGCCTCATTGGTCGGCAGCGGGGTCACGCGAGCCAGAACAGCCGTTCTTTGGGGATCAATCTGGACCGTCGCGGGCGGAATCACTGCCGCCTTCGCTGCCCAAGGGTTGATCACGGCCTTTAGCGGCAATGGCATTGTCGCTCCTTTGCCAGAAGATTATGCTTTTTTAAGTGCTATCGCAGGCGGCACGCTACTGTGGATCGGGGTTGCCACATGGACAGGGCTGCCAGTGTCAACCACCCACGCCATCATCGGCGCGCTGATCGGAGCCGGGCTCATGACGGTCGGAGCCGAAGGTATTAATTGGGGAGTGCTATTGCAGAGGTTCTTCGTTCCTTTGGCAGTCAGTCCCCTGCTGGCTTTGGGACTGGTGGTTGTCCTCGGTCGCGCGTTGAATCGTCGCTTCGGCCCGTTGCATAGGTACTGCGTTTGCCTCCATCGCGAAGCCATTCGAATCGCGACTCAGCCGCCCGCGCTCGCACTCAGCCAAGAAACCACGGTCATCGTCGGCGAGACGGCCGATTGTGATTGTGAACCGGCCACCGTTTTAAGCATGAATGCGATGGACGCGCTGCATTGGTGTAGCGCGGGAGCCACCTGTTTCGCCCGAGGGCTGAACGATGCTCCCAAGATCCTCGCGCTTGGCCTTTCCGCAAGTTTGGCGCTCGGTTTGTCTCCAGCCGCCGGGTTCATCGCGACCGCAATCGCGATGGGGTTGGGAAGTCTGCTGGCTGGGCTGCGGGTCACGGAAACATTGGCGAAGAAACTGACACCCATGTCTCCTGAGGAAGGTTTTGTCGCGAACTTGATCACTTCGGTGTTAGTCATTTTCGCCTCGCAACTGGCTCTCCCGGTATCAACCACTCATGTCAGCACCGGCGCGATCATCGGCCTCGGTTTGAACCGCAGCCCTCAAAGTATTCACTGGAAAACGATGTGGCATGTGGCCGCTGCCTGGGTGTTGACCCTGCCGGCGGCGGCCTTCTTCGCTGCTGTCGTCTATTGGCTCACTCGCTTGTGCGCATGAATCGGTTTCAGCAAAAGCTCACTGAGCATGCACTGGTTCTCCGCCGCGACCGCCTCCAAACGCTGCAACTGAATGTCGGTCGCAAATGCAATCAAGCCTGCCGCCATTGCCATGTCGATGCCGCGCCCTGGCGCACGGAAATGGTCGATCAAGAAACCGCGCATCGCATCGGTAAATGGATCGAAACGTTCCGACCGGCGACCGTCGATATCACCGGCGGCGCGCCAGAACTCAGCGAGTATTTTCGATACTTTGTGGAGACATCACGATCAACCGGTTGTCATGTGATCGATCGGAATAATCTGACGATAATCGGAGTTCCCGGCTACGAATCCTTGCCTGAGTATCTTGCGACAAATGAAGTGGAAGTGATCGCTTCCCTGCCCTGCTATTCGAAAGAGAATGTCAACAAACAGCGCGGCAATGGAGTGTTCGAGAAAAGCATTTCGGCTTTGCAAAAACTGAACGCGGCCGGCTACGGCACTCGTCTGCCGCTGCATTTGGTTTATAATCCGATCGGCCCAGATTTACCAGGCCCTCAAGCCGAGCTGGAGCGGGATTATAAAGATGCTCTGCGCAGCGAATTCGGAATCATTTTCAACCGGCTCTTCACGATCACAAATCAACCGATCGCGCGCTTCGCCGAGGACCTCCGCCGCCAGGAAAAGTGGGATGATTATCTCGAACTATTGGCCAATAGCTTCAACCCACAGACCGTCAACGGACTCATGTGCCGGACAACCCTAAGCGTTGGCTACCAAGGCGAGCTCTTTGATTGCGATTTCAATCAGATGCTCGAAATGCAGATGACGAATGGCAAACCGCTTTATCTTTGGGACATTTCGCCAGACTCTTTGCCGGATCGCACGATTCAAACGGGATTTCACTGCTTGGCTTGCACGGCCGGTTGCGGCAGCAGTTGCACCGGGGCTTTGGCGTAGGGCAGCACACTTACCGTCCTAGGACACCCCCGGCTCACCGGCGACATTGATCATTTCGGTTCCAGCAAACCGCGGCTGCGCATCCACTCCGAAGCGCGTTGCGGCCAGGTCGTCACCAAATGTTTTGAAGGCCGTAGGCCGTATCCATGCCCACCGGTTGGATACACGTGAAGTTCACTGGGCACTTTCGCATTCTTCAACGCCAGAAAATAGAATGCGGCATTCTCAACTCGCACGCCGTCATCTTGAGCCATCGCAATGAAGCTTGGCGGAGTGTTCGTAGTGATCTTCAACTCGGGCGCAATCTTGTCGCCTTCCTCCTTCACCGTCAGGTAGCCCGGGTAAATGAGGACTGCAAAGTCTGGGCGACAGCTCACGCCATCGGCAGCGTCAACCGAGGGATACTTGCGCTCCTCGTAGATATTGCTCGCCGCAGCGGCAAGATGCCCTCCAGCCGAGAAACCCAAAACGCCGATCCGCTTCGGATCAATGCCCCATTCCTTCGCGCGTTGCCGGACCAAGCCAATCGCGCGCTGAGCGTCCTGCAATGCGGCAGTGTGCTTTTCGAGACCCTGCCGCTTGGGCACGCGATACTTCAATAGCACGCCGGTGACGCCCACAGAGTTCAACCACTCGCAAACCTCTGTGCCTTCCAAATCCAGCGCTAAGATATTATAAGCGCCACCCGGACACACGATAACCGCCGCGCCTGTCTCCTTGCCCGCCGGAGGACGATAAATCGTAATCGTTGGCTTTGTCACGCTGCCAAGCCGAATGACCGATTTGCCGCCCACCTGGCCATCGGTCGGTTTAGTCATGTCGCGCTCCTCGCCAATATCCCCCTTTTCCCCAGGAACATCCTTCGGCCAGAGCTCGACAACCGGCCGCGGCTCGGCAGCCAGAAGGTTTGTGCGTGCAAGCACGATGAAAAGGAAGATGACCCAACGGCGCGGTAAGGAAGATGTCATGACCCAATAAAAATACAATTCGTGGAGTAAATCGAAGCAATTCTTCCAATGAACTTCCCTGCGGACAATTTTGCCGCAATGGGTTGTAAACATCGCCTCTTGGCGTGCGACCTCGGCTACGGCAATGCAGTTCATCGGCCCTGCCACGCGCGCTTCGCGCTTGGTTTGCTCATTTTGGCTTCCAACCATCTGAATTCGGAACTTCCAGTGTTGCGGTACGTAGTCCCGGCTTCAGCCGGAGGGGCGTTAACAAGTCCACAGGCGTTGGATTCTCCCACGCGATGCCGCCTGAAGGCGGGACTACATGCGCGCCAAAATGAAAATTGCTGGTCGAGTCGAAGCATTTTTTAACCTTGGAAGTCAGCCTCCGAGATGAAGGAAAAGTTTGGCTCCTTTTGTGTTGATAGCAAATCTCAATTCTGCTGAACTGTCCACCGTTTCCAAATATGTAACCAGCCTATCATCCACTCGAGCGACGATGAGCTTGCCAGGCGAGTGCTTGGGACTTTGCTCTTAGGTTGAGAGTGGTGACAGGCTAACCAAACCAAGCTATGCGAACCTTTGCGTTCAGTTCCCTCTGCGTTTCTCTGTTTCTTAGTTTCGCCGGGTCGAGCGGCCAAGCCGCCCCGTACCTGGAAGCGGCTGGCCGAGTAGTGGTCGAGGCCGAGCACTTCGAAAAACGAACCACCGAAAAAGGTGGTGACCACAAATATCTGGTCATACCTGACGAAGACCCCGGTAACGGTGGCCCTTTTGAAAATGCTCGCGGCGGCAAATTTGTTCAGGTGCTGCCCGAAGCCGGACAGAATAAGAATGCTGATGAGAGCGTCGTAGGCACCGATCCTTATATTGAATACGCTGTGCAGATCACGACTCTTGGAGAGTATCAGCTCTATCTGCGCGTCACCGGCTACGACGGGGGTGCGGATTCCATGTACGCCCAGATCATGGAGATACCGTCGCCAAAGTGGTATCGCTACAGTCCCGATCCCAATACGGCGGATTTCGCAGCGGTTCGCAACGACAACGCGGATGCGGCCACGGCGATTGGATGGAACGGATATGCCACGCCGGAAGTCGTCAGCGGTGATGGCGGTGAAGAAAAAGCACTCTTCCAAATAACCAAGGCCGGGACCTACACCATCCGGCTGAGCCAGCGCGAAGATAGCAATGCTATTGACGCAATAATTTTGCAACTCAGCAGCTTACCTCCTCCCACCAATCCAGGTCCTGGCGAATCGGCTCTGGCTGGAAGCTTCGTCCGGATTTCCGAGGATGTGAAAGACGTCATCGTCGCGCTCAATACACCCGCGACATTCAAGGTCGTCGCCGATGGTTCTCCGGCTGTCACCTATCAATGGCAGAAGGCCGCTCCGGGATCATCGACATTTGCCGATGTCGCCGGTGCCACCTCCGCGAACTACACCAGTGGCGCTCTCGGAACGGCCGACAATGGCGCGAAGTATCGAGTGAACGTGTCTGTCCCAGGTAAAACCGCCACGAGCCGTGACGCCCTCCTGACCGTGGATACGCAGGCCCCGACCATCGCCAGCGTGACGGGCAGCGACAGCTTCACAACCGCCACCATTGTGTTTGCCGAGCCTGTGACTGCGGACGCTGCCGGCAACAAGGCGAATTATTCGGCCGATGGCGGACTAACTATCTCCGACGTCAAAGTCATCACCCCGACGACAGTAAGACTCACCACCAGCAAGCAAACCTCCGGCACCAAATACAACGTCAGCGCCAAAAGCATTAAAGACTTGGTCGGCAACGTGAGCGCCGAGGCCAAGGGGAGCTTCACCGGTTTTGTTCTAGGATTGGGCGTCTTGAAGTTTGAAGCCTACTCGGCTATCACCGGCACTCCCGTGGATAACCTGATTAGCGATCCAAAGTACCCGAATAGTCCTGACGAGATTGGTTATGTGACTTCCTTTGATACCAGGACGATTTATCCGACCGACGCTCACGAGAATTACGGAGCAAGTATTTCTGGCTGGCTTGTTCCCACGGAGACAGCCCAATACGAACTCTTCCTGCGCAGCGATGATGCCAGTCAATTGTTCTTTAGCACCGACGACAAACCAGCTAATGCAGCGCTCGTTGCCGAGGAAACCGGTTGTTGCGACGCTTACCACGAATCGGGTGATCCCGAGACCTCAGCGCCAATTTCGTTGACTGCTGGGAAGCGCTATTTCATCCAAGTCCTCTACAAAGAAGGTGGTGGTGGAGACTATGCACAAGTCGCATGGCGCAAAGTCGGAGATACAACAGGAGCCGGTTCGCTGACGCCCATTCCGGGAAAGTTCCTCCAGGCTTACGTTAGCCCCGATGCCACTCTATCGATCACTCAGCAGCCTGCCTCGGTCACCACGGCCGGAGGTTCACAGGTGAGCTTCTCGGTCAGGTTTACAGCGAAGTCGTACTTGGGCAGCGGTGCCAACGTTCAATGGCAAAAGAACGGTGTCGATATTCCAGGTGCCACTTCGCAGGACTACCTGATTCCTTTCGCGAGTGCGGCTGACAATGGCGCGAAATATCACGCCGTTGTTTCGGTCGGTACCTTTGCTTCTTCGACGAGTTCCGACGCAGTCCTGAACATTACCGTGGACAAAACGCCTCCTGCGCTGGTGAAGGTCAACGGCACCACGAAAACTGTTCGTCTCAGCTTTAGCGAACCGCTCGATGCAGCCAGCGGCGCGGACAAAGCAAACTATACCATCGACAAAGGGGCCACCATCTCGGCAGTCAAGGTCGTTTCCGCAGCGGGTGCGGCGGCAATCGTCCAACTCGACATCGCCGGCGCGACGGCCGGGACAGTCTATAATGTGGCTGTAAAGAATGTGAAGGATCAGGCAAGCAATCCCGTGGCCGCAAACGCCGGAGGCGGATTCATCGCCTATAACGCGTTTTACGACTTCGATGACGGAGCGTTTCCGGCAGGCACAACCGCCTATGGTCCGGCGGCAATTCTTCCCAACCGGGGCTTCAATGGCGGCAGCGCTCTTATGCTCACCCCATCGGTCGGGAGCCAGCAGGGGGGCTTTTTGATCCCTGATCTGGTCAATGGAGCACCAGTGACGAAATTCACTGTGCAGTTCAAACTGTTCATTGGCGAAGGCAGCGGTAATCCGGCCGACGGATTCAGCTTCAGCTTTGCGCCCGATGTCCCCGAAGCCACTGTTGGCGAGGAAGGCGCTGGAAGCGGAATCACTGTTTCCTTGGATACCTATGACAACGGCGGTGGCGAAGCTCCAGCGGTTGATGTCAAATACGGAGGAACCGAAGTGGATACGAAGAAAGTCACTAAGATCACCTTGGTCAACAACAAATACGTTGACGTGACCATTCAGCTCAATGCGGGTGGAACCATTTCCGTATCTCACAATACAACGAACTATTACGCCAAACTTGCCCTTCCAGGCTTTGCGCCGATTTCTGGTGGAAAGATCCTCATCGGTGCTCGCACCGGCGGTGAGCGCGAAATTCACTTGGTGGACGACTTCGCGATTCTGATCAATGCGGATCTGCCGACAGAAATTCCAAAAGGTCCTGATGTTCCGGCACCAACCGTCGCAATTACCAGCCCAGCCAATGGCGCGGCTTTCCCATCGGGAGTCAGCGCCACCATCACCGCCACGGCGACCGCCAACGGTGGCCGGACAATTAGCAAGGTCGAGTTCTTTTCCGGAACGTCTAAACTCGGGGAATCGGCCACTGCCCCATACTCAATCACGATTCCAGCGATTCCGGACGGACGTTATACCCTGACCGCCGTGGCGACCGATAACCAAGGTTCCTCCACGACATCAGCCGTAGTCAGTGTCATCGTCGGAAGTCCGCCGGAAATTATTACGCTCTTCACCTTCACTGATAGCACGGTTTGGAATTACAACCGTTCAGGGATCGACCTCGGCACAGCGTGGAAAGACGTGAAATTCGACGACAGTAAATGGGAAAAAGGGGTCCAGCCCATCGGCGATAATGCCGACAATAGCGAACTCGTCCCGATCCGAACAAAAATCTCCCGGAACAATGACGCCGGGGATCACATCACAACACTGTATGTCCGGGGCCATTTCAACTTCTCAAAAACCAGCACAGCGGGTGTGACGTTGAGTTTTAAGAACATGGTCGATGATGGAGCCGTGTTCTATTTGAACGGCGTTGAGGTAAGGCGCTTTGGCATTGCCGCTGGAGCCGTGACCTATGACACCTTCGCCGCAGGCCACGAGGCCAGTACTTACGACGGACCGATTAGCATCGCTGCGTCTGCGTTAAGTCCGGGTGATAACGTCTTCGCCATCGAAGTGCATCAGTCGGATGCCACCAGTTCGGACATCGTCTTCGGCGTAGAACTCATCGCGACCGTTCCGGGCGGTGCTGTTGTTCCTCCTCCGACGACCGGGGGGAAGTTTAGTGCGCCAGTCGTGCAGGGAGGAAACCTCGTATTGACTTGGACCGGCACTGGCACGTTGCAATCCGCGGATGCGGTCACGGGTCCGTGGGCAGATGTTGCGAGCGCGAAAAGTCCGTTTACGGCCGCGCGAGCGGGTGCAGTGAAATTCTATCGCCTCAAGTAATAGAAGATTACCATATTCCACCAGGAGGCCGGACTCGCGTCCGGCCTCCTTCTTTTTGTACTGCCCGTAATCCGCCTGTGTCGAAACGGATCGAGTGAAAATTGTCGCCAGGGTTCTTTCTTGACGAACTCATTTACCACGAAATGCTTCCCCATTTGACTAAGGTTATCGGGTTGGTTTAGTTTGGCAGGATGGCTAAGCCGAGCTATCCCAAGATTATCTTAGATCTGACATTTCGGGGATAATTTAAGCGTTGTTCGGAAATGCGACAGGCTGATTTTCAGGGGAAT
>SIBE01000022.1 GCA_009695265.1 Pedosphaera sp. | reverse complement strand
TGAGCCCGCTTGTGTCTGAAACCGGACGACGTCACTCAAGATCCCTAGGTTTTTCGACTCCAACCATTCCAGCCACACTGGTTCGCGGTCGTCACAATCGCAAAAACAGCCCATTTCTCTAGCAATTCATCCATAATGAGAATTGCTGGTTTCCCAGACAATAAATTCGCGGAAATGCTGAAAGCAGCCGGTTGGATTGTTAAATCTTGTGGACGCGCGGAATGATTGCTAGGCTCGGCCCGAAATAATTCCCGCGGCAGCAACGAGTTGACCGGATGGTGAGATCCGACGTGCATCACGCGGTCGAAGCCGCTTCAGCCATCATGGTCGAGCGCCATTGTAAACCGAAATATACCGAATCCCATGTTTGAAGCAGCCGAGTTAGGACGCAAGATTTCTAAGAAGGACTTTCAGGCTCAATTGCCAGAGCTGCGGGCCAAATTGCTGGAGGCGCAACTTGCGCTCCAAAAGAGCCAGGTGCCGGTAGTCATTATTATTTCGGGAGTGGATGGCGCCGGCAAAGGAGATGTCGTCCATTGCCTGAACGAGTGGCTGGACCCCCGAGGGATCGATACTCAAGCATTTTGGCAATTGTCCGATGAAGAGAGCGAACGGCCTCCCTATTGGCGGTTCTGGCGGGTTTTGCCATCACGAGGACGGATTGGAATTTTCTTCGGATCGTGGTATGCAGATCCTATTCTGGATCGGGTTCATGGAAAAATCAAAGACGCGGAATTGGATGCGGCGCTGAAGCGGATCATGTTTTTCGAGAGGATGCTGGTGGATGACGGAGTCCTCCTGATAAAGCTCTGGTTCCATCTTTCCAAAAAGGCGCAACATGCCCGCTTAAAAGATCTTCAAAAAAATCGGGAGACCCGTTGGCGCGTGCTTCCGACGGACTGGAAACACCACAAGCTCTACGATAAATTTGCCCAGATCTCCGAACGAGCCATTCGGCAAACGGACTCCGGAGAAGCTCCGTGGTCGTTGGTGGAGGCTACCGATAGTCATTATCGCGACCTGACGGTTGGCCAGTTGCTCCTGGAATTTCTGCAACAGAGATTGAAGGTTCCACCTCCAAATCCTCCGAAGCCGAAGGTTATTCCCACAGGGAAACGTTTTGACAAAGGCTCGATTACGATCCTGGATCACGTGGATTTAAGTCAGGACATATCCGATGAGAAATACCGGGACAAACTAGCCAAGTATCAAAGCAAACTCAACGGCCTGGTTTGGAAAGCCCGGAGAAGGAAAGTCTCAAGCGTCGTCGTTTTTGAAGGGTGGGACGCGGCCGGAAAAGGAAGCGGCATTCGGCGAGTGACCCAGGCGATTGATCCGCGGCTGTATCGCCTCATACCGGTGGCCGCTCCGACCGACGAGGAGCGCGCTCATCACTATCTCTGGCGTTTCTGGCGACATCTTCCAAGAGCAGGCATGTTCACCATTTTCGACCGATCTTGGTACGGGCGTGTTCTCGTGGAAAGAGTCGAAGGATTTGCCAAGCCGACCGAATGGACGAGGGCCTATCATGAGATTAACGACTTCGAAGAGCAACTCGTCGAGCACGGAATTGTTCTGAGTAAGTTCTGGATTCATATCAGCAAGGAAGAACAACTTCGCCGCTTCAAAAAACGGGAGGAAGTGTCCTACAAACGCTACAAAATCACGGAAGATGACTGGCGCAATCGGGCCAAATGGGATCTCTACAAAACTGCCGTCAACGACATGGTGGCGAGGACCAGCACTGAATTTGCCCCTTGGACATTGGTGGCAGGCAACGATAAGAAAGTCGCCCGCATCCAGATATTGAAAACGCTATGCGACCACCTGGAACGAGCCGTTTAGGCCCTGAGTCTATCCGCCTCGCCCACGGAGTTTCGAAGGCTCACGGTTCAAATAGCTTCTTCATCAGATCTCTGGCAACGGGCCGATCCGGCTGAGCTTCCGAGAGGCGTTGGAGCAAGGTGCGAGCGGCTTCGGGGCTGGTCTTCGATTGCTGTACCGCCAGGGTGAGGCAATGAGCGTATCCGGTGGAAAAAACCGAGCTTCGCCGAACGCTTTCGACAAAGGCATCAACGGCTTCCCCGGGGCGACCCTGGCTTTCAAAAACGAGGCCGCGAAGGTAGATGTCACGTGCATTCATAAAGCCAGTCAACTCGTGAATGAACTTGGTCGAACTAGGGTTATCGTCCGCTCGGATCAGTTCAGTTGGATCGGCTGCTCGAAGATCGAGCAGTCTAAAAAGCCGACCGTAGGAAGTTTCATTTCGTTGGTAGCTGAAGCGTGGCGCTCCGAAGATAACCACCGGATGATTATCCGTATTAAGGGGCGCGGCGCGCGCGAATTCGCGCAAGGCTTTTGGACCCGCAACCAAAGAGCCGAACAACTGAAAGCTGTCCCCGAGTGTGATCGGCTTCAACTCCTGGAGAAGTTCGTTCTCGCGCACGCGCCTTTCAAACCAATCGTAGGGATATTGCGTTGGTTCGAGCGTGGCAATCAGCCCGAGCACCGGCGTATCCACGTTAAAGCGCAGCAGGAAGGCGCGAGTATGAGGGAAGACCTCCAACACCGTTCGAGTAATCACCTGCAACATCGCCTCATCCAATTGATAGAGTGGCAGCCATTGACAGAAGAGCCCGTTGGTCGAGAGGCGGCTGCGAATTGCTTGAAAGTGCTCTCGCGTGTAAAGCGCTCCCGCGCCATCTCGCGCCGGATGAAACAGGTCGGCGATGATGACGTCATACCTTGAATCTGTGACGCGGACGAATCGGCGCGCATCGGCCACATAAAGTCTTAAGCCGGGTCTCAAGGCATTGTAAGGCTCGAAATAGTGGCGGACTTCCAGGACTTCAGGGACTAGTTCCACGCCATCAGCCTGGACGCTGGAATGCGGTGCAGCTCCCGCAAAAGTTATGCCTGTGCCTACTCCAAGAAAGAGTGCTCGCCTAGGATCAGCATGCAATAAAAGCGGAATATGAGCGTGACGTCGCGTTGCATTCGCCGCCCCGGTGCCACCCATCGTGAACCGGTTGTTCACGATCAAACTTCGGTTGCCGTCAAAATGTTTAACAACCGCGACGGAATCCATAACGCCCGAACGATATTCAAGGAGTTCGCCGCCCGGCGGCTTCTCCACGAATTGAAGCCGCGATGGCACCAGACTCAGAAGTCCAACTGGCACCATCATTACGAGCCCGTGCCAACTTAAGAACCGCGGGAGCAGGAGCAAGTATCCGAGCGACACCAGCACCATCGTCCACTTGGCCCCGAGCAGCGGAAACAAGAAGAACCCGAACAGCGCGGGAGCAAGGGCGCTGCCCAATGTGTTGAGCGAAACAGCACGGCCTACCCCACCTTGATCCCGCCGCGCCGATTGCACCAAATGGCTGAACGTCGCACCCATCAGGATTGTTGGCAGCCCGTAGAGTGCGGCGGCCACCACCATTTCTGCTCCAAAAACGGCCATGGAGCTGTCACCGAACGCTGAACGGCTCGTCCGATAGATGAGCTCTGCCTTTGACAACACCAATGCACCGAGAGCGCACGCCGTGGAAACCGCGTACACCAGCACGCAAAGGACCGTTTGATCGCGCGCTCTTCCTCCAAGCCTTTGATAGAAACTGGCCCCAATGGCAGTCCCTAAGAGGTAAACCGACAAGACAGCGGCGAATGTGTAAATTGTATTTTCCAATACCTCGGCCAAAACTCGAACACCCGCCACCTCGTAGCCAATGCCAAGCAGGCCACTCAAAAAAACGGCGGCGTTCAGACGCGGTTGAGAGAGATCGCCCGCCGTTACTGGTCGGGAGTGGGGTGCCTCGTGCTTGTTCCCAGGGCGAACAGCCAGAGCAGCCATGCCGCAGACGAGATTGAGCGTCGCAAAAATCGCCAATGTTGAGGTGAAGCCCAACCATCGCATCAACCCAAATGTGGCGATCAACGTGCCCGCCACCGCACCGAGCGTGTTGGCAGCGTACAACGCGCCTATGTGCCGTCCAGGAGCAACGGAGGTTGAGAGAAATCGTTCCATGGCAGGTAATGTCGCCCCCATCGCAGCCGTGGCGGGCAATAGAACGAGAAATGGCACTGAGAAAGCAACCGTCCAATGCTGAAAGACCGAAGCCTCAAGCCCCATCAATTTCAAAGCGAGATCATTGCAGCGCGGGATAATGACGATCGAGAATAATCCCCAGACGCCAATGATCAATTCGAGCGCCCCGTACCATCGTCCCGGGAAATCGCTGCGACTGATCGGGCCGTCCAAAACCCAGGCTCCCAGTGACAAACCGCCGAAAAAAGCGGCGACCGTAGCCAGAACCGCAGGCAATTCATGTCCAAATCCCAGAGCAAACAGGCGCGACCAAACGACCTGGTATCCAAGCCCGCACGAGCCAGACAAAACAAAGATGGCGTAGAGTAGAATGGATTTGGAGGCTGTGTGTCTCACTCGAACGGTCAGTTAATTTTACTCAAGTGAACAATCCCAAAAGCTGGCTCAAGAGCAACCGTATTTTCAGCCGCGTAAGCTGGAGCATCCGCCGAGTCGAAACCGAGGCAGAATCGGGTGGGTCGTTTGGTTGCTTGGATTTTTCGTCGTGACGGGACATAATCGGAGTGATGCAACTTATTCGGGATATACATGCTGCCAAGCGGATGGCCAAACGTCCGGTGATTTCTTTCGAATTCTTCCCGCCGAAAACGGAAGAAGGCGATCGTGCTCTCCTCGAGAAGACCATCCCTGCTTTGATGCAGCTCAGGCCGGATTTCTGTTCTGTCACCTACGGCGCCGGCGGTAGCACTCGGGATAAAACCTTGATGATCGCGGACCGTATTCAGCGCGACCATGGGCTCACCGCAATGGCTCATCTGACGTGTGTTCAAGCGACTCAAGCGCAGATTGCGGAAGTGCTGGCTCAAGCCAAGGCGTTGGGGATCCGGAATATTCTGGCTCTGCGCGGTGATCCGCCGACCGGCATCGGCGAGTTTACGAAGACCGATGGTGGATTTGAGTTTTCGTATGAGTTGGTGAGGTTCATCCGTCAAACGGGTGGGTTTTCTATTGGAACAGCAGGATTTCCTGAAGGCCATATTGCTTGTAAACAGGGCAAGTACGTCGATTGGGAGTATCTGAAAGCCAAGATCGATCACGGAGCAGATTTTGTTGTGACTCAGCTCTTCTTCGACAATAAAGATTTTTTTGTTTTCCGGGATCACATCGCTAAAAAGCTCGGCGTCACTGTCCCAATCTCTCCCGGGATTCTCCCGATACTCAGCGCGTCCCAAATCAAGCGGTTCACGGCTCTTTGCGGGGCGCGTCTGCCCGATTCGCTCCTCACTCGTTTGGAGCAGTTTAGTGAAGGAGACGAAGCGGTTATCGCCTTCGGAGTCGAATATGCGACTCGGCAATGTGAAGAACTTCTCCGGGAAGGTGTGGATGGAATCCACATCTACACCTTGAACAAGGTCCATTCGACATTTCAAATCGTGAAGAACTTGGGATTGGAGTGAGTTAGTTCTCGGAAGAACTTTGTCAACCTTCCCGGTTCCACTCAACAGACCACCCCAGCTAGATTCAGGAGAGATCGACCGTTAACCAAATTTTTTTGATCCTTTTCGAGAACGGATTTCGCATTGTTAGGGGAACGGACCCGTATTGTTACGGACACGTTACATGATGGTTTCAGAATCTGGATACGACAATCGCCGCCGAGAGCCACGTTACAGCGGCCGAGGTGACGCCGATGACGACATGCCCGCCGCTTCGGCGTCTGTCGCGGTTCTCGGTCTGAAATCTCACCGATTCGGGAACATCTCCCGAGCTGTGTTAGCTGACCAGAGCTGTGCAACTGGCCGTTTTATCGTCGAGTCCCTTCCCCCTATGAACGAATCTGCCCGCCGAGAAATCGTCCTTTCGCCATCGATAGATCCGCAGCGATCTCGCGAGCCCGCCAGGGAACTGAAATTCCTCGTGCCGCGGACGGCAGCGGCTGACCTGCATCGATGGGCCTGCGAGCACTTGGCGACGGACGCGTATGCCGACCCCACGCGAGGAAACGCTTACACGATCACGAGTCTTTACTATGACACCCCTGCCTTTCAGGTTTTCCACCGCGTGGGCTCCTTCGGGCGCAGCAAGTACCGCATTCGCCGTTACGATGATCACGAAAGCATCTTTTTCGAACGCAAGCTGAAGACGAACGGCCGAGTGAGCAAACGGCGCACCTCGGCGACGGTGCAGGATCTGGATCGGCTGACCGATGGTGATCCGTATCGCGGTTGGCCTGGCTATTGGTATCATCGGCGCCTGCTCGCCAGGAAATTGCGGCCTGTGTGTCAAATCCGATATCGTCGAGCCGCCTGGGTCGCGGCGACTCCGGAAGGTCCGATTCGCCTGACACTCGACGACAATCTGCGGGCGCTGGCCATCTCGGATGCAGTGTTTGATGATTCGTCGGATGGCGTGCCGCTGCTAGCCGAACAGTTCGTCCTGGAACTGAAATACCGAAACGAACCTCCCGCATTATTCAAAGAGATGATTCATGAATTCGCCTTGGATACGCAGCCCGTTTCCAAATATCGCCTCGCGGTTTCCATGCTCGGTTTGGTGCCTAAACGCGAAACGCATGCTGACTCCACCGCCATGTCCTCAACCATGCTGACCGAAAAGCCCACGGTTCCGTACCTATGTTAGACTGGCTGAAAATTCAATGGAGCGAAGGCACCCAGCTTTCGTTTGGAACACTCGCTTTGCGCATGACAGCCGCATGGATCGGCGGTTGTGTCGTAGCGTGGGTGTACCGTCATACGCGCGGACGTGACGCAGACTCGCCTTCCTTTCCAGGGACGCTCGTCCTGCTGGCCATTCTTATCGCCATGGTCACACGGGTCATCGGAGACAATGTCGCGCGCGCCTTCAGCTTGGTTGGCGCGCTCTCGATCGTCAGGTTCCGGACAGTCGTTCGCGACACACAAGATACTGCGTTCGTGATTTTCGCCGTTGTTGTGGGGATGGCCGTCGGTGCTGGCGATCTGAATGTCGCGCTCGTCGGACTGGTCCTGGTGGGCGCCGCCGCCTTCGCGGTGCGGCAGAAGGCCACCAACCTAGCGAAGGAAGAAAATGCTCACCTGGCGGTTCGGGTCGGCATTGGGCACGACTTGGAAGGGCTGCTGAAAGGCGTTTTCGGAAGCTATCTTACCTATCATCAAATCCGCTCGGTTGCCACGGCGCGCAAGGGTGTCGCCATGGAGGCTAATTATCAAATCCGTCTTCGGCCAAATGCCTCACCCGCGGAATTCATCCAGGCCCTCAATCAGCTTGAAGGAGTCGAGAGCGCCCATCTGGATCGCAACGGTGAGCCCGAGGACTGATGACGTCGAACAACCACAAGTTTCATTTTCAAACAATCTATGACCTCAAAAAAATTAATGCTGCTGATTTTGCTGCTGGCTTTTGTGCCAGCGGTCGCCAATGCGCGCATTGTCATCAACGAGATCTTTTACCACGCCCCCGAGGATGTTGAGGATCTCGAATACATCGAGCTTTACAACTCCGGGGAGGAGCAAGTCGATCTAGGAGGGTGGGGCTTTAAGAAAGGGATCAAGTTCGAGTTCGCACCTGGCACGATCATCGAGGCCAAAGGGTTCTTGGTGATCTGCCGGAATGGCGACCGCTTCAAGGAATTTTATGACGCTCCAATAACCGGAGTTTTCAGCCTAGCCTTGAGCAACAAAGGCGAGCGGCTCGAACTCCTCCATCCTTCCGGCAGAGTCATCGACGCCGTCAAATACCGCGATAGCGCACCGTGGCCGATGGGGGCCGATGGCTTTTCTGGTTCACTCGAACGGATCAGTCCGGAAGCAGGCAGTGATGATGTTTCCAACTGGGCTTCGTCTCCACTATCGAGCGATCGCATCAAGCCTGCGGGCACCCCTGGCAAAGTGAACGCCAACTTTTCCGCCAGCCTTCCGCCGGTAGTCTCGAACGTGAAGTTCGTGCCAGAGAATCCCGCGCCGGATCAACCGATTGTCATCGAAGCCGACGTGCGTGGCGAAACCGGTGTCTCGGAAGTCAACGTGCTTTATCGTCTGGCCGGCCCTGGCTTCGAGAAACCGGAGTTGTCGGTCGCGATGAAGAAAATCACCGAGAGCCGCTACTCCGCCGCGATTCCCGGCCAGACAAAAGACCAATTGATCCGGTTCCGCATCCAGGCGGTGAGCCCGACCGGCGCGCGGAGATATTTCCCGGCGGAGAGCGAGCCTCGTCCGGCGCTTTCCAGCTACGTGCACGGCCCTATTGAATCGGCGAAGATTCCGTTCGGCTGGATTATCGATACGAGTGAACGCGGTCCTCAGGCCGCACCGCAGCGCAGGGGTCCGCAAGGCCGCGGCGGGTTCGAAGGTCCGGGAGCTGTCAACCCGCAGGAGGCGGCTCGCGGGCAGGCGAGAACTCTGTTGCAAAACAGCATCGACCTGCCA
Source organism: Pedosphaera sp. (assembly GCA_009695265.1). Taxonomy (GTDB): domain Bacteria; phylum Verrucomicrobiota; class Verrucomicrobiia; order Limisphaerales; family SIBE01; genus SIBE01. The sequence continues at coordinate 22,835 of SIBE01000022.1, read as the reverse complement.
AGCGCGTGGTTCGAATTGACTGTCAATCGGCAGATCGGTTTTGCGACGGCTCAAGCGTTGAGATCGGTCTTTTCAGCCAAGCTTTCCGCTCGCGATAAGATGATCGATGAAACACTCGAAGCCTCGAACGTTGAAAGCAAGTTGAAGACTCTCCCCGATGTCATTAAGACGTTTCAAAAGAGTTTGACGGAAGCGCTCAAGCCACACCTCACCGATGAGCAAAACCAAGCTTTCACCCAATGGCAGTCGAAGCCACAACAGCCCGATAGCGCGCGCACTGGGATGCTCTTCGCGAATCCCGTGGCCATTGTCGGGAGTTGGGTCAAGCTCGAGGGGGCTTGGTATGCCGTGTCCGTCAAAGCCGAGATCGACGAGGCCCGCTTTGACGGGCTGCGCAAGACTCTTCAGGAACTCGCCAAAGAACGAAATGAACTCACCCAGCAAACCGCCGCCATCAAGCAGCCGGAGGACGGCTTGCGGGAGCTCCGCGAGCGAGGCGATGCACTGAGCGAGAAACTGGTCGCCACAGTCAAACCGATTTTGTCGCCAGCCCAGAAGAAGCAGTTTGAAGATTGGCAGAACCCGCGGAACAGTTTCAGCGGTCCTGCCGGCGGATTTGGTGGCGGCCCGGGAGGATTCCCTGGCGGTCGCGGCGGGTTTGGTGGACGTGGCGGTCCGGGTGGATTTCGCCGCGGTCTGGCCGGCGTGACGCCGAGCCAATCAGCGTTTGTCTATTTTGACCCTGCGACCCAGAAACTTGAGTTGTTTGATTTTGTTCAAGTCATCCCGCGATCCGGAGGGCAAAAGGTTCACCTCTACAAAGACAAGCCGCTTAATAAAATGGTCGGTATCAATCTTATCTTTGAAACCGAGACTGGTGTGCTGGTAGAGCCTCTGGCTTACGAAGTGTATCGCAAAGCCGGAATGGCTGCCGAGCAGAGCTATCACGTCCGACTTTGGCAAAACGGTCAGCCTGCCGGTTTCTACCTGCTGGTGGAACAACCGAATCGCGCGTTCCTCCGTCGCAACAAGATTCCCGACGACGGCAACCTCTACAAGATTCTCTGGTACGAACAAGGTGTTGTCGGGCAGCACGAAAAAAAGACCCATGTCCGCGAGGGTCACGACGACGTCGTGGCGCTCATCGATGGGTTGAACAAGACGCAGGGCGACGAGCAATGGGAGTTGATTAAAAAGAACTTCGACGTCGAACAAGTGGTGAATTATTTCGCCGTCAACACGGTGCTGTCGCACTGGGATGGTTTCTTCAACAATTACTACGCCTACCACGACGTCAAGGGAACGGGCAAATGGACGATGTATCCGTGGGACCAAGACAACACGTGGGGTCTCAGCGGCATGAGGGGCGGGAGTCAGGTCTTCTTCAACATGGCCATTACGTTCGGGATGAATGGCGACACGCCACCAGGTCAGAGGGGAGGGGCCGGTGGCCGAGGAGGCGGGTTTGGCTTTGGTGGAGGCGGCGGAATGCAGTGGCGAGCTCCCGGATATTTCTCCGGACCGCTTCTGGCTAATCCGCAGTTTCGAAAGCTCTTTCTCGCCCGGACAAAAGAGATCCTGGAAACGATCTATACGGAAGAGATCTTCGTCCCAATCATCAACGCGCTGGGTGAGAGGTTGAAGCCCGAGGCCGCAATTCGCGCGGAGCTTTTTAAGATCAATCCCGAGCGCGAGGTCCAAAACCTTGAACAGCATTTACAATCCTTGCGTGACCACGTCAAAAAACGTCGGGAGTTTCTGCTCGCACAGGATGAAGTCAAAAATGCCGGGAAGTTTTCCACTGCTGACTTCGTGACCCCCGCTGTTAAATCCAGCCCGGCGCGGAAACGACAGTAACGAATCGATATCGTCTCGGAACGCTGGCGTTGCTTTCGATTTATTGCAGTTTGGCTGTGTCAGAAAACAGAACGGTCATCGATGTAACCAATCGGCTCTGTCCGCGTCTCTAACCTGTAACCCATGAACCCCAAGTGAAGATAATGAATAAGTCCTCCACCGCGATCATCCTAAGCATCGTCGCCTCCGGATGGACAATAATAGCTGCCGAGCCGGACCTCAGCAAACTCCCGCCGCCTGCACCGCTCACGGCCGAGCAGGTCGGATTGGTCCGCGCCTGGATCGATCAGGGCGCCAAATAGCCACGACCTCCAATAAAGAGGTTTTTGTCGGCTCGCTATATGATCAAACCAAACACCAGCCCGCCACGGCGCGTTCCCGAATCGCGCCGGTTCTTGCCCTGGCTGCTGGTGTTGTTCCTTGGCAGTGGTTGCTCAGCGCTGATCTACGAAATAGTCTGGCTGCAACTGCTGCAGCTCGCGATCGGTCTCACCACCGTTTCGCTGGCAGTATTGCTTGGCACCTTCATGGGGGGGATGTGCCTGGGTAGCCTATTGCTGCCCCGACTCGTTTCGCCGCGACACCATCCCTTGCGCGTTTACGCTCTGCTGGAATTAGGAATCGGGCTCCTCGGCCTCGCGGTGCTGTTCGGGATGCCTTACGTGGTTCAGATTTACACAGCGAATGGCAGGCCCGGTGGCACCAGCATTGTACTGCGCGGAGCGGTGGCCGCGGTCTGCCTGCTACCGCCAACATTGCTGATGGGGGCCACACTGCCGGCTATTTCGCGGTGGGTCGAGACGACGCCTCAAGGCGTTTCGTGGTTGGGATTTTTCTACGGCGGGAACATTGTCGGCGCGGTGTTCGGCTGCTTGCTGGCAGGCTTTTACCTGCTGCGAATCCATGACATGGCGACGGCGACCTATGTCGCGGCGGCGATCAATGGGGTCGTAGCGCTGGCTGGCCTCGGTTTGGCGGCGCTGACTTCCCATCAAACGTCCTCACCGAGTAAGAGGCTGCGCGGAGAAGATCTGTCGTCAACTCCGGATTCCGCGTTTCACACATCGACTTCCGATCAAAGCAGGCGCTTACCCGGCGCGAGAACGGCGGGTGCTTGGATCGTTTACATCACGGTTGCGTTGTCGGGGCTTGCCGCGCTTGGCGCTGAGGTGGTTTGGACACGGCTATTGTCGTTGATACTGGGTGGGACGGTTTACACATTCTCGATCATTTTGTCGGTGTTTTTGGCTGGGTTGGGGATTGGGAGCAGCGCCGGATCGTTTCTATCGCGTTCGATTGTTAGGCCTCGCCTTGCCCTCGGCTGTTGCCAGATGCTTTTGGTGGGAGCAGTGGCGTGGACCGCTTTCATGATTAGCCAGTCGCTTCCGTACTGGCCAATCAATCCATCGCTCTCGATGAGCCCGTGGCTGAATTTCCAATTGGATCTAGCGCGTTGTCTGTGGGCTCTCTTACCTGCGGCAATACTGTGGGGAGCAAGTTTTCCTCTGGCGCTGGCTTCGGTTGCGTCGCGTGGGGAAGATCCGGGCCGGCTGGTGGGCCGAGTTTATGCGGCCAACACGGTCGGAGCAATCCTTGGCGCTCTTGCCTTCAGCTTGCTGATAATTCCGTTGGCTGGCACGCAATGGGCCCAACGACTGCTGATTGGGGTCTCGGCTGCTGCTGCGCTCTTGATGTTTGCGCCACTCCTCTGGAAATCCCGACCTCATGCTCTGGCACTCCAAGGCAGTCGGGATGAGACCGCTCTTTTTTCCAACGCCGAACTTGGAACCTCGAACTCCGGGATGGCTGAGAGCTTTGTTACCTCGACTGCTCCGAGCTACACCGGGAGGTTCACGGTCGTGGTGGGGCTCGCGGCGTTGATCGGGCTGGCCGCTTTTTTGGCTTGGGGCGTGTCCGGGTTGCCTTGGGGAGTGATCGCTTATGGCCGCTATACCGCGAGCTATGCCAACCGATTGGCACCTCAAATTGTGGGAGAAAAAGACGTCCCATCCGGCGGCGATAAGCCGGATATTTTTTGCACTTATCTGGGTGAGGGACTGAACGGTTCGGTCGCCGTGACCAAGTGGACGACCGGAACGAGATTTTTCCACTCTGCCGGCAAGGTGCAAGCCTCGAATGAAGGCCGTGATATGCGGCTCCAACGGATGCTGGGCCACATGTCAGCGCTCGCGCACCAGAACCCCGAATCGGTCCTGGTCGTGGCGTGCGGAGCAGGCGTGACGGCGGGTTCGTTCGTCGTCCACCCCGAAGTCAAACGTATTGTCATCTGCGACATCGAACCATTGGTTCCGAAGTTTGTCGCGCCAATGTTCGAGAAAGAGAACTACGGCGTCGTGAAAGATCCGCGCACTGAAGTGGTGTTTGACGATGGCCGACATTTCATCCGCACGACGAAAGAGAAATTCGACGTCATCACATCCGATCCGATTGATCCGTGGGTCAAAGGCTGCGCGGCGCTGAACACGGTCGAATACTATGAAATGTGCAAGGAGCACTTGAAGCCGGGAGGAGTGATGAGCCTGTGGATACCGCTTTACGAAAGCAATTCAGACACGGTGAAAAGCGTGATCGCCACCTTTTTCAAGGTTTTCCCCAACGGCATTCTTTGGAGCAATGACAGCGAAGGAGAGGGCTACGACGCTGTCCTTTTCGGCCAAGCCGAACCGACGCGGATTGATTTGGATAAGCTTCAGGACCGGCTCGACCGCGCAGATCATGCCCGCGTGAAGAAGTCGATTGATGATGTGGGCTTCCATTCCGCGATTGATTTATTCGCCACCTACGCCGGGCAAGCTTCCGATTTACAGGAATGGACGAAGAACGCGGAGATCAACACCGACCGAAACCTGCGACTTCAGTACCTGGCGGGCATGTGGCTGAACTCCAACATGGGACCGGAGATACTGACTCAAATTACGCGGCATTACAAATTCCCGGAAACGCTCTTTCTCGGATCCGATAAGAGCAAGCAAATGCTGAGGCTCGTCATCGAGGGACCGGAATCATCACAAAAAGGGCCGACCAAGGGCCGCGCGGTTTCGACATCCGCGCCCAACGGAGGACAGACGGAATAGCCATCAATATGAAAAACTCATTGCAATTATACCTCACCGGTCTTCTTACTGTTTCAGCAACGATTACCGCTGCGGGAAGCAATTGGCCGGGCTGGCGCGGTCCGGATGGAACGGGTGTTTCTTCAGAAAAAGATCTGCCTCTCAAATGGACCGACAAAGAAAACGTTCGCTGGCACGTAGCTCTCCCGGGCCCCGGCAACTCGTCACCGATCGTCTGGGGCAATCGCGTCTTCATCGCGCAAGCGGTGCAGAAGGAGAATCGCCGCACGCTCATGTGTTTCGATCGAGAGAACGGCAAGCTCCTTTGGCAGTCCGGCGTCACCTATGCGGAGAATGAGCCAACCCAGCAAAACAACCCGTATTGCGCTGGAACTCCGGTGACTGACGGCGAGCGGGTTTATGTCTGTTTTGGTTCAGCGGGAGTTTGCGCCTACGACATGGATGGCAAAGAGGCATGGCATCGCGATCTCGGCAAACTGAATCATGGATTCGGCAACGCGGTCTCGCCAATCCTGCATGGCGATCTCTGCATCCTCAACTTCGGTCCCGATGCGAAAGCACGGTTAGTGGCGCTCAATAAGGATACGGGCACGACAGCTTGGGAAATCGAGCCGCCAAAGGTCGATCCCAGTGAACAGCCGCAAATGGGCGGGGGCTTTGGCGGGCCGGGCGGTCGAGGTGGAACTGGAGGCGGGGGTGGATTCGGGCCGGGGACGATGCTCGCTCCCTCAATTTTATCGCAGGCGGACAAGAACGGAGATCAGAGGCTGACCAAAGAAGAGTTCACGGCTTTGGCCGACGCATGGTTTGACAAGCTGGACGCGGGAAAAACTGGCAAGGTGAACCAGGAGCGGTTTGTCGAGAAGTTAGGCGAAATGTTGCCGGCACCACAAGGGTTTGGTTCTGGTGGCGGAGGTCAAGGCGGCGCGGGGCAGCGAGGTGGCGGAGGACCTGGATTCGGTCCCGCCGGATTTGTCGGCCCAGGCCTTTTTGCGGCGGCGGACGCTGACAAGGATGGATCGTTAACACGCCCCGAGCTGAAGGCCACGTTTAGCAAGTGGGCCTCCGAATGGGATCCAGACAAGAGCGGCTCGTTGAATGAAGACAAACTTCGTGAAGGCTTGAACGCAGCTCTGCCTCGACCCAATTTCGCTGGACCGGGCGGACCGGGTGGAGGCCGTGGTCGAGGCGGTCCTGGAGGTCCCGGTGGTCCTGGCGGTTTCGCCGGCGGGCCGAATGGTTCATGGAGCACTCCAATCATTGTGAATGCCAGCGGGCGCGGTGAATTGATCATGAATTTCCCGAACCGTTTGGCTGCCTTTGACCCGAAAACTGGGAAGCAGCTTTGGATTAGCAAAGGCCTTGGCGGAACGATTTACACGACGCCGCTCTGGGGCGAAGGCGCACTGGTCGGCATGAGCAGTGGCATGGGCGGCGGAAACGCCATCGCGCTGAAACCAGGCGGCAGCGGTGAACTGACCGAGAGCCAGCGTCTCTGGCGATTGGATCGCGTCAAGAGCGGCATCGGATCCGGTGTTATTTCCGGCGGGCACATCTACACTCTCAGCCAAGACGGCGTCGCCATCTGCCTGAGCTTAAGCACGGGGCAGACGGTTTGGGAAGAGCGGCTCCCCTCCACCCGCTCTCAAGGCGGCTCGTGGTCATCCATGGTTTTGGCTGGCGATCGCATTTACGTTCCGAATCAGGCTGGCGACATCTTCGTGATTCGCGCGGCGCCGAAGTTCGAACTGCTCGCGACGAACCCGCTCAAAGGACCGATGAATTCATCAATCGCAGTCTCCGATGGCGAACTCTTCATCCGCACGAACGAAGCGCTCTGGTGCATCAGCTCTAAAAAGGGCTAATTAGTTCATCGTGACGCAATTGGGATCTGACAGTCACTCTAACTCGGAATCGGAAAGTTTTATTATGAATGGTTATTTGAAGGTTTCATTGTGGTTATTGGCAGCGACGCTTGGCCCATTTGCCATGGCGGCTAACGAGGTGAAAGGGATCATCGCGACGAACACGACATGGTTCGCGACCAACAGCCCTTACGTCTTGACCGGCGGCGTCACGGTCGGCAAAGGCGCGACGCTCACAATCGAGCCAGGTACCAGCTTACATATGAAATCAGGAGTGGACCTCGTGGTCACCAATGGGGGGCGCTTGCTCGCTGAAGGGACGGCCGCCGCGCCGATCCGGTTCACGCAGGTCCCCGAAAGCACGTCGCGGTGGGGAGGCATCGTAGTGGCAGGAAGCGCCGGATCTCCGGAGACTCGCATCAGTTATGCGCAGATCGATGGGAATGACTACACCGCCATCTATGGTGCGGGGGGCACTCTGCTCCTCGACCACTTAACTTTCGGCAACTCCGCTCGCCAATATCTCTCGCTTGACCGCAGTTCGTTTGTCGTGAGCCATTGCTATTTCCCGACCGGCACGACGCAATTCGAGCCGATGCACGGCGATGGCGGTATCAAAGCTGGCGGCCGGGCCATCGTGCGCGATTGTTATTTCGGCGGCACGCTAGGCTACAATGACACGATTGATTTCACCGGTGGAAACCGCGACAAGAACCAGCCCATCATTCAGTTTTACAACAATGTCTTTAACGGAACGAGCGATGATATCCTAGACCTCGACGGCACGGACGCCTGGGTCGAGGGTAACATTTTTCTCCACGCGCACAGAAATGGCGCTCCGGATACGGCGGCGGCGATTTCTGGCGGCGAACGCAATCGCGACAGTTCCGAGGTCACGATTATTGGCAACCTATTTTTTGACTGTGATCAGGCTGCGACGGCGAAGGAAGGGAATTTTTTCACGATGATTAACAACACCATCGTTCACACCACCAAAACGGGCGGCCGGGACTCCGCCTCAGCCGTTTTGTGCGTGCGCGATCTTGAACCTCGCCCGACCGGCTTTGGTGTAGGCTTCTACATGGAGGGCAATATCATCGTGGACGCCGAGCAACTCGTCCGGAACTACGTTGCGGAGAGCACGACCGTGACGTTCAACCACAACATCCTGCCCTCCGCTTGGGAGGGCCCTGGAAGTGGGAATACGATTGTCGATCCGAAGCTCAAGCACATCCCACAAGTTTCCGAGACCTATTTCACCAACTGGTTGGGCGCGCAGATCCTGCGGGAATGGTTTAGCCTCTTACCCGGATCGCCTGCGCTCGGCACGGGGCCGAACGGACTCGATAAAGGCGGAGTGATTCCGCTCGGCGCATCGATCTCAGGCGAACCAATTGGCAAGACCAGCGAGACCACCGCGAAGCTCACGGTTGGGGTGAATCGCTCCGGCAACGGTATTCCGCCGCGCGGTTTTCCCAGCGGCTCTGGTTATACCCATTACAAGTGGCGACTCGATTCAGGCGCGTGGAGCGCGGAGATGCCTATCGACACCCCCATCTCCGTCACCGCGCTTGCAGCGGGCCCGCATTACGTCGAAGTGATTGGCAAGCGCGATTCGGGCTTGTATCAGGACGACCCGGCGCTCGGCGCGGGTGCAGTAGTTACGCGGTCGCGCACTTGGACCGTGCAAAGCAAGCAATAGCCGTCAGAAGCACCCTAAATCCTACGGGCCGCACTTGACGATCACCTGTGATCCAATAATTGAAACATACTCACTCATGAAACACTTCCACGTTACAACGCTCACGGCCTCGGCAGCAGTCCTACTATTTGTCGGCTGCTCTGATCCAGCGGACAAAGTCCACAAGACGGCCGCGTCCGAACCCCAGAAGGCTTCATCCGCCCCGTCAAAATCCGGCAAGGAATATGTGGTCCGTGCCGAGTCCACGATCGGGTTCGTAGGCTCCAAGGTCACGGGGAATCACAATGGCGGGTTCAAGAAGTTCGCTGGTAAAATTAATGCCGCGGACGGCAAGATCGTCGGGACACCAGAGATTAAGATCAGCATGCCTTCCGTTTGGACAGATAACGATCGCGTGACCGGCCATCTCCAGAGTCCTGACTTCTTCGACGTGAAACAATTCCCTGTCTCAACCTTTACGATCACGAGCATTGAATCATCGGCAGGGCAGCAAAAGGTGACGGGCAACCTGAGCCTTCACGGGGTCACGAAGAGTGTTTCGTTTCCTGCGAACATCCAGGTCGCTGATAATGCGGTCGCGGTCAAGGCCGACTTCGCAATCAACCGCAAAGATTTCAACATTAACTATCCGGGGAAGCCCAACGATCTTATCCGAGACAACGTCGTCATTAAACTCGATATCAAGGCGACACCCGGGGCTTCACGACCTCAAGATCAACTTGGCAATTAAGCTTCGCTCTCGGCGCCACGCCTTGTCGCGCATTGGAAACAGGCAGAACACATAGCGAAAGAAGCCGACCGAGCAGGCTCCGGCAGACGAGTGCTCGCCCACAACGAGACTCGGCCAAGAGACACCGGGGCGAGCAGTTCACTGCCTCATTCATCACTCTTTTCAAGGCGGCTGTCAGCCCATAGATTATGCTGTGCCGATTACACTTTACGATCTGATACCCCGGAACGAGCAACCCGGAAACGATCTCCTGCTCGGACGCTTTCTGGAGTATGTCGAGAGTCGGCGGCTCCAGCTCTACCCGGCCCAGGAATCGGCCATCTTGGAGCTGTTCGAGGAAAAGAACGTCATCTTGAACACGCCTACTGGCTCAGGCAAGTCGCTGGTGGCAGCTGCGCTGCATTTCAAGGCGCTCGCCCAAGGCATGCGCTCGATCTACACCTGCCCGATCAAAGCATTGGTGAACGAGAAATGGCTGGCCCTCTGCCGCGAATTCGGACCGGATAACGTTGGGCTCAGCACTGGCGACGCCTCGGTGAATCGCGATGCGCCGATTCTTTGCTGCACCGCTGAAATTCTCGCTAACAGCGCTCTTCGTGAGGGAGTCGAAGCGCGCGTCCAGGAGGTCGTGATGGACGAGTTTCACTATTATTCGGACCGTGACCGCGGTGTGGCTTGGCAGGTGCCGCTCTTGACCCTGCCGCAGGCTCGATTTTTGTTGATGTCAGCCACGCTGGGCGACACGACGTTTTTCGAAGAGGAGCTCACCAAGCTCAATCGACGGCCAACGATCACCGTTCAGTCCAAAGAGCGGCCCGTCCCGCTGGAGCATTCCTATGCCGAAACGCCACTGGCCCAGACGCTGGAAAAGTTAGTAGCCGATGGCAAGAGCCCTGTCTATGTGGTCCACTTCACGCAATTGGAAGCGGCTGAGAGCGCACAGGATTTCACCAGCATCAACGTCTGCACGCGCGAGGAGAAAAGCGCGCTGGCCAGCGCTCTCGAAGGCTTCAAGTTCATCAGCCCGTATGGCCCAGAAATCAAACGGTGGTTGCGCCACGGCATTGGATTGCACCACGCCGGTCTCCTGCCGAAATATCGCGTGCTGGTCGAGCAATTGGCGCAGAAGGGGTTGCTCAAAATCATCTGCGGCACCGACACGCTCGGCGTCGGGATCAACGTTCCGATCCGCACCGTGCTCTTCAGCCGGCTGTGCAAGTATGACGGGCAGAAGACCGGAATTCTGAGCGCGCGCGACTTTCACCAAATTGGCGGACGTGCCGGAAGAAAGGGATTTGACGAACGCGGCTGGGTCATCGCTCAAGCTCCCGAGCACGTCGTCGAGAACCTCAAACTCGAAGGAAAGGCGTCGCGCGATGGAAAGAAGGTCGTTAAACGCAAGCCGCCGGAACGGAACTTCGTCAACTGGGACAAGAACACGTTCACCCGTCTCATTGGCGCCCAACCCGAGCGCCTGACCTCTCGCTTTCAAGTCTCCCACGCCATGTTGCTAAACGTGCTCGGCAGGAAAGGAGACGGTTGCCAGGCCATGCAGCAATTGATCGCGCGCTGTCACGAATCGCCCAAAGCCAAGAAAGCTCACGTCAAGCGCGGATGGCAATTGTTCCGCTCGCTCTTGGACCGGAAAATAATCGAGTTTATTCCGCAGAGCGAGACGGGTGCTTACCTCCGGGTCAATATCGAGCTACAGGATGATTTCTCGATGAACCAGACGTTGTCGCTCTATTTGCTGGAGACGTTCCCGCTGATTGATCCGCAGTCACCCGACTACGCCCTGGACTTGATCACTTTGGTGGAGTCGATCTTGGAGAATCCGGACATCATCCTTCGCAAACAGCTCGATAAACTGAAGGACCAGAAGATGGCCGAGATGAAAATGGAAGGAGTGGAATACCAGGAACGGATCGACGAACTGGAGAAGCTCGAATACCCAAAGCCGCGGTCCGAGTTCGTCTATACGACATTCAACGCTTTCGCGGATAGGCATCCCTGGGTGGGGCAGGAAAATATTCGACCGAAATCAATCGTGCGCGAGATGTTCGAGCAGTTTCGCTCGTTTGAAGATTACATTAAGGATTACGAGTTGCAGCGGGCCGAAGGTGTTCTGTTACGTCACTTGTCGAGCGTTCACAAGGTCCTGGCCCAAACGGTCCCCGACGCCGCCAAGAATGACGCCGTCCGCGAGATGGAGCTGTATCTTGCGACCATGATTCGCCAAGTGGACTCCAGCCTGCTCGACGAGTGGGAAAAAATGCGCGACCCGAAGTACGAGCGGGCGGAGGTTAAGAACGTCCGTCCGCCCGGCGCGGAGGAAGCCGCTCAGGACATCACCCGCGACACAAAGGCGTTCACCGTGGCGATCCGCAATCGTATCTTCACCTTCCTGCGTGGCGTCGTGAATGGCGATTACGAACAAGCTCTGGCCGCAATGCCCTCGTTGGATCAATCGACCGGCGAGCCTTGGACGGCCGATGGATTGCGTCAGGCAATGGAAAAATACCACGTCGAGCACGAATATATTTGCCTGGATCCCAACGCACGCAATGCGCGCCATACTTATGTAGTGCCTTCGGAAGACAAACGCCACTGGCGCGTTCAGCAAATGCTGATCGATCCTGAAGCGCACAACGACTGGCTGGCCGAGTTCGAGGTGGACTTAGGTCAGTCCCGCGCCTCCGGGGAGCTCGCCCTGCGGCTTCAAAGGTTTGGCAGTCTTATCTGACGGCACGTTGATCTGGTCCGCTTTGAGTTCGTCGTAAATCGACTTGGCGAGCGCGGATTTTTTGAAGCCGATCACCTTCGCGCCGTTCACGGAAAAGAATTTCTCCAGATCTTCGCTCGAGTAGCGCTGAACGATTGGACAGTGAGCAAAGCTTCCGAGGATTTCCGTTTTGCTGTTCTCCGACAAGTCGCAGGTGATGAGAACGAATTGCAGGTGGCGTTTAGACCGCCACAACGTCTCGCGGCCCACCAGCAAGGTGCGCGAACGGAGCACGAAGGGAAAAAGGCGTTCAACGGGTTTCGTGGTCGCACTCATGCTGTGGGTTCGACGCCACTGGCGAGCACCGCCATGCGGGTTTTGAGCAACCGACAGAACTCCTTCTTCGTCACTGTGTGGTGCGTGCCAGTCCTGACCGCCAGGTCGGCCATCGTTTTGTAGCTGACTGAAAGCCGGTCGATTTTCACAATACGGATGAATTCGCCTGGAGCTCGCCAGATCTGATCCTGATACAATCTCATTGCTGTGATCTTACTCCATCCATCGCCCATTGCCCACCGTTGATATGACCAACCCGCGGGCGAAAGCGCGGACGGCTCCTTTCCAAGCCTCCGTTGGCCCAAGGAGCAGGATAATTCTCATGAAGCCCGCGGGTGGGTCAGAAATGGTTGGGCTAAAAAAGTTGTGGCCACTTCGAGGAATCCTTGAGCATGAGTTCGCGGAGGAGGCGGAGCGGCGGAGCGCCGTGGCGAAGGACTTCATCGTGAAAGCGCTGAAGGCTGAAGTGAGAGCTTTCCTGCATTTGCCAGTCACGGCGGAGTTTGAGAATCTGGAGTTTGCCTAGAGTATAATAAAGGTACTCGGGGTCGAATGTCCCGCGGACAGCTTCTTGGCGGGCCGGCTTTTCTTCGTAGTAGCAATTCTCCTGAAAGAACCGGGTGGCTTCGTCCACGGTCATGCCCTGACAGTGCAGCTTGATGGCGCAGCAGAGGCGACAAAGGCGCAGCAGAGCTTCGTCAGATTGTGCCAGCCGATATTTGGCAGCGATGAGCGAGGGCGATTGTCCGGAGGCGGAAGGCATGTTCGGGCCGAACCCTTCATCAAGCATCATCTCTTCAGTGTAATGCGCCCAGCCTTCCACAAAGGCGTAACTGTTGAACACTTTTTCAATGCGATTTGCTGATGACGCATTTAGGCAAAGAAACTGCGCGTAATGGCCGGGATAGGCCTCGTGGATCGTAACGATGTCTGTCGTGTAATAGTTGAACGCTGTAAGCCATTCTTCTTTTTGCTGCGACGTCCAGTCCGTCTCCACCGGCGTCACGTAATAGTAGGCCTCGGTAGCCTTCGCTTCAAAAGGGCCGGGCGTGTCCATCGAAGCGAAGCTCGTGGCGCGGTCAAATTGAGGAGTCTCTTCAACACGCGCGCGTACCTCGGAGGGAATCGTGACGATGCGGTGGTCAATCAGAAATTGGCGAATGGCTTCGAGGTTCTTTCGTGTGTCAGGAATCAGGCTCTGCTCGGTGGGATGGTCTTTTTGAATTTGCTTGAGGACATCGATCGGTTTCTTGGCGGGATCGATCTTCCCGGCGGCCTCGGCGAGGACCTGCTGCTCACGTCGGAGCTCCTGCAATCCGAGCGCAAGAATACGCTCCGGCGAGAGACCAATGAGTTCGCCGTCACGGAGCATTTTAGCGAATTTCGCCCGACCGAGAGCAAAGCGATCGTTCGCCTTGGGAAGCTTGTTTTCTTTGAGCCAACTGACAAAGCCGCGAAGCTCTGTAATCGCGAGATTGTTGGCGTTCGTGAACTCGCTGCGCAGCGAGTGGTCTTTGATCTCTTTCAAGGCCTCGACCAGATCTTTCGCCAGAAAATCAGCGGAGCCTTCGGCGATCTGAATGGCCGTTTCTATGAAGGGACGAGGAAGGGAGCCGTCAAGATTGGCGCGAGCGGCGGCGAAAAGATGCGGCGCTTGACGCAGGATGGCAACGATGGAGCGGACCCGTTCAGACAGCGGGGCGAAGTCGCGCTTAATGTAGATATTGACGCCGAGCGACCCTGCGTAGGTCATTGGGTTGAGCGTGTAGGATCGGATATCTTCGAACTTGAAAAGTTCCTTTCGAATGGCGGATTGCAGAAGGCGATAGTCGCAGGAAGCGCGCGGGCTTAGCTTTTTCGCTGAAATGGAAGTCAGGGCATGGTCGGAACGTCGCAGACGTGCCAGTTCGGCCTCGAGCGAGGCGCGGGAGTGATCGGTCATCTGCCCGTCGTATTGGTGAAGGCCAAGGGCAACCCCTTCAGCGGGTCGCCACGCGAGATAAGCGGTCACAAACTCGTCGGCGAAGCGATAGAAAATGGCATCTCGATCGGCTGCGAGAGAGACAGCTTCTCCGGCGAAAATCGTGAAGGTGAAAGAGAACGTGAGGAGCAGGGCGATCATGGGCATGGGTAGAGGTTTTAGATGAGACACGGCACGTTGGAAAGAGTGAAGCGCCAGTTCTGGTGGAGTGATCACTTAACGAGCAGAACGGTTTGCTCTACCCGATGCGAGCTGCGAACGGACTATTGTCCGCGGACGAACACGAACCGCCTAATAAAACGTCGTCCAATTGCCGGACTGCTGCCATTGGATCTGCTTGCCGTTGCGGGTTTCGACATGGCCGTCGGCAAAGGCGAGATTCACACTTTGGACTTTGCTGCTGATTGGGTGGCCGGCACGAGCGTTCAGGCTGTTAGTATTCTTTGTGCCTTCTGCCAGACAAAGATCAGTGATGACCGGCTGGATGGTCGCAGCCTGATCTTCGAGCCGCGTGGGCCACCCATCTTTGGTGCGGGAAAAAGTGCCTGAAGTGGTGGGCGTGGGAAACATCGTGCCGTCTTCCAGCGGACGAGGAACCCACCAGCAATGCCAGATGATGGCGAAGTTGCCGTATTGACGGACAAAATATTTATTCAGATCCGCGATGGCGGTGAGTGTCTCCCCTTTGCGCTGGGTCTGGAACCACTTCTGAGCATCGGCGAAGTCCCCCGGACGCGTCGGGCAATACCACATGCGCACCGTCAAGCCATAAGGCTCGAGATTCGTCGCCATGTTGATGGAAACATCCCAGGGATTGAGCCCGGTGCGCGGCATGCGAAAAGCCGGCAGGCGACCTTGGATGTCATCGGTCGAATACACATTCACCGCAATGCCCCATTGCCGGTAGTTTGAAGTGCAGTTGATCACTTTCGCGCGGAACTTGGCGCGGGCCAGAGCTGGCAAAAGCATCCCGGCTAGGATCGCGATGATAGCGATCACGACCAGCAGTTCGATCAAGGTGAAAGCAAAGCAGCGTCGGGAAGTTTTCATAGAGCTTTCCTATTGGTAGGCTCAGCTCGCAGACATGTAAAGCCTCTTGTTCAGAACCTGGGAAGGTAAAAGAAAAAATGTATTACCGCCCCCGACGCAATTCGCCGTCGTCGAAAAGCCCCAGCCGTGCTTGCGCTCGGCCGAGGAATCTGACACAAGAACGCGCCAGTTTTTGAGCCATGAAAAAAGAAACAACTAAAACCACCGACACACAATTGCTAGATTTGTTGCAACGAGTTCTTCCCAAAGCCACCCAGGATCCGAAGTTGGCCGGGAAGATTTATCAAGCGATCGAACTCGAACTCAAAGCCAAAGCCCGCGGCCTGGCCTTCGAGAAGTTCTGCGCGAAAGTCGAGTTGCCCGACCTCGAACCGAAGAGCATCGCGGAAGTAAAGCGCCAGTTAGCCGCATCCTTCGGCGATGGCGATGTGACCATTAAGCCGAACAGGAAAGAGCAGAGCCTAGCGGTGGAAGTCGCGATGTCTGACGGCGCCCAGTTCAGCAGCGAAATCAATGTGAATCCGAACGTCCCGGCAGAAGCCGACGGCGAGCAGGAAATTACGCTGAAGTTCGTGCCGTTTCCGGTCTGCTTACCCGGCGACAAGGAGCTGGTGTGGCTGCTCGCCAAGCGCGAGAACATGACGCCTGAAGAGGCGGGCATCGCCCTGGCGAAGGTGGAAGAGGAATTTTGGGCTTCGAAAACCGGCCAAAAGCTTATCCGCGACCGGGTGGAGCGGAGCTTTCCGGAATTCATCGCCCGAGTACCAGGCGGGATGTTAAGCGAATTGGGCTTGAAGCGACACTACAAGACTCCCGAGCCGGTCAAGCTGCTGCGCGCTTTGTCGAAACGTTAGAATCAGGCCGGATCTCTACTTGTGCTGAGGCGGGGGTGTGCTACCTTCCACACCCCTGTGAGTATAGAGAAAGAAATTCAGAAGCGGCGGACCTTCGCCATTATCTCGCATCCGGATGCGGGCAAGACGACGCTGACCGAGAAGCTGCTGCTCTACGGTGGCGCAGTGCAACTCGCAGGCTCAGTCACCGCGCGCAAACATCAGCGCGCCACCACGTCGGATTGGATGGAACTGGAGCGCAAGCGCGGCATCTCGATCAGCTCCACGGTGCTTCAGTTTGATTACGACGGCTACCGCATCAACTTGCTCGACACGCCTGGCCACAAGGATTTCTCCGAGGATACCTATCGGGTTTTGACCGCTGTCGATTCCGTAGTCATGGTGATCGACGCCGGCAAAGGCATCGAGTCGCAGACGCGCAAGCTCTTTGAAGTTTGCCGCCAGCGCGGCGTGCCAATCTTCACCTTCATGAACAAATGCGACCGGCCCATGCTCGAACCGCTCGCGTTGCTGGATGAACTGGAGCGCGTGCTGGGCATCGGCGCCTTCCCGGTCAATTGGCCCATCGGCACCGGCTTCGAATTTCAGGGGGTCTATGACCGCCGCTCGAAGCAGGTTTATCTGTTCGAACGCACCGTGGGCGGCCAATATCGCGCGCCGGTCTCGGTCGGTGGCTTGTCCGAACCAGTCATTCGCGACCGGCTGGATGACGAAACATTTCGCAAAGTCTCCGAGGAATTGGAGATGTTGGATTCGGCGGGGGAAACATTTGACGACGCTTCGGTTCTCGCTGGCCAGACGACGCCAGTGTTCTTCGGCAGCGGCGTGAATAACTTCGGAGTGCAGTTGTTGCTCGACGGTTTCCTGAAACATTCCCCTCCTCCCAAAGCGCGGGTCATGGCCGGCATGTCCATCGCCCCCGAGCATCCGGCGTTCTCCGGTTTTATTTTCAAGATTCAGGCGAACATGGATCCGAAGCACCGCGACCGCATCGCGTTTGTGCGCGTTTGCTCGGGCAAATTCGAGCGCGACATGATAGTGCTTCACCCACGCGCCGATAGGAAGGTGCGCCTCTCCAGTTCGCACAAGCTCTTTGGCAACGAACGTGAGACGGTGGATGAGGCGTTCCCAGGCGATGTGATTGGGTTGGTAGGCCACTCGGAGTTCGGCATCGGCGACACGCTCACAACCGACCCGAGCATCAGCTACAAAGAAATCCCCCGCTTCACGCCTGAGGCATTCGCCTATCTGCACAACCCCAATACGGCCAAGTACAAACAATTTCGACAGGGCCTCGACCAGCTCTTGCAGGAGGGGGTTATTCAAATCCTTCAGCTTCGCAACGCAGCCGTGAAAGTGCCGCTGCTGGCTGCTGTCGGCCCGTTGCAATTTGAGGTCGTGCAGTACCGGCTTGAAAGCGAATACGGCGCAGCCTCGCGTCTGGAATCAGCTCCATGGAACGTGGTGCGCTGGCTGCCGCCCGAGTTTAAGGAGCCGGACTTGGACGCACTTTCGCTGCCGACAGGATCGCGAATCGCCTACGACATGAGCGAACATCCGGTCGTGCTTTTCGAGAACGAGTGGTCCGCGAATTACTTTGCGCAGACTAACTCGAAGGTTGCGCTATCCAGTTTGCCAGTTGAGACCCAACGAACCCGTTAGGTTTGCCATGCAGCCTGACTCAGCTCACGCCGCGTGATAGGTCAGGCCCGGTTTACGCCGGCTTCACTTTGAGCTTCTGGTTTTTGATGCGGGTGCGGTTGAGCTTGGCGACGATGCTGTTCGCGTGCTCGGACGCGACATCAACAAACAGGTGCCGCTCTCGGATGTCCACGGTGCCGACCACCTTCGCGGGCAGCCCCGTTTCGCCCAGGATCGCTCCGACAACATCGCCCGGCGCGACCCCCATCTCCGCGCCGATGTTCATGTAAAGGCGCGTCTGCTCGTCCGGTGTGCGACGGCTGTGTTTGGGGGATTGGACCTGCTCTGGCTCAACAATTTCACGGCGTTCCTGACTCCGGGGGGGGCGGGCGACTAGTTCGCGCCGCGGTTTCGCCGCAGGTGGCGCGGTCAGCGGCGCGGTCGGTTTCGCTGCGAGTGGCGGCGGCGGTGCCGTCGTTTGAACGGCGACCCTAGGTGCGGGTGCCGGGCGCCGCGGCTCTGGCGGACGGTCAGCAGAAAAGTTTTGACGATGCGGTTGATCCTCGCGACGTCGCGGCTGCCGGTCTGGCCGTTGCTCGTAGCGGTCGTCGCGTGCTTCACGGAAAGGCGGACGTTCTGGGCGGCCACGCTCTTCTTCGCGGGGCGCTTTGGCCGACGCCGCTGAGTCCGCGCTTTGCAACTGATGGATAAGCGCCGATCCGATGTCGGTGGAGGTGAAGCCTTCTTCCAACAAACGCTCAATCACGTGATCCTGCCGCTTAAACTCGCCGCTTTGCAATGTGGCCCGCAACTTATCGAGAAACGTGCTGGCACGGGCTTCCTCCACTTGATCGAGAGTCGGCGGCCTTCCGCGCTGGATTTTCACTCTCGTGTAACGCTCGATGTGCTGGATCTGAAACATCTCGCGTCCGGCCACAAATGAGATCGCCCGACCGCTCCGGCCGGCGCGGCCCGTGCGCCCGATGCGATGGACGTAGTCCTCCACGTCGTAGGGGAGATCGTAATTGAAGACCACCTGCACATCGTTGACATCAATTCCGCGCGCCGCCACATCGGTGGCCACAAGGAATTCAAGGCCGGACTTGCGGAACTTGTTCATCACGCGGTCACGCATGCCTTGGCTCATGTCGCCGTGCAGCCGGTCGGCGGAATATCCCTGGGCGTTCAGATGATCCACCAGATCGTCCACCATGCGCTTGGTGTTGCAGAAAATAATCCCGAGCTTGAGATCATGAATGTCGATCAACCGGGTGAGCAACTCGATTTTGAAGCGGCGGTCCACCTCGTAATAGACCTGCTCGACCGTTGGCACGGTGAGCGTCTTCTGTTCGATGCGGACGCTCTGCGGCTGGCGCGCGTATTTCTGAATCAACTCCAGGATAGGACGCGGCATCGTGGCGGCGAAGAACACCGTCTGCCGTTCAGCGGGCACCGCCTGGAGAATGAGCTCGATGTCCTCACGAAAGCCCATGTCGAGCATCACGTCCGCTTCGTCGAGGATCACCATCCGGACAGCGTCGAGCCGCAGCGTTCCGCGCCGCATGTGATCCATCACGCGCCCGGGAGTGCCAATAACGATTTGGGCACCCTGCTTGAGGCCAAAGAATTGCCGTTCGTAAGACTGCCCGCCGTAAATGGGCAAGACGTGAATGCCCCGTTTGAAGAGCGCCAGCTTGTGGATCTCCTCAGATACTTGCACCGCCAGCTCGCGCGTTGGGCAAAGAATCAGCACCTGGACGGCGCGCTGGTGCGGGTCCACTTTCTCGACGGCCGGCACGCCGAAGGCGACGGTCTTGCCGGAGCCAGTTTGGGATTGACCGACGACATCGTGCCCTTGCAACAAGACGGGAATCGCTTCGGCTTGAATAGGAGAAGCCTGCTCGAAGCCCAGTTTGTCGATGGCTTTCAGCAACTCTGGGGAAATGCCCAGCTCGGAAAATAGTTTGGTTGTCATTCAATAGTGTTTCGCAAAGATCCACCATACCCGAGATGAGGGCGCGGCGTGAGGGATTTCTTGCCACATCGCTCTTTGGGCTGCCACGACTCGTTCCAGGCGAGTATCCGCCCAGGGTCCTTTGAGAACTGGCCCACACATCTCCTCACGCCGGGCTTGGGGCTGTCAGACCCACTTCATGCAGCGCTTATAGGCTGTTCGCCTGAGCTGGGTGATTCTTCGGCTTGAACTTGTAAGGAAGGATGTCAGGGACAACTTTTACTTCGGTGGTGAACTTGAATGGGGCTGGCTGGCCCTTAGCGGAATAGGTCAGCTCGACCATATACGCTGTCCAGCCCTTCGCGGGCTTTTCCACCTGGGCTAGATAACCACCGTCGCTCTGGGGAACAAGATCCGTGCTCGTCCACGTCTTGCCGATCGTCTCAAGGCGGAAGTCGCGCGCCATCGGATTTGTGGCTTGCCAGAGCTTTACCGCGGTCGGTTTGTCCGCCGTCTCGACCCTCATCGAACCATCGCGTTCGGTCTTCCAAGAAAAGCGCGGAAGCGGCAGCTTGTAGAGAATCGCGTTGTAACAAGCGACAAGGGATTCCAATGCGTCCGTGTCCTTGAGTGAGTGGTCGCCATTTGGGACGTAGCGGAGGTACTTGATGCCAGCCAAATCTTTGAAGTAAAACTGGCTTGAGTCAGGGAGGAAGAACTGGTCGCCCGTGGCGTTGATCATGAACTTCGGCATGGTGAGGCGTTCGCGGTATTCGTAAGGCTCCTCGATCTTCATCAGGTTTCGATACTCCTTGGTGCCTTGCCAATCCATGATCCCCATGGACACGTAATCGCCAACGGCCGGCGCGTAAAAGCCATAAGCCTCCCAGTGATGGATAAAGGAGGGCTCGATATTTAGGAGGTCAATGACGATCGGAACGATCGCCACCACACGCTTATCTACCGCGGCAGTGGTCCACGTCGTCCAACCCCGCTTGGAGCCGCCGGCCACAACGAACGAATCCACTTTAATCTCGCCGCCCGCCTTGCTCGCGGAGAAGGCAGTCACGGTATCCAGCGCGCGAACGGCGCTTTTTGTCATCGGGAGACGCGTGGGCCAGCGTTCATCGCCGGTGCGCAGGTATTTGTCCCAACAATAAGCGATCAAGGAGTCTTCGGAACGCTTTTGGCCGTCGCGACCAAAGACCAGAGGCTGGTTCGGAACCATCCGCAGTTCGGTAACGACGGACTTCGTGGCCAGAGCGATTCTGACCATGTTGCCGTCAGCCTGTTTGGGCGCTTCCTTCTCATTGCTGCCACCGCCGATGTAAAGAAGCGACGTCGAACTGTTCACCGTGTCGGGTTTGATGATGGTCATCCAATGTTTCCAGAGGGTTCGATCCACCTCGTTTGTGGTGAGCCACGATTGCGAAGTCATCTCGATGATGAACGTCGTAAAGCCTTTGCCGGGCGCGGTGCTGACCAAAGTGTAAGCATAGTTCGGGTCCGGCGCGGCGACGTAGCGGTCAAGGGCGGTTTGCTTCGGTTGAGCGGAACAAATGCCTGTCGCCAGCGTGAGAGTTAAGAGCAACGAGGCGCTCTTCGAGAGTAGAAATGATTTATTAGCCATGGGGTCTTCGTTGAGATTTCGAGAGGTGTTTATGATCTAGAAGCAGGCTCGACGCAAGGATGGATTGCCGAAACAGCGGCGGAAATCCCTAACGGAGCGCGCGGGATCAGACCGCTCATTCGTCGTTTTCTGATTTGCGTTCCCATCGACGCGCCTGCCGCTCGGGGAGCGAGTTGTCCACTTTGGTGTAGTAGGCATCGTCGCCCAACAATTCGTCGGCTGCCTGCTCGAGAAGCCGCGAAGGCGTGACGGAAAAACTTTCGTGAGTTTCGATAAACACTGCTTCGCCAGTTGGATGCATCAAACAGAGAAAGAGAGGACACTTGCCGCGGTGAGCGACCGCAAGCTCCTGGACAGCCTTTAAGCGCTTTGATGTCAGATGGGCAGTGTGCAATCGAAAATGCACCTGCTTGGTAAAGCGGGCTGGCGCTTCATCCAACAGCATGATTTCCTGTGGAAAGATTTTCGGTTTATCCTCGCCGTTATTGACTTCACCGATCACAAGCACGGCACTGTTCAGCACGAGCAATTCGCGGTACTTATCATAATTCTCGTTCATGCAGAGCATCTGCACGGTTCCGGATAAATCCTCCAAAGTGACCATGGCGTAAGGCTTGTTGCTCTTTTTGGAGATGCCTTGCTGCACTTCAGTGATCAGCCCACCAAGCCGAGTCAGCGTCCGCCCGGGCAATTGGGCAGCCGAAGCTGCGTTCACCAGCGCATATTGCTCCAAAATTGAGGCGTAAGGTGTCAGCGGGTGGCCGGTGACATAAAATCCAAGAAGTTCCTTCTCATGCGCGAGCAAATCACTCTGAGGCCATTCTGGCAACTGATGGCTGTTCACGGGTTCGGACCCTGCCTTTTCCTGCAACATTCCGAATAATGAACCCTGGCCGCGCTGGCGATCCTGGACAACGGTAGCGGCGCGGGCCAAGACGGGGTCGATGCGCGCAAACATAGTGGCCCGCGTATCGCCCAACGGGTCGCACGCGCCACTCTTAATCAGCCCTTCCAAAATTTTCCGACTTACGGTGCGACCATCCACTCGCTCACAAAGCTCAGCCAACGATTTGAATTTCCCACCTTCGTTTCGGGCCTTTAATATACTTTCGACCGCGACCTCGCCGACGCCTTTGATTGCAGCCAGACCAAACCGGATCACCGTTCCGTCCTGGGCGGGAGCAAAGGCAACTTGGCTTTCATTGACATCTGGCGGCAAGACTTCGACTCCGAACGTCCTGGCTTCACTGATCAGAATGCTCAATTTGGCTTTGTCACCCATATCGTTCGTCATCATCGCACTGAGGAATTCGACCGGGTAATTGGCCTTCAGGTAAGCGGTTTGGTAAGCCACAATGGCATACGCGGCTGCGTGCGATTTGTTGAAGCCGTACCCAGCAAATTTCTCCAGTAGATCA
>SIBE01000021.1 GCA_009695265.1 Pedosphaera sp. | reverse complement strand
GATGTGGAATATTTACTACGCCAACTCAGGAGCACCGCCGTATGTGCCGGGCTTTCATCACAGCAAAGGCGCCAACATCTTGCTCCCCAACGGTCGTGTCGAGTGGCATACCCGACTGGATTATCAGAGGGGATTCACCGGGCCTCCTCCCTGGTCGATGAAAGAATTTCTGAGCCAGTGGTAGTCGGAAGCACCCCTCACCCTGCCCTCTCCCCCAAGTCGTTCGACCCAGAGGCTCTCGACGGGGCGAGAGGAGATGTCACTGTCCGCGTCCCCGTCTGTCGTGCTCAGAGTGTGTCTCAAAACTCGCCTTGCCATCAGCAATTCTCATTATGGCGTCTTGCACGCGGCTCTTCGGCGTTTGGTGTACCGACTTCAGTCGGAATTCCGCCTAAAGGCGGTACACCGAACGGCGGAAAATCCATTGCCTGCGTCATAATGAGAATTGCTGCCTTGCCATGGTGGCGCGAGCGTCCCGCTTGCGGTTTCTGGGGCAAT
The DNA here is from genome assembly GCA_009695265.1 of Pedosphaera sp. GTDB lineage: Bacteria > Verrucomicrobiota > Verrucomicrobiia > Limisphaerales > SIBE01 > SIBE01. The sequence goes on along the minus strand of SIBE01000021.1, from coordinate 30,816 downwards.
CCGAACGACCGCAAGCGGGACGCTCGCGCCACCATGCAATTTCAAAACACTCTCTCACTGAACGGTGACTCGTTTTCGCGCGGCGGTTTGCTTCCTCTCCATAAACCTGTCCGAGGGAATGGGCAGCCCCCTCACCTTTGTCCTCTCCCTCGATGCGGTGGAGAGCCTCAAGGAGGATGTCAGCATCCGCGAAGCGGCCATTCGCATCTCGGAATGGTTCAGTCTCCCGCTCGACAAACCGTCGAATGGAGACCAACCAAACGAGGAGCAAAAACAGAAGCAGCCCAAACCCGATCGGTCACAGTCCACCCCGAGGCGCAAAGAAGGCTTGGACGAGACAGGCCCGAACAAACCATTGGGTTTCGAACTACAACACCTCGACGCCAAGCATCCGTATCTCGCGGAACGCGGATTGAGTGAGGAGACCATCGCCGAGTTTGGCCTCGGCTACTGCAACAAAGGCAGCATGTCGGGACACGTCGTCATTCCCATCCACAACGTGGACGGCAAGATCGTGGCCTACGCGGGTCGTTGGCCGGGTGAACCGGCCGGGAGCTTTGGATGGTTGCGACGACCGGGGCGTTGCGACTTGTCCATGGAGACATCACGCAGGTGCAGTGAACCTGCGGATTGTCGCGGGTCACACGATCACCGATGTCATCCGGGACTTGGACACGGATCCATCGTCGGTGGGATGTGTACGGCGCTTCGGGGCGGGGCGACGGAGACTAAACTGCAGGGGGTTCGGAAGGCGGAAGCAGGCGGGAATCATCCGGACCGGGATCGGCAGTGTCAGCACATCAACGAACAGGTTAGCCGTGCGTTGGCGGCCGGGAAGCCGGTGGTCTCAGTGGATACGTAGAAGAAGAAAGTGATCGGCGACTTCGAAAACAAGGGGCGTCAGTGGAGGAAGCGGGGCACGCAGGTTCGGATCAACGACCACGACTCTCCCGCTCCGTCGGTCCCGCATGCGTATCGGTACGGAATTTATGACGTGGGGACGGATCGTGACACAGGGGCGTTCGCAGGGGAGTCGCTTCGGGGCTGGTGGTGAGCAGAAGGTCGGCGGCTGTATCCTCATGGGCGGTGTCTGCTGGCCACGGCGAAAGGCGGTGGCAGCAACGGATACCGGCTGCGCTTGTGAAAACTGCAATTGTAGAATCTGACGGACACGACGGGGATCTCGATCATGGGTGTGTCACTGTCCGCCCGGCACCAGCAAATGGAACAGGGTGGAGCATCGTGTTTTCACTTTCGTCTCATCGAACTGGCGGGGCGGACTGCTCCGTGACCATGAAGCCGTGGTGCGGCTGATTGTCGGCGTGTGTTCGAACGGTGTCGAGCCATGCGGCCTGCTACCGACCCGACCACGGCATTTGCGCGGCAGTTCGTAACTCCGAGGATGCAGGGGTCATGGCCAAAAGAAAACCCTTGCATAGATGTAAGCGATCGTTTCGCCGACAACCTCTCGAACGCCGTCGCTGTAGCGCCACCAATGCCTGGCATCGTAGTCCGAACTGGGAACGGAGATGATACCGATCACAACACCGTCTCCGAAAGCCTTCTGGAATAGAAGGCGAGTCCGGCGCGCGTGCGCGTCTTCCGTCACGATGTTGAAGTTGCGCACGGGCACTTTGTTGTCACGAAACCAGTCCCGTAATGCGATCGCCGAACTGTACGTTCTATCGCGACCCATCTCGTGTGATGGGACCATCTGCAACGATTCGCTCGGGATCCCAGCCCTTTGTAACAGCTCTGCGCCGACGCTGGCCGAAGTCTGGTAGTCATTGACGTAACCACCATTCCCCACGACAGGACCGCCGGTCGCATAGACCCGCTGATACGATCCGGATGTGAACTCCTCCGCACCCGCTCGGATGGCGTACTTATGTATCCAACCCTCGACGACGAGAATGTCTGTGTCCACTCGATGGGTTACAGCGAGAAATGGGTAAACAGTGAACAGCACCAAGACGAGAGACACCAGGACGAGCGAGGCCGTCCATAGCCAACCACGACGCGATAGACCCCAGCGTTCCTTTCGCGTAACCATCCCCCAAAGTTCATGCGAAGAATGCCGGGCAATAGAACTCTGCGCACTGGGTACCGAAAGTGGATTTGACGCCATGCCTGTATCCGCTGCTGGCTTCACTGGCGGGGAAGCGTCGGGACTGTGTCCCGCCCCAGACGCCAACATCGTCATCCGCTCACAGGGTCGCATACACACTCTTCGTAATTTGTCCCACCTTTGACCAGGAGTACTTTTCGCTGGCGTAATCCCGTATGTCCCGCCGCCGATTCTCCAAGTCCATGAACAACTCGCTCCCAAAATACGTGTGGATCACCCTCGCCAGATCAACCGGATCCTGCGGTCTCGATACAAACCCGGTTTCGCCCTCAATGATTTCTTCCCTTAGCGAGGCCACGTCCGTGGCAATCACAGGCAGGCCAAAACTGTACCCGAGAAACAACACGCCGCTTTGGAATACGTGAGTGTACGGCAGAACCAACACATCGGCCGCTTTGAAATACAACTCTGTCTGCTCGTCCGGAACATACTCGATCTTCGCGATTATCCGATCACGCACGCCACTACGAGCAATGTCCTGCTGAATCTTGTTCCAATAGTTCTCACACTGCTTGGGTTTACCCGTAATCAGGAGACGATAGGCGCTGGATTTGGATGCGAGTGTGGTGAAAGCGGCAATCAAGTACTCCAAACCCTTGTAAGGCGCGATGTTGCCAAAGAACAGTATTACCTTATCGCCGCTGCTCAGGCCAAGTATCCGCTTTGCCTCGCCCGCCGTCAGCTTGGTATTGGGAACGCTATTGTTGATACCAAACGGAATGACACTAACCTTGCCTTCCCGAACGTTGAAGTCCCTCACCAGTTCACACTTCATGTTGTTTGTATGAACGAAAATATGATCGACCAGCCTATACTGGATGCGCAGCGAAAATCGATTTAGCCAGGTATCATTTGCATCCCGCTTGCCGGCGTTCACGTTGTGCGCGGTGAACACAATTCTCTTACCGAGAAGCTTGTAGTACAAAAGCAGCGCGGTGCGGTCGAACCACTCGAACTTGTTGTTCCACAGAATGTGGAAGATTCTTGGCTTGGCTATCGCGGCGTAGCGAATCAAGCGCAAATAATAGGCCAGCACTCTCCGTATCTTGCCCGCGAGACTCGTGTCCGGCCTTTGGTCTCCTCGCAAGTTCAAGAAACTCACACGGGGATTGTCGAGCACAACCGCGCCGTTCACCTCATCGCTGCCGATAAAATCCAGCGTGATGCCCTGGGACGCCAGGGCCTCAGCCATGCCGAGCGCGTACGGCTTGTCGCGTCCTGCGGTCAACAACGAGATTCGCACGCTCGTGCTTGCAGCCTGCCCTGCAATCGGGGTACGCGTCCCGGTCTGCACGGGCGCTGGAAACTGATCCGTGGTTTTCACTCTCTGTGTCTTGCCAAGAAACCGGTCCTCGTTCCCACCAAGTCAGCGCGACGCTGCCGTGCCAGAAGATCGCCGTACACGCGCCCATCCCGAACCATCATCTCCCGGCGCCGCTTGAACGCTTCGTTGACGATCCGCCCTCTTCCACCACTTCCACGTTCTTCGCGAAACTCACTCCGTAAGGCCAGGTCCAAGCATGGCATAGACGGGTGTCATTACGCAGTTGGTCGGTCACCGTGAGGCCTTTCTCATGCGAGGCAACGATCGTCACGAACAGTTTGCCGGCAAATTCACGCCAGAAGTGGTCGAGGAAATTCTTCATTGCGCCACTGATGCAGTCATGGTAGTCGGGCGTCGCCAAGACAAGAACATCTGCCGTCTCGACACGCGCCCGCAGCGCCGCGTAGCTGGGCAGATTGCGGAACGTCTCGGGATTACACAGCGGCAGTGGTTTCTTTTCAAAAGCGAGGTCATCGACGGAAGCCAGGATCCATAATGGTGAGTGCATCTGTCGAATCAACGCTGCAACGAACCGACCGGGTTTCGAACAGCCTCCGATGGTTCCAGTTGAGCCATGACTGCGCGAAGAACTTCCCCCACTGCGATCGCGGTTGTAGCGCGACGGTCGAATCCCCGCTTGTAAAAAAACTCGGCCAGAAGAGGCGAGACAATCTTCTCCTGGATGCCATAGTCATGGATCTCCCATGGGCTGGTACAGGTGAACAGAGTCACACATCGCGTGCCGGTACCAAGTGCAAGGTGCATGGGCAGACTGTCTCCACCAACCAAACACCGATGGTTTCGTACGTCACCGAGATGTTCCAGTAGCGTGGGTCTGAGCGGCAGCACGTTTACAGTCAAGCCCCTGGCTTCGAGTTCCCGTCTTAGTGTGTCGTAGAAGGCCCAGTTTTTCATCGGCCAGACCGGGCCGGCTTCAGGCGCTATGGCAACATCGCCTCGTAAGGATGTCTCTGGTGCTTCGGGCAGAAGGTATTTCTCACCACAGAAGCGGAACCCCAAGCCTTCGAAGATCAACTCCTGATAAGTGCAGCGGTTTTGCGCCTTTAGTTGATCGGCCTGCATTCGTCCATATACACTGATGAGGCTTAAATCAAACCAGCGTCTGGAATCGTCAGTGTAACGAAGTTCGTTTTGCGAATCCAGGTACGCCCCAAAGAGTTGCTTGTAACGCAGTTCTCGGAGAAAAGCCCCCACGTCTGCATCGTCCTCAAGATTGATGACCAGATCATAGGTTGAATCGCAACTCACATGACGCTCCGCCCAAGAGACACACCGCAAGTTTGCGCCTAATCGGTCAAGCAGGACCGTATTACCCCGCCCCGTCACCCAGGTAACGATCCCTTTCAACCTCTGCAGCAAAGGTGTGGAGCGCACCACATCGCCGGTGGCGCCGAGCTTTATGATCAAAATGTTGCTCATGACAGAGGACTCGTAGCCTGGCTAAGTTTGTCTCCAATCAGTGGCGATGCGGTTACCGAAAAGCGAATGCTTTGGATTCACTCCGAATCTGCAGCTGAGCCGGATCGACTCGCAGATCGAACTCGGCCCGGTCACCGGACAGGATCGCCTCTGCCGCCTCAATGCCAGCCAGTGTGGCAATGTCCGTCTCGGTTCGGTTGACATAATACAAGTTCTTGAATTGCTTAATATCCTCCAGAAAACCGAGCCGAGCTTCGCTCATCCAGTTGTCCCGGTTTTGCGATGCGTCCGCGCCTGGAAGCCGCAAGACCAACTGATCAAAGCATTTGGCACGATTCACCAAGCGGGCTTTGGAGCACTCCTCAAGCGCCAGCTTGGCGATCTCCGCGTTCTCCAACTCAAGCAGGCTGTCCGGACCAAAACAATAGATCTCGCAACAGAGGCACGTCTTCCCTTGGGGAACCATGTCTCCGTTGAAGGCGGCGTAATTGGCAATTCTTCCTGACCTCATTTTGGGGCATGTCACTTGCAACCAAGCATGAGGAAACTTTGGCTCCTCATCGAGAAAGAGGTACACGAGTACGACGGTCCTTCGCAGAGGGTCCAAGGCCCGGGCTCGTTTCCCGCCTGCGTCGGAACGACTCGGCAAGAGAAACTGAGTCAGGAATTCCACCGGGATGCTCGACACGACGTTTAACGGCTTGTAAACGATGGTCTCGGAACCTATCTCCGCCAAGACTGTGTGCACAACTCCTCCAGAGGCTTCCATTCCCTTCACTCGCGACTCGTAGTGAATGCGGCCTCCCGCCTGCACGATTCCTTGGGCAAGAGATTCGCAAATCTGACCGGTTCCTTTGGCAGGATGCCGCCAGATGCCTTTGTACGTGTTGACTTCCTTTTCCGAGAAAGCGCGCACCAGCATGGCCTTGACGGTTCCCAAGAGATCTGCATCGTCGCCATTGGCCTGATCTTTGGGCAGTGGAATGTCTGCCCATCTCTTCCCGTCCAACTTCTCTTGAAAACCTTGAGAGAAAATCTGCGTGAGGCGCCGTCCACGCTTCCGGTACAAGTACTCTTCAAGACTGCGCGGCTTCGACCTGCCCGGCATCGCCCGCGCACGCAAGAAATCCAGACCGCATCCGAGGAGCAAGCTCCAAGGCATACCGCGCCGAAATCCACGGTACGTGGGCGACATGTCAATGATATGACCGTCGTAGAGTATTCCGCCCCTATGTGGGTAATGTCGGTAGTCGTCGCCCAGGATCTCACTCCAAAAAGAGTCCACCTTGGCCAAGCGGTTGTACAGCTCTTTGCGGCCGACATCCATGATGAACTCGCCATGCTTGAGGGAGCGCATCAATCCGCCGCATACCTTGTCTTTTTCCAGCACCACAGTCTGGAAACCCGCCCTTGCCAGCTTGTAACCCGCAGCCAGTCCGGAAGGGCCCGCACCCAGGATCAACGTGTGAACTTGTTCGGTTCGCATATTGTTTCCTACCCAGCTAGTTAGTACTCGACCGGTGTCGAAAGGAACGGTACATCTCTGATTCTGCGCTCTCCACACCTGGCCCGCTGTTCAGAAAGCTGTATCTACATGACATTTCGGAACTCCGCAACGGATTGGCGTCATGGTCAAAATAAGACTCGTGCATATATGTAAGCGATCGTTTCGCCGACAACCTCTCGAACGCAGTCGCTGTACTGCCACCAATGCGTGGATCGTAAGCCGAACTGGGAACGGCCATGATACCGATTACAACGCCGTTTCCGAAAGCTTTCTGAAATAGCAGACGCGTCCGGCGCGCGTGCGCGTCTTCCGTCACGATGTTGAAGTTGCGCAAGGGTAGGTTGTGCTCACGCGACCACTCTCGTATCGCGACCGCCGAGTTGTACGTTCTATGCTAACCCATCTCGTGTGAAGGCACCATCAGCAACGATTCGCTCGGAATCCCAGCCCTTCGTAACAGCTCTGCGCCAATGCAGGCCGAAGTCTGGTAGTCATTGACGTAACCACCATTCCCCACGACAGGACCGCCGGTCGTAAAGACCCGGTGATAGGGACCGGATGTGAACTCCTCCGCACCCGCTCGGATGGCGTACTCATGTATCCAACCCTCGACGACGAGGATGTCTGTGTCCACTCGATGGGTTACAGCGAGAAATGGGTAAACATTGAACAGCACCAAGACGAGAGACAACAGGACAAGCGAGGCCATTATCAACCACCCACGGCGTGACAGCCCCCAGCGTTCCTTTCGCGTAACCATCACGCAGAGTTCATGTGATGAGTGACCAGCAGCAGAGAACATATCCCTTTGAGTACTCCAACTCGATCTTGGGCAGTTGCGGTCGCCATCAGATCGCGCCAAATATGCGCGCGGGCGGCTAGCGCTCACTGCACAAGCGCCTGCCCCAAACCCAAGTTATCTCCGCACTGCAGCAGGCTGGACAGCCCACAGGATCTCCCGTTCAGCCATGAGGCGAATCCACACCCACTCTCCCGCGGTCAAGAGACGCTCTCTGACGGACCTGCTTGATCTTCGTCAGGACAAATTCCGGCAACATTGCCTTGATTCGTTTCTTAATGTGCGCCTTGGAACGAACGCATAGACGCCACATGAGGGCGTAACCATCCGCCCCGAGGCAACACAACGCGCCTAAGGCAGCGGAAAGACTGCCTTCGGCGCGAAGCACTTCCTCGTCAAGGCCCAAGCCCGTTGTCAGTGAGTACCCGTACTTCGCAAACCTAGGCTCATATTTTCTGGCGATATGCCGATAATAACGCTTGAAGAAGGAGTTTCTCAGGAGATTAGCCCATCGGTCGAGATATTTTTTGTTATGAGCCCCGGATACATCTTCCATCGCGCCTTCCGGAACACGCAAGCCAACGGGGTTACGCCACTGGGCCACATAGCGGAATGTATCTTCCTTTGGTGGTTCCGGAACTCGCGAGCCAATAAAGGCTGCAATCTCCAGATGATATCTGTCCGGATGCTCAACGTAATCTTCGTACTTTAACTCATATACATGCTTCAGATGCTTCTTGTCTTGCTCAAAAAGTTCGTGGCAGTGAAGCCAGTGTTCAAACATGCGATAGAGCGAGGTTACGTTCACCTTCCACCTCTGGCCGGCCATACCCACAGGGACCGGATGGCGTCTTACGACGATGAAGTACGAGTTGGGAAAAACTGCTTGCAGAAACCGTGTCATCAGAAGATTTTCTGGGGTTTTTTCCACGCAGATCAATTTGGTCTTATCCCAATGTGAATGCCAACTCGCCCGGAGCTTAACGACGTTCTCCGCCGTGAACAAATCCGAGGTCTCAGTCCTGTGGTTACGCGGATCGAAACCGAACCTTCCAGCACCACTATCCTCATAGCCAGATGGATAAACATCTTGCAAGAATTTCCCCTCATCCTCGAGTACGCCAGTATTCTTGAAGCCGGTGCTGTTCTCCAGTCTCGCAATATTGCGACCAAGTACGCTGGTGCCGCTTCGCGGCAGACCGCATACGAATACATACTTGCAGTCACTTCTATCGTCGTCTTGCATAATTGCGTTCTTGCTTCATCGGTTTTTCTTTAACTCTTGCAGAGCCTCAAAAAGATGAATTGCTACTCGTCGCTGTGGACCAAGACTGCAAATTAGTGCAGCCCCGGCCAACAGGCCAACCGGCGCGCAAATGAGCAATTGTGACAGTGGGGCCAAGTTCACAACCAGGACGTGCGTCAACCAGGTCACAGCAAAAACGATAATCCAAATAGGGAAATGCCGGCAAAACACCATCCACAAATCGGTCGTCTTCACTGGACCGCACCGTCCAGCGCGGTAATAGTAGAGGGGCACCCGAATCAGGAGATTCGAGGCGGAAAAGGCGGTTGCAACACCCACCGGTCCAAATGGCAAGCCGATGATGAACGAAAGAATGGTGACACAAGAGTTAATCGATTGCGTGACCATCATATCCCGACCACGGCCCTGACTGATGAACAACCAAGCGGAAGCATTGGCGAGCGGAACGCAAAGCGCCGCAATCGTGAACCCTCCAAAAATGACCGCGGCCTGCTCCCACTTTGGCCCCAGCAATACAAGTGTTAGCGGGCGGGCCAGTGCAAGGAATATACCTGTGAAAAGAAATGCTGTTAGCGCCATGGCTTCATAAAGCCGTAAGAAAGTGGATCGATATCGCTCCGGTTGGGATTGCAACCGGGACAACGCTGGTATGAAAACAGCATTGATAGGCATAAGGAACTGTTCCAAAGGCCGCATGAGCAAGGCACTTGCTCTGGAATAGAAACCCAGTGATTCGGATCCGTAAACTCGGCCAATCAAGAGATTGTCAGTTCCTCGGGCCAGAGAGGACACAAAACTACCCGCGGTCAGGTTAGCGCCGAAAGTCAACAACCTCCTTGTTCCGCTGCGCTGGGAGGGCGAGCGTGGACGCCATCGAGAGACCGACCATGTAAGCAACAGTCCGGCAATCTCCATGGACAAGCTTGACCCCACCAAAGACCAGTAGCCACATCCCCGCAGCGCCATAAGAACCCCGACAAGAACGCCTGCTGACATGGAACCGACATCGATTAGCGCGATCGCTTTGAAGCGCATCTGCCGCTTAAGCAGGGCCTGATGTTGGACCGTGGAACCGCTTATGAGAAACGTGGTGGACAGGAGAAGCGTGACACTCATCAGTTGGGGATCACGGTAAAACCAAGCGATAGCCGGTGCCGAGGCGGCTACGATCAAACAGCACAAGCCGCTTATGGCGAGATTGATCCAAAACAGATTCGAGACTTGGGCGTGCGTGATGCTCTCCTGCTGCACTGTGGCTGTGGAAAGACCGGCGTCCTTAAAAACGCGCAAGAAGCTAGTGACGGTCGTCACCATGGCCACGAGCCCAAAATCATGGGGCGTCAGCAGTCGTGCCAAGATCATAGTGGAGATCAGGGTCAGAGCAAACTTTCCCGCTTGGGCTGACATGGTAACGGCCCCGCTCGAGATTGTACGCCCCTTGAGATTGGATAGAAGGTGACTGGTTTTTAGGTGTTCTTGGTTACGATCCTCGTCCTGTGCCTCGATCGAAGACGCCGCTGCCGCGCCGCTCTGTGCGGTTTCGCTGTCAAGAGCACGAGGATTTTCGATTTTCATGTCAATTCGTAAGGCCGGCAGGAGAATGTGTCGCATCCATGGTCAAACGCCTGACGCAGCGACCATTGCCCGCAGAAAACAGACAGTCTTCATACCGAAATAGCGACCATACTCTTGGACCAGTAGGTCGGCAGCAAGCTTGCTCGTCCCAAAAAAGTGAGTGATTGGTCTGTTCCGTGGACATGGTTTCGTCAATCCCCACATGATAATGGGTGTGAGCGATCGATTTCGTAGCAGGATTCCAGCCCCACCAACGGCAGGCGGTGGGCGTGTTGCCATAGACCTTGTTCGTGCTGGTAAAGATGAACACAGCTTCCGTACAGTGTCGGCGTGCCGCCTCGATCAGGTTCAAGGCGCCAACTGCGTTGACCTGAAAGTCCGTATGCTTGTCGCGCGCTGCCCAATCGTGCGAAGGCTGGGCGGCAGTATGAATCACGACCTTCACCGCGGGGCCGAGCCTGCCAAACAGGGCTTCGACTCGGTCAGTGTCACGGATATCCAGATCTTCGTGTCGGTAGTTTTTCAAGGTGGCTTGCAACTGCCTCCGAGCTCCGGCTGTTGACGCTTCCGGCCCGAAGAAACGCGATCGAATGTCGTTGTCAATTCCAGCCAAGTCAAATCCCTTGGCGTCGAATTTCCGACAGGTTTCGGAGCCGATCAACCCGGCCGATCAAGTAACCACGGCGATGCTCATAATGTCAGGTGCGAATTATGCCTCAGTGTTACGCCCAAAGCCTTTTGAATCCAAGTGTGCGCGCGCCCCTTTGTATCAGCTCTTTCCCGCATTCCTGATCATGACCTCCGTGAGAATGTTATCCAAGGATATCGCAACGGCCTCTGGACCGTACGCATCCTGCGCCGTTTGCGTCGCAGTGCGTTCGTACCGATGAGATTCGATGACCTGACGCAAGGTCGCAGCGATGGTCTCAGCGGAATTGTCAGCCATATACGTGACTCCAGACTCAAGCTGCGGCTCCAAAACGCCCATTCGCGTCGTGATGACGTGGTTGCTGGCCGCAAGATACTCGATGATCTTGAAGGCAAAAACATTACCAGGGGTCTGGCCAACGTCGTGAGGGTTGATGCCGATTTTCGCCGAGCACAAGAAACGTGCGTTTTCCTGCCTGTTGAGCAGGCCATGAAAGACGATGCTCTTATTGCCGTGAGCCATCCGATGCATCGTATTTGTCATTTCACCATGACCCGCAATATGGAGTTCCCAACCGGGCAGATCCACCATCTTCCAAGCTGATATCAACTGCTTCAGGCCGTAGGCCCGGTAGTGTGTACCGGAGAACACAATCCAGTCTTTTCGGGAACTGTTCGCCTGCTTGTTCGCGCTTACGATCTCATCACCCACCACACCCCGGAGCAGAAACTTCGGAATCGAGGACGGTGTTTGTGAGAGGAGGTGAGGCGAAACTGCCAAGCATCCCGCAACGGCGGATAAGAGCCGTTTCGCTGCGGAGAGATAGAATCCGGACGTGAACCCACAAACACGTTTTCTCGCACTGACAAATGCGTCGTCTTCATACTCCAGAATGACGGGCAAGCCCAGACGCCGCATGGCATACCTCGCACAAATCACCTGCGGAGGTTTGAGGTTGTAGATCAGCACAACATCGTACGGAGCAATCCGATGACGTACCCTAAGGATGCGAAGCAGACTCAGACTGGACCATAAGCCGTTCAAGAACCTGACCGGAAAAGCCGAGGAATAATAGACAGGAATCTTTGCATGAAAAGCTTCCGGGTCAGAAAATCCTGGATAAACTTTGAATTGGCGTTCGATCACCTCACCCTGCGATAAGATTTCCACGTCGTGCGAATTCTGTTGGAGCAGTTCGGCAATTCGCTCCACCTTCACTCGGCCGGCCAGGCTAAGATTTCTAATGATTGGACGCCGCTTCACCAATGCTGGGCCCTGATAGGGGGCGATGTAGGCTATTCTCATCCGTTCAAATGCCGAGTGGGGGATTAACACCTGGTCCTTGGCAGGAAAGCACTCCTCAAAACTGAAATTCAGGGAATAGACGAAAGATTAAAGCGTCCCTCTGTTCCACTTCACGTCTTAGGCCATCACTATACCACTTACGATAATCATAATCCTTCCGGCTGGTGTTTATTTTTGCCTTTGCAGGGATGAACTCAACTTGTTGCTCGGGGTAGCCCTTTGAGAGGAGGAATTCGTACAGTTCCTGATTCAGCCGTTCCGTGTGGATGAAGTGAACTGGATACATGGTTTCTGTCACGCGTTTCACCAGCTTCTCGGAGTCCTCGGCCACCTCGAACACGCGATGAAGGTCGCGACAATAGTAATGAATGAACTTGTGCGAGTACCAGCCGAGTTCACCGGCTTGGGGATATGTTCGGAGAGTTTTGCGCACCCACCCAGCATGACGGTTGGACACCTGGATGAATTGCTCAAAACTGAAGTTCCTCCAATCCGGGTATTCCTTTTCGACAGCAGTCGGATCGGTGAACCAGAGATGCGGATATTTCTTCCACCAGTTGTAGGTGTATTCCGAAACATACAGATCGAACGGATTTCGAATGCATGAAATGATCGTTTTGCCCCGCTCTTTTTCAGGTATGTCGCTGCAAAGGCCATGTTGTTCACCCTCGTCATAGTGATACTCGTAAAAAGGAATTCTTATCCCGTGATGCGTTTTCAGACGGTGCATTTTGCGACCGATCGCGCTCGGACAAAAGACCTCTTTCAAGGTTTGTGCGGCGAAAGTTCCGCCTGTCTTGGATAGATGGACAAAAACGAAATCAGGAGCGATGATCATAGGTCTAGTGGCTGGGAATGATTAGCGCTAAAGTGGATCGACGGAGTGCTCCTTAAAGCCTGTGTACAGGTACGTCACCGGCTGGCAGGATTTCTGATGCTGCCTTTGTCTTATGTTCAGCGTGTTGGCCGCGCAGCAGCAGTCGGTCGACGGCTTCCAGCGTAAGCACGGCATCGATCTCTCTCACGTAATTCATTCGAACAGACGTGTGTTCGTGCCCCATGCTCTCGAGAAAATTACAATTCCAGAATGGGCTGCGAAGAGTTTGTGCATCTGTAAGAACCCCGTTCACATACGCGGAGAGCTCTCGTTGAATCCAGCTCCGATAGTGCAGGAACTTGTGAAGCCCCAAAATTCCCACTTTTGAACTGAGGTGTCTGAGCAAAGGATCGAGACGCGATAGCCAATGGGGCAATCCCTCGTTGTAATAATAGTCGAGCTTGAAAGTGGCCCTCGAAAACAAGGCGCTTCCGCTACAACGCACTCCTCGAGAGAGCCCTACCAATCCCATATCGGTGGGGATTGTGGCAAGAGCGGGATTGTTATGTGTTACGAAGCGGAGTGCCGGCAACGGTGACATCAGGATGTTTTTAGGAGCTTGGTACGCGAGAGCGACGATCTGATTATCGAGATAGGGCGTTCGAAAAACAGACCGAATGCAGCTGGCAGCCAGAATTCCAAACCGCTTCTCAGGTATTTCCCGAAAGGCAGCAAATGTAACAGGGTGGTATCTCTCTCGGGCCAGGCTCGATACACAGGACCCTATGGCCTTACGTAAATCCGGGCCCATGAGCTGAGGTGAGAGACCCAGCGGCTTGAATGTGGTTGCACCTCGAAGAATTTCGCTTCCATAGTTTCCGGTCAGACGTACCCGCGCCAGTTGGCGAGCCTGGGCGTTCAAGTATATCTCGTGAGCTCCCAGAATCCCCATGCTGCCGTCTGTGGCGTAAACCGTATGGTCGGCATGCGAAGCAAAGTCGGAGAAAAAGTCCTGACTGATTCGCAGGATATGGTGTTGCAAACCGCAGGCCTCTGCGACCCGTGCGGCCAGCCTAGCATCTAGAGTATCTTGTTCCTCGCCTGAGAACGTGTAGCAAACCGGGGTTTCAGCAATGATAGGCATGGAAGCCATGATCATCCGAGAATCCAAGCCAGCAGTCAGAGAAATGCCAATCTTTGATTCCGATTCAAAATAACGGGGTAAGATACTTTTGAATGTTTCTTGAAATTCGGCCTCGAACGACTCGGCTGAGAGAATGGGTTGGGATTCCCAGTTCGACGGAGAAAAATATCGCCCCTTCCTACACTTGCCGCCTTCAAACATCCACAGAGAGCCACCTGGAATGACTTGGATGCCTCGGAAAAGTGTGTGCCCATCCAAGGTGCAGCCGAACGTCAAAAACTGAGCGATCCCCTCATCGTCGAATGCCCTCAACTCCGGTACGACGCGGAGCAGGGCCTTGGCCTCACTAGCGAAATAGATCGCGTCCTTCGTCTCATGGCAGTAGATCCGTCTGACTCCAAAACGGTCATTGAACAAGAATGCCTTCCTCCGCTTCTTGTCAACCAGCAGACCGCTAAAGAGGCCATTCAACCTTTCAAAGAACCGATCGCCTTCCTCTTCGTAAAGATGAATCAGCCAACTGTCACGGTTACCGACCACTCCATGTCCTTTTCGGGTGAGTTCCGTTTGTATTTGCGGATCGAAAAAACACTCGCCGGCAAAAATGAGCGCAATGTCCCGCTGCTCATTGAAGAAAGGTTGATCTGCGGCAAATGACTCTTCAAGTGCGACCCAGCCTCCATAAACTCCCATCTCAGAACAGATCCACGTGCCTGCAAGGTCACTCGGCATCTGTTCCATGGATCCAACCATGGAGGTCACCTGGCGCCGACACTCCTCAACAGGTTTCTGACTTATGATCCCAACAATTCCAGGCATGAGTAATTCGTGATTAAAGACTGAGGCGATTCTTCTTTATGGCGTGAAACGCTACGTTCTCCAAACTGCATCGAAATGGCGGAGAGGGGAAGGATTCGAACCTCCGATGCGGCACTTGACCGCATAACAACCCTTGTGGGTTGCTGCCTTAGGCCGCTCAGCCACCTCTCCAGAAGGGCCGTATTTGACAGAAAAGTCTCAGGTTTGTCCAACAGTATTTGCCAACCCAACAATGCGAAGAAAAATCCCCTGCGTCGAAATTGGTTCTACTAAACCATACTTATTATTGCGAAACGGCGACAACGACGCGGTAATTCTGCTGGAGCTTGGACGAAAGCTACCTCTCAAGAAACTCGTCTTGGCGCAGGTCGGGTTGAGGCTCTCGACCTCCTCGAAAAATCGGATGGGTCTCCGAATCGTAATCGAACCGCTTCATGCTTGTTCTTGTCAGAACCGTGATGGCCCACTTGTCGAAGCGTGGGATTATGGTTTGCCAGAGAATGGCGGCGCTCGCATCAAAAGCTTTCTGCTGTTTGCCGGTTAGACTCGATCGTTGATGCTCATGACGCCCTCTTTCCGGATGGAGCATGTCTTCTGTGAATTCTACTTCAATGAACTTACAAACTTCCTTTAGTGTCTTCTCTGGTTCAGCTAACAAGTCTTCGAAGCGAAACAGCCTGTAATTGGGTATGTTGCTAAAGCGAACGTGAAGTCGTGAGGTACAGCGGTAATTGACAATGACAAACCAGACCATGAATCTCTTGATGAGCCAGGCCAAACGTGGGTGTTCCAGGATCCTCAAAGCCGTGCCGAATGGATCATTTGTCTTGGACATCGCCATTGCTCGGGGATCTCGCGTAATGTGCATTATCTTGCAGTCCGGAAACCATTCCACCAATTTCGGTATATGCACAACGTCAACGGGAAATTTGACACAAGGTCTCTCGTAACCACTGAATCGAGTGATCTCCTCGATGAGGATTCTCGCAATCGCACCCAACCTTCGGTCCGACTGCTTGATCTTGAACGCGATTTCCTTTTTTAGTTCAGGCTTTGTGACGGCGCCAATGTTCTCGAACCTCCAAAAAGTACTGTCCATGCCAGGAAGGTTCTTCCTGGCAAAACACAGATCAACCATCTTATCTACGTTTTCATCGGTGGTTAAATCGCCTACGCAGGTTCTCAGGAAATAGTTGAAATCTTTATGCCTCCTCTCACTAAGAAACCGAGGATCTGTCAGCCTCATGACCCCAGGGCACATCGAAACAACGTTGTGCCAGAGGGTGCTGCCGCTGCGATGAGGACCGACTATAAATATTGGAGATTTCATAAACTATTCACACGGCTGTTCGTTGATACCTCAACAAATACCATTTGGCCCTAAATGCCAGCAACCAAACCATCAATTTCTCAGGAATCAACCCTCCAATGCCTTTGTGCAGCCCAAATCTCAAAGCCAGTTTACCCTTTAGGGTCAGAGGTACGAAATATTCGGGGACCGGGATCTTTTCAAACCCATTACTTTCCTGAAATTGACCGTGCTCGCCTCTTCGCCACACCGTGTAGGTGATATAAGGGATTCCACGCTTGGCGCAGATTTCAACTGCCTTCGCGATCATGCTGTTCATAGGAGCCTTGTCCCGATGTGCCATCTTGTCCAGAATCAGCGTAATCATCGCACACCTGTCAGCCAGCAGGAGCTTGATGAAGCCGATCAATTCCTTCTCGTGATAAGCAGTGACAAAGATCGACTCTTTCAAGTCGAGTGACATCTCTTTCTTAACCGTCTCGAAATCCTTGCCATAATGCCAGAAACGTTTGCCGCGCCGCACGGGAAACTGATTAAAGATGCCCATGATTCCCCGCACCAATTCATCACTCAGCTCAGTTTCCTGAATGACTACGCCGAATTTCATCGCTTTTCTAATCTTGTTTCGAGCTTTGGGACTGATCTGCTTTTCCAACCAATGTTTATAGTCCTTGATTGGTACAGCGGCGATTTGTCGCCACTCTTTGTAATAAGTATATCTTGCTGTGGTATCCGGGATCCGCTGCCAGAATCGAAGCAAGTCGATTCCCGCCGTCTCCGCTTTTAGTGCTCGGATAACTTCATCAGGCCTCTCGACATCTTCCTGCCATTCTTTCTTGAGTTTCGCCGTTCTGACGAAACTTCCAGAAATAACGAATGTCTTGTCGTGAACCCTGACGGCATCAACCTGTACAGGCACGCCTCTAAAGCGAATAGTCTCTTGATGAATCATATCAGTACGACATTGTTTGGGAACAATTTGTAGGTGGCACCTTACTGGCAGTCGCCTCTTGAACACCGCAATCCCGTCCCCATCGACGCAACCACTGCTCTACCATCACCAGGCTGAAGAGCAGCTTGTGGTTATCCTGTTGCCCCGATCTATGGTCTTCCAATAGTTTTTGCACTGGCTCCGGACGGAGCAGTTTGAACATGAGAGAATGTTGATCCAGGAGCAAGTCCGGTAGTATTCCACTTAGTGAATCATGGAACCATCCATCCACCACATTGACGGCAAATCCGCGTTTCTTGCGCTTCATGATGCGCGGCGGCAAATAGCTGCGGCACACTTTTCGATGCAGCCACTTGCCAGTGCCGTTTCGGATTTTGAAGCCCGCTTCCAACCGCTGCACATATTCCACCACGGTGCGATCCAGATAGGGCACCCGTACTTCCAAGCTGTGAGCCATCGACAGCTTGTCGGCAAACATGAGCAATTCGTCCGGAAGGGAGGAGCGGATTTCAAGGAGTTGAAAACCACCCAGCTCATCGGTGTGCTCCATCTGCGGAAGGAGAGAGCGCCAGTAATCCACCAATGCATGGTCTTGTCTGCCGGCCAGGGGATTCTCCCGGAACAGCCCATCTATTGTTTCCCCTGGCGCAAGCGAAAAAACGTGCTCATACCGCTTCAACCGATCCTCAACACCGAGGGAATAGACACCGCGCTTGAACGTTTCGTTGCGAGGCAAGAGGTTGACGGCGAGGCCGAGAGCCGAGCGGACGGACGTCGGCAGCCCACGCCACAAGTCTCCGTAATGAACCCCCAGATGTCGCCTGTAACCGCCAAAGAGTTCGTCGGGACCTTGACCAATCAGGGCTACTTTGACATCCTGCCGCGCCCGCTGACACACGAAGTACATGGGAACGATGGAAGAAGTGGCAATTGGTTCCTCAAGATGTTCCACGATGCTCGGCAAAGCCTTTTCAAATTCACCCTGGTCGAGTTGCAAGGGGATGTGCCGAGCGCCCAGCAGGGATGCTGTCTCCGCTGCGTCGGTCAGTTCGTCATCCTCGAACGATTCTCCGTACCCGACCGTGTAGGCCGGCCAATTCCCTCCATGCTCATTCATCAACGCGAGGAGCAGGCCCGAGTCGAGACCGCCACTGAGAAGGATTCCTACGGGTACGTCGCTAAGGAGATGTCGTCCCACTGCAGCTTTATACAAAGCCAGCAGTTCCTCAGTGGCCTCCCGGTCTTTCCTCGGATTTGAGAATGGAACGGGCGTGAAGTTGTACCAGCGCTCTTCCCGACATGCGCCTTTCTCCAGAACCAGCATCGTGCCCGGCGCGAGTTTTCGGATCCCCTTGAAAATGGTTAGAGGAGAAGGTGTGTAACGGAACCGAAGAAACAAATTGAGTGCAAGAGGATCCACTTCCTGGCTGGTTTTTCTTGCGGCCAAGACGGCGCGGATCTCCGATCCAAAGCTTATCTGACCCCCATCAATCTTGTAGTAAACCAACTTAATGCCCATCGCGTCGCGGGCCACGACCAACCGCCGGTTTCTTACATCCCAAATCGCCAGACCAAACATGCCGTTCAAGTGATTGAATACTTCCGTACCCCATTCTTTGTAACCGTGAACGATCACTTCCGTGTCGGAGCGCGTCCGAAAACGGTGGCCGCACCCTTCCAGTTCGGCGCGCAGTTCCTTGAAATTGTAGATTTCGCCGTTGAAGATGACCCAAACCGTTTCTTCCGCATCGGACATTGGCTGATGGCCTCCGGCCAAGTCGATGATGGATAGCCGACGGAAGCCGAATCCGAGCGGGCCTGTAATCAAGTAACCTTCGTCATCCGGCCCGCGATGGATGATCGACCGGGTCATCCGAACAACGGTGTCCCGATCTACGGGCTCGTCCGTAGTGAAGTTAAACTGGCCGGCAATACCACACATATTTGGAGGAGAGACGGGTTTGAGTTTCGAACCTGCAATCTGGTGTTCTAAGTCTGAAAGCCAATGTCGGTGGTTCGATGTCTGTTGGGCAAAATCGAATAGCTGAGGATGATGAACGTACGAGCCGCCCCGCCACCAACCTATCTCATTCTTCACTTGCCACACGCATGGTTCCAAGCCTTCGTCAGGGACTTGCCAGCCTTCAAGGCAAAACGATTTCGAGCCAGGACGTTGTCCCTTAGTTCAGAAAAGCCACGCCGCACCGCTACTGATGCGCAATACGTCAGCCCGGAGGAGTAAGCCTTAGTTGGTTCGACAGGCATGACCACAACCCGAACCTCCAAGCTTTGCGGCCTTTCAACGCGCACATAGCAGGTGAGCAACCCATTCTCTCGGGTAAATGGCGCGACATTTCCGTTGACCGTGACATGTCGGACAGCGGTCGTTGCCGGGACTCTTCTGATAAGTCGATATTCTGTGGCTCGTTCAACCTCATGCTCCAAGTGGAATGTGTCCGTGAAGAAACGGACTTCACGATTGCCGTTGGGCAACCGCCGTCGCAGGTGCGTTCGTGTCACGGTTTCGGAGAGTGGTGTCCATTTGACGGCAGGACGCATTTCCGCCAAACGCGAAACAAACTCCTCCGCTCCAGCCGGACCATCACGAAAGAATTCATGGTGCTCAACCAGAATGGCGGGTTTCCCAAGAAACAACCCCATGGCAAAAACGGACATATCTTTCCAATAATGTCGCTTGAAAACGGGAAACCCGAAAAACGAATCCTGAGCGGGCAGGAGCAGATCTGCCCCACACGGTTGGTTGGCTGTCAGATTCCGGGGCATGCAAGCTGTGTTCACCAGGCCAAGAAACTGGCGGCTGTCCGAGAAAGCGCGCATCGCCTCAAGCGAATACTGTTCTTGCGGGCAAACCATCAAGGGTTCGAATCCGAGCCCGGTCCGTTCACGATGGCGCTGCATCCGTCGCCTTGCCACGAAGTTCTTACGCAAAAGACTTTCATAATCGTCCGATCTGAACTCGTTTCTTGTGTGATCGCAGCCGTGAGCGCAAATGCTGAAGCAATCAGAATGTTCGAGGAACATCTTCACCGCTTTCGAGCGGCTGCGCCAATGATTCCAGGGGATAAATGCCAAGGTCACGTGGTAACTGTGCTTTCTTGCGGATGCAAGTAACTCAGGGAAATGGATGAAGCCGTATCTTTTTTTCAACAGCGGATCATCAATAATGATTCCTGCGCCCACCCTGGGGTTGTGCCAACAGTGCTCGCGATAAGCGGACCTCAGGAAGATGATCGCAGGGATATACTCGTCGGAAGCCACTTCAAACTCCTTCTCCGCCTCCAATCGCCGATGAACATCAAACACGCTCGCCGTGCTCCACACAAAGATTCGGGCTCGCCCTGAACGAAAATGCGCGAACGAGGGTGACGCATCCAACTCCATGATGAGGTCCGTTCCCCCACCGTGCGCCACGGTCAGCGTCAGGGCTTCCTTTGACTGCCTCGGATATGTCTGCGAGGCCAGTTCGCCACTCAAACGGCTTCCAGAGACGGGGAACCGGATACTCGTTGCACAAGCCGTCCGATTGACCTCATGGACGGCACCTCCAGTGAGAGTTCGCAGGAACCGGTTCGTTAACTCGTGATCGCCCGTTGCGAAAAGCAGTACGGTGGCATCGCAACTACCAAGAAGACCCGCCACTTCATCCAGTTCATCCAGGTTGCTACCGTCTTTTAGGCTTTCCGCGTCCAGAACCAGGCTCGCATCTCCCTGCGCCATTACTTTCTTGAGTGCGGCTGTCAGGGACTGATGAGCCCTCACATCAACCAGAGTCGTTTCGATCCCAAAGCACTCCGCCAGGCTCCGGAGGCGCAGGAGGTTCTCGGAAACCGTCCCAGAGTAAAAAATTCTCATGCCTGCCACGTTACCTCACTCGGATTTTGCGGCAGGAAGAGGTCGCAGCTTTTGCGAAAATTCCTCCATGCTCGTACCCCACTTGAGCGGCACCCCGCATCGGGCGACCGGTCGGGCCGGATTCCCCTGCGCCATCACCATGGGCGGTACGGAACGGTTGACCACACTGCCAGCGGTGATTACGGCTCCGTCACCGATCGACACGTTCGGGAGAATGATCGTTCCGGGACCAATAAAAACTCCCTTGCCAATTCGGACCGTGCGCTCGTGCCTGGTGATCAATTCGTATCCTCGAAAATGCCCGATCATCAACACACGCATTCCTATCACCGTATCGTCACCAATTGACACTAACTTCGGGAAAGCCGTCTCGATAATGCAGTCGTAGCCGATCCAGACTCGTTCACCGATCTCCACCCCGCGCCAGCGGTGCAGTCGCACGCGAAGCGTTCGAGCCCCGGGCGCGCTGCGCGCGATGCTTTGCAGGAGACGGTTCCAAATGCCTCTAACCGGGGTTCGAGCTCGGTTGTGTGGTTGTCACCGTCGCGTTTGCTGCGGACGAACTCGGCAATCCGATCAAGGCTGCTGAAGTTCTCGATCTTCAGTTCTTCGTCTTCAATCCGGATTCGAAATTTCTCCTGTAGGAACGATGTCAGCTCCACAAGGCCCATCGAATCGACGGTGTTCGTCTCGAAAAGGCGGGTGGTTCTCGAAAACCCGTCTTCAACACCAAAGAGGAACTGGGAGACGATGAAGGCTCTGATCTGTTCTTCTATGTTGTCCATATTTCCAAAATTCAGCTTCGCTTTATCCAGCTTGCCATTGGGGCTTCTGGGAAGATGTTCCAAGATCCTTACGTACTTCGGCACCATGAAGCTTTCCAAGTTCTGCTTACAGTATAGGAGCACTTCATTCGCGCTGAGGGTGCGGCCAGGTAAAGGCACCACGAACCCCTTTACAGCCTGCCCCAGCAGATCATCCGGAACGCCGATTACCGCCGCTTCGGCCACTCCGTCGAACCGGCACAGAATGTCCTCGATCTCCTTAGGCGAAATCCGTTCGCCGCGCGACTTGATCATGTCGCCCTTGCGGCCAACAAAATACAGAAATCCCTCCGCATCCCGGCGAAACAAATCTCCCGAGTAAAGCAACCGCTCGCCCGGATACCGCCCCGGCCGATACACCTGTGCGCTTAACTCCGGAGCGTTCCAGTACCCCTGCATGACGTTCGAACCGCGAATGACCAGTTCGCCAACCTCACCGGAGCCAACATCGTTCCCTTGCTCATCAACGATGAAGACCTCGCAATTGGGCATGGCGATGCCCACCGAACCCGGCCGCCGATCGATTTCTTCCTGCGGAAGATAACAAACGCGTTTGCATTCGGTCAGCCCGTACATGGGGGTAGATGGCGACGTGCGGCAACGCCTTGCGCAACCTGGCGATGTGCTCTACCGGAAGCGCCGCGGCCGCGTTCGTGAGGTATCGGATCGAGGACAGATCGTATTTTTCCAGGTTGCGCAGGTTTAGCATCATTGCCGCAATCGTGGGAGCAATGGGAAAGCCCGTTACGCGCTCGCTGCCAATGCGTCTGAGAATCTCATCGAGAAAAATAAACGATCTCTCCAGAACGAGGGTTCCCCCGAACATGACGGCCATGATCGCCTGATACAGTCCGTAGCCGAAGGATAAGGGCAGGCAATTGAGCACAACGTCCCGCTCGGTGTTCTCCAAGTATTGGATAACGCTCTGAGAGGCCGACACCATGTTCGCGTGCGTGGTCATTACGCCCTTGGGCTCTCCAGTCGATCCGGAGGTGTAGATTAACGCCGCCAAATCGTTGTCCAAGAGCCTTCGTTCCGCAGCCGGAGAGGTGTTGCTGTTGGCAGCGCCTGATTCAAACGCATCGCTCCATGTCCATTGAGGATGGCCGCCCGGCAACATCGGGGATCTCGTGCGCTCGATCCAATGGATCACGCACGGCGCGCCGCTCTGAACCAGCGCTTCCTGAACTACGGACGTTTTATTGTCCTCAGCAATCATCCAGCGCGCTCCGGAGTCCTTCAAGATGTACGCCAGCCTAGCGCCTTGGTGCTGCCATTCAAAAGGACAAAGACGCAACCCGCCTTGAGAATTCCATAAATTGCAACTACAGCCTCGGTGCAGTTGTCCGAGAACACCACCACACGATCCTGGTGGTGCAGACAATTGCGTTTAAGAAAGACAGCCAGATCGCTCGATTTCCTGTCGAGTTCCTCGTATGAAAGCCGCTCGTTCTGGAAGACCAGCGCGGTCTTTGCGGGATGCAGCCGGGCAGATCGTTGAAGGAACTCGTGAACTAGAACCGGTAAAAAGCACTCGTTGCTCATAGCAATCGAACTGCTCAATCACGTGGGGTCGCTGGGTGCGCTACGGGAAGCGCGCAACCGCACGGTATCTGTCCCTGTGCGGCAGGTGCCCATCCACCCTCCACCGCTGCCTTCGTCGCTTCACGGACATAGAAGGCCAGGCTGCGGAACATTTGGGACTGTGCCCAGCGATGCATCGGAACGTTGTCCCAACCTAACAACAACCGACGGGAACGGAAGGAACCGTCGGGCTTGACCCACCCTCTTAAAATCCCCGCGACCACCGTTTCGAGCGTTTTCTCCAGTTTCGGGAAACGATCCCGCAACAACAGACACAAGTTGATGCACTCGGCGCAGTCATAAAGTTCGCGCTTGTAAACGGTCAGGCGAGGCGCCTTCGAGAACGGCTTCGGCAGCCCGTCTTCGGCAAACAGATTCGCCATATAATATTCAACACCCCTTGAGAGCGCTTCAAAGCACGCCTTGTCGCCAGTCAGCGAGTGAATTTTCGCTAGCGCTTTCATTACGAAGCAGGTGTGGAAGTGGTCCACAAAATCGCGCACTCCATCCGCGGCGTAATACCACGAGCCGTCATTGTTCTGCGCTTCCAGAACGAAATTCAGGTTGCGTTCAGCGACCTTCCAAAACTCGTTCTGGGAGAAGACCTTGGACGCGCTAGTCAGGAGGAAGGACCGGTAAGCGGCGGCATTGACGACTCCCCCTTCGTCGAAGGGAGTATAGGAACAACTACTGGCGGTTTGCGAATGCTTGAAGTCTTTAATGTCAACGCAGGCGTGCCGAGCGATCGATTCGAGAATCCGTTTCCACTCGTCATGAGGCTCAAGCTCGAAAACCTGGAGGAACGCCTCGTACGCGTACGGTGTGGTGGTGATCAAGGGAGTTTGCTGTCTGATGGTGCCATTACGGGTAACCCAATCAAACGGATAACCCCAACAATATTCTTGGAAATCGCCGCACCGCGTCTCCTTCAGTCTGCTCAGAAAATGGATCGCTTTCTTCATGTGGGCGGGGTCTGCGGTGGCCTGGTAAAGGAAGGCAAATCCCATCGCATAGTGCGCATCGGCAATCGGGAATCGAACAGGACGATGAAACAGTCGGCGAGCCGATGGAAGGAACGCCTCGAAAAAGATCATGGGAGCCACGGCGACGGTACCAAGACACCGATGCCGGTAGTAAAGCGACTTGGCTCTTCGCCCCACCGGACCAGCAAAGAAGCTCTGGTGATCCAGTGAGACTTCTCCAAAGGCATCGAGCCACCGTGTGAAGTCGTCCAGAACGACCGAGATCCTGTCCGCCATTGGATTGGCTGTCTTCGCTATCATAACCGCAGTCCCCGGGCGATGATGTTCCGCTGAATTTCGGATGTCCCCGAGTACAGTGTGCTGCCGACCGAGTCGCGCAGTTCGCGTTCGAATTCCAGCTCGGTCATGAAACCCGCGCCACCGTGTATCTGGATCGCGTCCAGGCACGATTTCACGAATGATTCCGAGACGTACAGCTTGGCCATGGCGGCGTCCATGTCGGCCGATTTGTTCCTCTGAATCAGCCAGCCCACCTTGTAGATTAGCAGCCGGGCGGTTTCGTAGCGCAGCTTCATGTCGACGATGCGGTTGGCGACCGACTGGAACTTGCCAATCGGCTGGCCAAACTGCTTGCGCGTGCGGGCGTAGTCGATGCAGCGTTCGAGCTGGCGGCGCATTGTCCCGAGGCATGTCGCGAGAATGCAGGACCGCTCCCACGCCATCGAGCAGTTGAACACCTCAGCCCCACGTCCTTCCCGCCCGAGCAGGGCTGTGCCCGGCACGCGGCAGTTTTCCAGGACGAGTTCAGCCATAAGCGCTGTGCGCAAGCCCATTTTGTCCATCATTTTCCCGTGGCTGAGCCCCGGCGTCCCCTTTTCGATGATAAACCCGCAGATACCCATGGCACCGAGCTGCGGGTCGAGGGTGCCGTACACCGCGAATACATCGGCGACCGGCGCGTTGGTCACAAAGATCTTTGTGCCGTTTAGGACGTAATCCCCGCCCTGCTTCGTGACGCGGGTCCGCATCGAAAAGACATCCGACCCCGCGTTCGACTCGCTGGCGCCATTGGCACCGATGAGGCTTCCGTTGCACAGTCCGGGGAGATATTTCATCTTCTGCTCGGTGGTGCCGTACTTGAGGAGCGGGATCGAATTGGTCCACATGTGGGCATTGATCGAAAACAGCAGCCCTTGATCCTGACAGCCATAACCCAGCCCCTCCATCACGGCGATGGTAGTGACCGGATCGGCGCCGCTGCCGCCGTACTCCTCCGGGATCGGCAGTCCCTGCACGCCGAACGCTGCGCATTTCTTCCAACCCTCGTGGAAGAAGACACGCTGTGCATCACGTTCGATCATGTTACTTTTCAGTTCGTTGCGCGCGAACTCAACGGTCGCCTTCTGCCAGGATTGCTGTTCAGGTGTCAGGTCAAAATCCATGCGATGTCTCCGGTGTGTCGGCGTTACCAGTGCGTTCGGAAACCAGGCCGTCGGCGAGTATTTCGGCGACGTCGCGGACAGCCGTGTTGCAGGCGCGGCCCGCGAGACCGTCAGCCGTCGTGATCAGGCAGAACGGGCACGAAACGGCGAGCGTTTGAGCACCAGTGGCAATCGCCTCGGTAACCCGACTCCGCCCGATCCGCTGGTCGGGCGCGTCGTCGAACCACATCCGTCCGCCCCCCGCACCGCAACAGGCGGTCTGCCGCCCGTGACGCGGCATTTCCACCAGATTTCCGGCCCCACTTGCGAGCTTTAGCAGCGCCCTCGGCGCAGCGGTCACCCCCTGCACTCGGGCGAGGTAGCAAGGGTCGTGATAAGTGACTGTGGTCGCCCCAATTCCGGTCGCAGCAGAGTGGCCCGGCGGGATCTTGAGACGCCCGGCGCGGACCAGTTCGGAGAGGAACTCGGTGTGATGAATCACGTCGAGACTCGCCCCCAACTGCGGGTAGTCCTGCTGAAAGCTGTTCACGCAATGCGGGCAGTGGGAAACGATCCGCTTCGCGCCCCGCCGCACGCCAAATCGCGCGAAGGTTTCGAGGTTCTTTCCGGCAAGCTGCTGGAAGAGCAGTTCGTCGCCCATGCGTCGCGCGGCTTCGCCCGTGCAGCGCTCGAGATTACCCAGCACGGCGAAGTTGACGCCCGCGGCGCGTAGCAGCTTCACGACACTGCGGGCAACCTTCTGCAGACGGCGGTCGTATGCGGCGGCGCAGCCGACCCAATAAATCACTTCGCAATCGGGATTCTCCTGGACGGTCGGGACGTGGAGGTCAGTGGCCCACGCCATACGATCCTGGGCAGACATTCCCCAAGGGTTACCGGTTCGGTCGGTCTTCTGCAGCGCCAGAGCCGGCGATCCGCGGAGCTGCGAATCGGCCACCAGAAACCTGCGCATGTCCACAATGAAGCCCAACGGGCTGACGCCGAGCGGACAAACGTCCACACAAGCCGAGCAGGTTGTGCACGACCAGAGCGCCTCGGGCAAGATGACACCGCCGACGAGCGAGCGTGCTGCCGTCGAATCGGTCCCACCGGTCTGAAACTGGGGTGACACGGGCGAGGTCGCTCGCCATCCGAAGGTGGCTTCCATGTGCCCACGGATATCCTGCACGATGTTTCTCGGCGAGAGCGGTTTGCCAGCCTCGAAAGCCGGACAGGCCTGCTCGCAGCGGCCGCACGACACACACGCATCCAATTCGACAAGTTGGCGCCGTGTGAACTGCTCGACCCTCGCCACCCCGATCTCACCGGTGGCTTCGACCTGCTCGATCGGCACGCTCGAGAGCGTTCCCAGAGGCTCAATGCCCACGGCCAGCCGCACCGTGCCGGCAATCGCGTGCAGTAGCCGGCTGAACGGAAACAGAGCGATCAGCGCGAGCGCCATCACTGCATGCAGCCACCACGCGGTCGAATGCCATCCCGCTACGCCTGATGCCGTCATCCCGACCGTTTCAAGGCCCTGTGCGAAGATCGCGCCCACAAACGAAAGACCCGGCAGCGGCGTCTGCTCGCGCAGAATCCGCAACCCCTCCAGCATGAACCCGGTCACGCCGATTGTCACGAGAAGCGACAGCAAGAGCCAGTCGCGGGATTCATGGCCGATTTCAGGTGGCCGTTTCCAGCGGCGGCACGCAAAGAGGACGCAGCCCACCAGCAAAGCCAGCCCGGCCAATTCCATCACCGGCTCGTACACGGCAAAATAAAGCCCCTTGTGAAAAACCGGATCCTTGGGTCCGCGCCCCAACAGCGACGCCAAGACGTGCTCGACGGCAATCAGCCCCGTGCCGATGGACAGCACAACGAACCCACCAAATAACAAGAAATGAGCCACGCTCGCCGTGCCTCGCCCTCCGACGCGCCGCTGCAAGAAGACTAACTTCCAGAGGTTGATCAGGATGATGCGCCAGCCGGGACGCTCCGTGTTCGGCTTCCCCATTCGCCAGAGCCGCGCCCGCAAGGCGATGCCCCACGCCAGCGTGCCCACCACGGCCAGAGACAGGAGATAGAATATTACCTTCGACGTGCTCGACACGTTGCCGAAGATTTCGCGCGTCAACAGAGAATGGGTTTGACCATCCATGGCGGCTTTACCGGTTCAGTTCCTCGATCAATGCTGGCGTGATCTGCCGTACGTCACCCACCAAGCCGTAGTTGGCGATGGAAAATATCGGCGCTTCCGCATCACTATTGACGGCCACTACGATGCGAGAGTTTTTCATGCCGGCCAGGTGCTGTATGGCGCCCGAAATGCCAAGAGCCACGTACAGTTCGGGCGCGACCACCTTTCCGGTCTGACCCACTTGCCACTCGTTGGGGGTGATACCGTCATCCACCAGCGCCCGCGTACATCCGGCGGCTCCCTTCAAGGCATCGGCAAGACGCCCCACGTATTGCTCAAATTCCTCACTAGACCGAAAGGCCCGACCGACGGAAACGACGACGCGGGCCTCGGTCAGGTCCGGACGCATCGTGGGGCGCGACTCGAGCCCGACGTATTCGATTTGGTTCGGCAGTGTTGCAGCAACGACGTTCCAAGCCACGCATTCGCCCGATTTTGCCAGCGGCTCCGCCGGAGGAAACGCCGAGGCCCGCACTGTGATGATGTACGGTCGTCCGGCCAGCGTCACCGTCGCTGTCGTGGCCCCCGCATACATCGGACGGCGCAAGAGCAATTCTCCGTCAGCGAACGAATAGCCGGTCACGTCCCCGGCCATCGCCGCGCCCAAGAGCGCCGCCGCACGTGGCAGAATGTCCTTCGCGAACGTCGTCGCGTTGGCGAGAATCACGCTGGCCTCATGGGCTCGAGCAACGTCAGCAATAACTCGCGCGTAACGATCGGCTGTTGCCTGCACCAACAGCGGATGGTCGGCAACGGTCACCGGTGCGAACCTCGCCGCGTCGCTGGCCACGGAGTCGAGACCACTGCCCAGCACCAGCCACTCAACACGCTCTCCCGAGCGTGCGGCAAGATCGCGAGCCACGCCAAGCGCGGACCGAGAGCCGGGGCGGACGTGTGCTGTATCGTATTCAGCCACCACCAGTATGACCATCTCTTGCCTCCTGACGCACACGGTCAGATCACTTTCGCCTCGTAGCGCAGCCGGCGCACAAGCTCCGCCACGTCGGCAACACGCACGCATTCGCGACCGACGGCAGCCTGTTCGAGCCGCATGATGCGCACCTTCGGTTCTAGCGACACGCCGAGTTCTCGCTGTGAAACCGTTTCGATGGGCCGCTTCCTTGCCTTCATCAGGGCGGGGAGCGAAGCGTAGCGTGGCTCGTTGAGGCGCAGGTCGGTCGTGACCACCGCCGGCAGTCGGATCACGACCGTCTCCAGGCCGCGATCGGTTTCGCGGGCGACTTGGAGCCGGGCCGGTTCCAGAAATTGGATCTTCGAGGCGAACGTCGCTTGCGGCCAGTCGAGCAGGCCGGCCAGGATCTGCCCCGCCTGGTTGGAATCGTCGTCCACGGCCTGCTTGCCCATCAGCACCAAGTCGGGCTTCTCGCGCCGCACGATGGCGGCCAGCACCTGCGCCACGCTCCAGGGGTCGAGAACACTGTCGTCACAGTCGATGCGCAACGCCCGGTCCGCCCCCATCGCGAGCGCGGTGCGGAGTTCGCTCTCGAATGCGACGCTTCCAATGCCGACCGCGACCACCCCGACGCCCGGTCCCTGGCGCTCGCGGATGCGCAGAGCCTCTTCCAGCGCGATCGCATCAAACGGGTTGATCATATGCGTCAGAGTCGCATTGTCGATTCCTGATCCATCGGGGTGGACACGGACCGGTTCGTCGGTCGAAGGGACGCGCTTGGTTGGGACGAGGATTTTCATGCTGTCACGCGGGTCACATGCTCACCTCATATCTTTGAGTTTCTGGTAATCAGTCTTGTCGGTCGAGGTCTTGGGAAGCGAATCGAGGCAACTGAACAGGTCGGGAACCATGTACAGCGGCAGGTTCTCGGAGCAGAATTTCTTGAGCTCGATGACGGACAGCTTCGCCGAGTCGCGTGTGCTGGCGAACGCCTTGATGCGCACGCCGTCGTCGCCAGGGAGCGCCAGGACCGCTGCTTCCTTGATGGCGGGGTGACGGTACAACACCGCTTCGATCTCTCCCAATTCGATTCGGTACCCGCGCTTCTTCACCATGCGGTCGCGCCGCCCCAGGAACTTGTAGTTGCCGTCGGGCAGTTCGACCACGATGTCGCCGGTACGGTACCAGCGGGTCTTGTGTCCCGGCAGGAACGCCCCGTCCGTTTGATCCGGCAGGTTCCAGTAGCCTGGCAGCACGCTCGGTCCAGCAATGCACAACTCGCCTTCGGCACCGCGAGCGAGTTCTCTACCGGCCTCGTCCACCACCAATGGTTGGCAATGTGCGCACGCCTTGCCAATGGGAACCGGTTCGGTCTGCGTCGCGGGAATCACCTGCGGGACCTCGTAGAACGTACAGACGTTTGTCTCTGTCGGACCGTACAGGTTGAAATACCGGCGATTCGGCCAAAGCGATTGGAGCCGCTTCAGGTACCTGATCGGAAAGACCTCGCCTGCAAACAGCACCATCCGCAGTGAAGAGTAATCGTACTGATCGAGCTTTCCGAACTGCGCCAGCAGGCTCAAGATGGACGGGGCCGAGTACCAGACGGTGAGCCTCTTCTCGGCTATCCACGGAGCCAGGCGTACCGGGTCCTTGCCCAGTTGTTCCTCGACAATCACCAGCGTTGCGCCGTGCTTGAGCGACACATAGATGTCGAGAATGGAAAGATCGAAGTGAAAAGGAGCATGGGAGGAAAACCGATCACTTTCGTTCGGCTGGAAAACGTCGGAGCACCAGTCGATGAAGCAGGCGGCATTGCCGTGCGACAGCATAACACCCTTCGGTCTCCCGGTGGAACCCGAAGTGTACAGGATGTACGCCAGGTCGGACGGGTCGGAAACCGCGCTGGGTGCCGAGGGAGCCGGGGTGACGGCCTCAAGCCGGTCGAGGGCCTGTGTGAGCGGGACACCAGCGTCGACTCCGTCC
>SIBE01000020.1 GCA_009695265.1 Pedosphaera sp. | reverse complement strand
CACCTTAGTCCTTTTCTTGTCCGCTTGTCCAATATTTAGATAGTTCTTCAGGAGCCGGCACGTTCAATGGCCGGATGACCCGGAAGCCCAAGAATTGGGCGTCGGTGTGATACCAAATGCTCTTGGGCAGTTGGGGGTCTTGAATTTTCCATGTTTTGTTCGAGCCGCGCCGCGCGCCGCTCCGAAGTTTTTCAGGGTTGTCATCCCACGAGCCGCCGCGCGCCGAATGAGGATACGGAGCGCTGATTCGATTCCATGGGCTTTGCGCGACGCCTCCTACGAATTGCTTGAAGTAGTCCGCATCGTATTGATCGAGGGTCCATTCGAGAACGTTCCCGTGCATGTCGTGCAGGCCCCAGGGATTTGGCTTCTTTTTTCCAACCTTCTGATATTTGAAGTCGCTGTTCTTCGCGTACCAAGCGTAGTCGCCTAGCTCGGTGGCATCGTCACCGAACGAGTAAGTGGTGGTGGTGCCTGCGCGGCAGGCATACTCCCATTCGGCTTCCGTGGGCAAACGATAAAACTGACCCGTTTTAGCGCTCAGCCATTGGCAATACTTGCTAGCGGCATGTTGCGTCATGCTGATCGCAGGACACCCGTCCTTCCCCATTCCGAAACTCATCTCCACGTACGGCGACGTCGGACGACTCACCGCGTCGGCACCCGGAAACTGAGCGGGATCGTAATTGCGGCTGGCGCGAACTTTCTTCTCTTCCTCCGGATACATGAACAGCTCGTACTCGTTCCATGTCACTTCGCATTTGCCCATCCAAAACGGTTGGACCGCGACCTTGTGCTGCGGCCCCTCGTCGGGCTTGCGGCCACGTTCGCTCTCACCCGTCCCCATCAGGTAACCGCCGCCCTTGATCGGGAGCATTTCGAAGGTGACCTCGGTTCCGGCAATCTTCCCGGTGTAGGGCTTCATTTGAGTTTCATTCGTCACATCGAGCTTGGAGAGGATATGCCGATGGATTGCGGTGACGGTGCCGAGGTCTTCCGTGGACGCGGTTTCAGCTTTTTTGGGAACAAGCGCGATTCCATCCGGCCAGATCGCTCCTTGATCAATCCAATTCCGCAACAAGTCCGTTTGCTCGTTCGGCAGCGGGCCTCCTTTTGATTTAGGCGGCATGAGGTCTTCGTGATCGGGGCGCAGAACGGCCGTGGTGTAGAGCATGCTGGCCTTGGATTTTCCCGGAATGATCGCGGGGCCATTGGCCCCTCCTTTAAATGCGTCGCTCTTGTTGTCGAGCCGCAACCCTCCCTTGTCATGCCCTTCTCGGTGACATGCCACGCAGTTAAGTTCCAAGAGCGGCTGAACGTCCTTCGCGAATTCAACTTTCTTCACGGCCGTGAGCGTCGCGTCCTCCGGCCAATTCGCTCCTTGCGCAATCCACAGGCGCAGCAACTCGGTTTTCTCCTTGGGCAACGGGCCACCTTTGGTTTTGGGCGGCATAAGATCGTCATGATCTGATGCCAATAGGGTCGCGGTATAAAGGGGGCTCTTCTCGGGCTGGCCAGGAACCAAGGATGGTCCGCTGTCTCCACCTTTCAAAGCCCCGGCCCTGGTGCCTAAACGCAGGTTCCCTTTTGGCCGCTCCGCTCCATGACAACTCAGGCAGCTGGTTTCCAAGAGGGGCTTGATCTGCTGGGTGAACTCAATTCTTTCTGCGGCTTGAGCCCGGAGAGCGAGCGACGTGAAAAGAATCACGGATCCCTGAACCAAAAGTGCAGAACGGTGTTTCGTGGTCGATTTCATCGATTTCGGAGAATTCTTTCATGGCGATCAATTCATTGTCAACACATCGTCTTCAATTATCCCAACGAGCCTAGAGCTGTTTGGACGGCAGTCACCAATGCCGCAACACGGATGTTCAACGGGAAATCTGAGGGCGCTTCGAGCGTGTAGCTATGTCGGGTCTTGTGATGAACCAGGTATATCGATTCGGGCCATTGAGGCCGGTCCATGGGATTGACCTGAGGCCGGATAATCCCGGCGTGGCACGGGAAGTTGTCCACAAGGTCGGAAGTTTCTACCGGGCACACTTCGGCGACTCGCTCGATGATTGACTCTGCGAGGGAAGGCCGGTGGTCCGGGTTCAACTCATAGAGATAAAAGCCATTCGCCTCCCAGTCCTCGTGGAGGACGACAGTGATGTCAAAGCTCGGCTGTTGTTCAAGCCAGCCCACGTGCGCGCGGATTTCGTCGGTGATCAAATGCCGATAATCACGATTGAGGTCGATCCCTTGGGCGTTCTCCCTTCGATTCAACGGAAAACCGGTCGGGTTGAGGCAGGGACACAGCCAGATATCAACTCGCTCGGGCCATCGATTCTCTTTCATCAACTGCAACATCGCCAGGGGCCCAGCGGGCTCATCGCCATGGATGCCGGAGGATAGGTATAAACGCTTTTCCGGGCGAGGTGTTGCCTGAACGTAAGCTGGAAAACAAATCGTCTCGGAGCTCAAGACACGTTCAGAGTGCCACCCATTCTTCAACGCTTCAGTTTGGATTTCTCGCAAGACACTTTCGATGTCGATGGTTTCGCCACAATAACAGCCGTGGTTCTTACGCAGTCTCTGCATGACAAATAAATTACGCGAAGAATTAGCGGAGATGAAAGCCGCGTCGATAGTTAAAGTACAGCGGTTATTTAAGAACTCTGCTTTCCTCCTGAGCAGAACTGCTGTTTACCGTTTCTTCCCACTTGCTTCCTCTAAAACCGCCCTTCTATACTGCGCCAAATTTAAATATGAGTAATACACCCATTCGTGTCGCTGTTACCGGGGCCGCTGGCCAGATTGGATATTCGCTTCTCTTCCGCATTGCTTCCGGAGGAATGTTCGGTCCGAGCCAGCCTGTCATCCTGCACTTGATCGAAATTGAACCTGTCCTTCCCGCGCTCGCCGGCGTGGTCATGGAACTGGATGATTGCGCTTTCCCACTGCTGAAAGGGGTTGTTCCGACCGCCAATCTGGAGGAAGGATTTCGCGGTGTGAATTGGGCTTTGCTCGTCGGGAGCGTGCCCCGGAAAGCGGGCATGGAACGAAAAGATTTGCTCGGGATTAATGGTAAGATTTTCATCGGCCAAGGCCAAGCAATTCAAAAAAACGCTGCGAGCGACGTTCGGATACTCATCATTGGCAACCCCTGCAATACCAATTGTCTCATCGCTATGAATAATGCCCCAGAGGTGCCGCGCGACCGCTGGCATGCCATGACGCGGCTCGATGAAAACCGAGCGAAATCGCAGTTGGCAAAAAAAGCTCGCGTGGACATAACAGCCGTTACCAATGTGGCGATCTGGGGTAATCATTCCGCGACGCAATATCCTGATTTCTACAACGCTAAGGTCAATGGCCAGCCCGCCGCTCAGGTGATTGCGGATGAGGCCTGGCTGAAGGGCGAGTTCATCACAACCGTTCAGCAGCGCGGCGCGTCCGTCATCAAGGCTCGCGGCGCATCAAGCGTGGGCAGCGCGGCGAATGCAATCATCGGCAGCGTCAGCTCCATTATCAATCCCACCCCTGCTGGAGATTGGAATAGCGTCTGTGTCTGTTCGGACGGCAGCTACGGCGTCGAGAAAGGTCTGGTGAGCTCTTTCCCCATTCGAAGCGACGGCCAAAAGCTAGAAGTTGTTCAAGGGCTCCCCGTGAACGAGTTTAGCCAATCTAGGATCGACGCCACCGTGAATGAGTTAAAGGAAGAAAAATCACTCGTTGCCGAACTTCTGCCCAAATAGCAATGCCGCCGCAACTGACTCCAAACGATCTGGCTCGTTTCATTGACTACACGCTGCTGAAGCCGGAAGCGTCGCGGCTCGATATTAACAAACTCTGTTCCGAGGCGCGGGAGTATCAGTTTTACGGCGTCTGCGTGAACGGCTCTCGAGTGGTAGAGGCTTACGGGCTTTTGGAGGGCAGCGGTGTGAAAGTTTCCGCCGTGGTCGGTTTTCCTCTCGGAGCCGCGGACCCCGATGCCAAGCGCTACGAGACGGAGGTCGCTGTGGACGGCGGCGCGCATGAAATCGATGTCGTGCTTAACATCGGCCGGCTGAAGGAGGGAGACCATCAATTCGTTCTTCGCGAGCTGCGCGACATCGTCGAAGCCGCCGATGAACGGCTCGTGAAAGTGATTTTGGAAACCTGCTTGCTGACTCGCGATGAGAAAATCGTTGGCTGCAAATTAGCGGTCGATGCGGGAGCGCAATTTGTTAAGACATCGACCGGCTTCAGCACTGCGAACGGCACTGTCGAAGATGTGAAATTGTTTCGGGAAGTTGTCGGTCCCAATGTGGGTGTGAAAGCTGCCGGTGGGATTCGCGATACCCGAACAGCTCTGGCAATGATAGAAGCTGGCGCTAATCGTCTCGGTACTTCTGCCGGAGTGGCGATCGTCCGTGCGTTGGCAAATTTCCCCGCGGCAAAATACTAGGCGGCAGAGAACGCCTTTCTCAGCGGCTGGGATTCAAGCTGCCTCGACGATACCCTTCCAAATCAAGGGTAACGTGGGAATAGCCAATTTTTTTCAAAGCAATGGCAACCTGCGTCAAGGCACCATTGATCAGGAATTTTGGCATTTCATCCGGCCCCACTTCAATGCGCGCCAGTTGTCCCGCCTTCAATTCGTGGTGCCTGACGCGGACATCATGGAAGCCAAGGTCGCGCAAAATGTATTCCGCTTGCTCGATCATCATCAGTTTTTCAGGGCTCACTGCTTCGCCGTGCGGAATACGAGAACTCAGACAGGCCATTTGAGGTTTGTCCGCGGTAGGAAGACCAAACCTTGCCGACAGCTCGCGAATCTCCGCTTTGCTCAGACCGGCTTCTTTCAGCGGGGCGCGAACTTGAAATTGGGCCGCGGCTTTGGCTCCGGGACGGAAGTCGCCAATGTCGCTGGCGTTTTCTCCATACGCCAATACAGCGAAGCCTTCCTGCTGCGCCAGCGGAGCCAGCTCTGTGAACAATTCGTGTTTGCAGAAATAACAGCGGTTGCTCGGATTCGCCAGGTAATCGACATTGCTGAATTCCTTGGTCTGGATTACGCGGACTGGAAATTGAAAGCGCTCGGCGATTTCGAGAGCTTCCGCAAGCTCCCGACGCGGCAGGCTGGCCGAATCGGCAATGGCCGCGAGAGAACGCTCTCGCAGGACATCGTTCGCCACGTAAGCGAGAAAAACGGAATCGACTCCACCCGAATACGCCACCAAGCAGGAGCCGAATGACCGCAGGATTTCGCGCAAATGTTCCAATTTATCCAAATCCACTCACGCAACCTGCCATTCCCGCAAATGATTGTCGAGAGCTGCCGTAACTCTCATTCTGCGGACCGCGGCTGTGTTCGGAGGATCAGCCGGAGCGCGTGGATGCTCAGAGCTGCTTGATCCTGCGTGGACCCGCTGCGGCTGGTCGCGGCGACACAGCCGTGCTCTGGGGCAAAATGAGAACTGCTGGAATTTGAGTTGAAAACTTCCGATCCGCTCTCCAAATTGTCGGGGATGCAATCTGTTTTTACAGGACCCGTTTATGTGGTGCGCGATAATATCGACACTGATCAAATCATTCCGGCTCAGTACTTGACCCTGGTGCCGACGATGCCCGACGAGTATGAGAAGCTCGGCAGTTACGCCATGTGTGGTCTGCCCGATGCGCTTTATCCAATTCGCTTCGTCAAAGAAGGCCAGATCGACAGTGAGTATCCGATTGTCGTCGGCGGCCGGAATTTTGGATGCGGCAGCTCGCGCGAGCATGCTCCGATCGCTTTGGGATCAGCCAAAACAAGAGTTATCCTGGCCGAAGGTTTTGCCCGAATTTTCTTCCGTAATTCTGTCGCGACAGGTGAGCTTTATCCGTGTGAGTGCGTGGATCGCCTGTGCGACATTTTCACAACCGGCGACGTCGTTACAGTGGATCTGGACGCCAGCACGGTGACAGCCCAGGCTACCGGGAAGATCTATCGCTTCAAGCCGTTGGGCGATGTGCGGCCGGTGGTCGATGCCGGTGGTCTTTTTAATTACGCCCGCCAGACTGGGATGATTCCGGCTCAAGCTGCGTAAGCCCTCCCGGGTAGCGCGCCCGCTTCGGCCGCAGTGGAAGTGGCCTTGCCTGCCACATCCCGACAACTACTTGCTCTTCGGCTTCCCCGATTGGTTGGCTAACAAACGATCTCGGTGTTATTTGGCAAGAGACGTGGTGCGATCTGACAACCAGATCATATCAACATTGTTAGCCGAAGCGACGGCCAGAGCGAGGCTGTTATTATATTTCGGTTTCGGCCTCGTCCGGGAATCCATCCACTTCTTAATTTCGGCGTGGCCATCCATAAAAGTGATTCCGGCCGCTCCATTGTGGAAGCTAGCTGGATAATCGATGATACGAGCCTTCGCCGGGGTCTCCACCATCTCGTTGGCATAGCCGCCAGCATTGATTCCGTCTGGGTGCTCATCCAACAGGCAGTAAACCATTGTCGGCGAAGGCGCGGTGATATCCGCCAGTTTCTTGAACACTTTGTATTTGGGCGCGGGAAGCCAGCTGCCCCCACAGTTGAATGCCTGACTCATGCTCATGCTGCGCGTCCTTGGATATCTCTTGCCACCGATTGTCACGGTGCTCATATCCGCCGGGCAATGGTAAACCGCAGCGGATGGCACGTAGGGCGCGAACAAAGCGTATTTGGGATCGGTCATGTAAAGAGTATTCGTGTTGACCTGATTATTCGGCGCGAAATCCAGCCAGCCATAGACCCAAGCTGCATTATTGTCGTCGCCAGACGGTGCCAATTTGTCGCCGTTGTCCTCGGGGTAGAGCAAGCAACCCAACTGGATTTGTTTTAGATTGCTCAAGCATTGAATGCCCTGCGCTTTCGTTTTGGCCTTTGCCAGGGCAGGGAGCAACATGCCGGCGAGAATGGCAATAATTGCGATGACGACCAAGAGCTCGATCAGAGTAAAGCCAGCGCGCGCCGAGGGCTTTTGACGCGATGAACAGACGTTCGCAGTATTTTTCTTTTCCATAGCAAGTCTTTCGTATGTGCGGAGTTCTAATTCTTGTATGAGTTGCCGCCGCCACTGTCAAAATATTACTTGGGCCTTCTCCACAAACAAACTCAACATGAGTTCATTCGCCCCGACAGCACCGCGTTGTCGCTGGGATTGAGTTTGTGGCTCCGCGATGATTCAACTACAGGATTTGGCCAAGCGCATTAAGGAAAGATTTTACGTTTTCGCGTGTCGAAGTTTCCCCCATCAAACCGACGCGCCAGATCTTCCCCTTGAGAGGGCCAAGGCCGGCGCCGACTTCGATATTGAACTCGGTGAGCAATCGTTTGCGAACCACTGCTTCATCGGCGCCTTCAGGCACCTTGACGGCGTTGAGCTGCCAGAGTTGATGGCCTTCCTGAGCGCCCAGAGAGAGGCCCATCGCAGCGAGTCCATCTTTCAGCGCCAGATGATTTGCCAGGTGCCGTTGCCAACGCTGTTCAAGGCCTTCCAGCAGCGTCAACCGCAGCGCTTCATGGATGGCATAGTTCATCGTGATGGGAGCCGTGTGGTGATAAACCCGCTCCTGCCCCCAGTATGAGGCGAGAAGATTCACGTCCAGATACCAGCTCTGGACTTTTTTCTTGCGCTGTCGCGCGACCTCGAGAGCTCGGGAACTGAGGGAAACCGGCGACAGCCCT
This sequence comes from Pedosphaera sp., assembly GCA_009695265.1. Taxonomy (GTDB): domain Bacteria; phylum Verrucomicrobiota; class Verrucomicrobiia; order Limisphaerales; family SIBE01; genus SIBE01. The sequence goes on along the minus strand of SIBE01000020.1, from coordinate 23,724 downwards.
GGAGGACAACTCAGGCATTTCTGGGTCCCGCTATAGACCGCGTCCACGTTCCATTCGTCGATTTTAACGGGACAGCCTGCAAGCGACGTGACGGCGTCTAAAACGAACAAAGCTCCTGCCTCGTGGGCGAGCCGTGAGATTTCTTCCACCGGCGTCAGCGCGCCAGTCGAGGTTTCCGCGTGAACCACAGCGACGAGCTTGGGTCGCGATTTTTTGAGCGCCTCGGCGATTTGGCCTGGCTCGATGATTCGGCCCCAGGGCGCTTCCACTTTGATTACGTTCGCGCCACAACGCTCGGCGACGTCGGCCATTCGTGTGCCGAAAACACCGTTGAGACCAACGATGACTTCGTCGCCCGGTTCAATCAAGTTGACGAAGCAAAACTCCATCCCGGCGCTTCCCGTGCCGCTGACCGGGAAGGTCATTTCATTTTGGGTTTGAAACACCGCTCGAAGCATTACTTTAATCTCTTCCATCATCTTCACGAAGGCCGGGTCAAGGTGCCCGACCAGCGGTCGCGACATGGCTTGAAGAACTGAAGGGGCAACATTGCTCGGGCCCGGCCCCATCAGGAGGCGCGGCGGTGGCAGAAATGGCGCAGGTATTTGCATAACCGCAGAGTAATAATTTCGGTCCGGTGGAGCAATGAATTTGAGAACGAGCCACTTCTGTGATGGGAAAGGAAGCAAACCCTCGAGGCGCGTCACCAACTGATGGTTGGTTTGGACGTATCACTATTGCATGACACTTCACCATTATTTCCTTCACGTCTCACGCATCACGCATCACGATCCCTGAGTATGTCATCAACGTTCGATGTGATCGTGGTCGGCCTTGGTGCCATGGGCAGCGCGGCCTGTTATCAGCTAGCCAAAAGAGGCTGCAAAATTTTGGGCTTGGACCGCTTTTCGCCGCCACACACGTTCGGCTCGTCTCATGGTCAGACGCGGATTATCCGCGAAGCCTATTTCGAGCATCCGCTTTACGTTCCGCTCGTTCAACGCGCCTACGAGCTTTGGGCCGATCTGGAACGTGAAGCTGGCCGAAGGCTCCTTCAGCAGACGGGTGGACTGATGATCGGCCGACCTGAAGGTGTTGTTTTTGCCGGGTCAAAACGAAGCGCGGAACAGCACAAGCTCGCCCACGAGATCCTTTCGAGCGGCGAGGTGCGTCGCCGGTTTCCTGCTCTGCGGCCCGACGATGAGATGGCCGCGGTTTGGGAGCCCCGCGCGGGAATTCTCTTCCCCGAGGCCTGTGTGGAATCGCATCTGACCTTGGCCAAACAGCGCGGCGCGCTGCTGGGCTTGGACGAACCTGTTGTCGCCTGGCAGCCGGATGGAGCTGGGATTGTTGTCCAGACAGCTCAAGCCGAATACCGGGCCAACCGAGTAATCCTATCCGCAGGAGCTTGGGCTCGATCGCTGTTGCCTGAGCTGGCGTTGCCCTTGAAAGTCGAGCGTCAGGTGCTGCACTGGTTTGATCCGACCGAAGAGGCGCACCTCTTCAGGGCGGAGAACTGTCCGATTTATCTTTGGGAATATTCTGAGAATCACTTTTTCTACGGCTTCCCAGACTTGGGCGAGGGCGTGAAAGTCGCCCGGCATCATGACGGAGAAGAGGCAGATCCCAACGCTGTCCGCCGAGAAGTCGCACTTGATGAAGTGGAGTCAATGCGAGATCTCGTCCGTCGTTTTCTGCCTAAAGCAAACGGCTCTTTAAAAAGTTCGACTGTCTGCCTCTACACGAATACACCCGATCACCATTTCTTGATCGGCACTCATCCCGAGCATCCGCAGGTGCTAATCGCCAGCCCTTGCTCCGGTCATGGCTTTAAGTTTTCGAGTGCCATCGGGGAACTCCTCGCCGACATTGTCCTGGAAGGGCGCTCGCGGGTCGATCTGAGTTTGTTCCGGCTGGAGCGATTCCGGAGCATCGAAATCCCGCCCGCGAGTCCAGGAGTCTCGGGATCACCCTATTCCAATGAGCGTTCAAGATAGGGCTAATCCTCTGTTCCTTTGGGCGTCTGGCGATGTCGGCTTCCACCCATTCGCCGAGCGGCGAGCAGTCCGCGTTCTCGACATGCGGGCGGCGGTTGGCTTAGGTTCACATCGATGTCTGTAACGTCTGAAAAACTAAGCCCCGCCATTCTGGCTGAGTTTCGCGCTATTGTCGGCTCGGGGAACATCGTGACCAATGCCGATGAACTGCTGGTCTATGAGTGCGATGCTTATACGTTGGAAAAGAATTTGCCGGACGTGGTGGTCCTCCCGAAAACAACCGAGCAAGTCGCTGCCATCGTCAAGGTGTGCGCGGCGCACAACATTGCTTTCATTCCGCGCGGCGCCGGAACCAATTTGAGCGGCGCGTTGTTGCCGATCGAGGGCGGCGTGTTCATCGCGTTGACACGGATGACCAAAATTCTCTCGGTCGATTATCGGAATCGCCGGGCGCTTGTTGAAGCCGGTTGTGTCAACGCCTGGGTGACCAACGCCGTCAAATCGCGCGGCTTTTTCTACGCACCCGACCCTTCGAGCCAGTCGGCCTGCACCATTGGCGGGAACGTGGCCACCAACTCCGGCGGGCCGCACACGCTCAAGTATGGAGTGACGACGAACCATGTCCTGGGCTTTGAAATGGTTTTGCCGAATGGGGAAATCGTCTGGCTCGGCACTCAGCCTGAAGGGGGTGAGGATGTGGGCGGTTACGATTTGCGCGGAGCGGTGATAGGCAGCGAAGGAATGTTTGGGATCGTGACGCAGGTGCTCGTCCGGCTGACGCGTGCACCCCAGGCTTACAAGACCCTGCTCGCCATTTTCGAGAGCGTGGACGAGGCGAGCCAGACGGTCAGTGATATCATCGCGGCGGGCATTGTGCCGGGCGCGATGGAAATGATGGATCAACTCATCACGCAAGCTGTTGAAGCAGCTTACCATTTCGGTTTTCCTCTCGACGCTGGCGCTGTTCTGATTGTCGAGCTCGACGGGTTATCTGCCGGGTTGGAGCGGCAGGCGGCGCGTATTTTAGAAATTTGCCGAAACAACCACAGTCGCGAAGTTCGTGTCGCGAAGACAGAGGAAGAGCGTGCCCTGCTCTGGAAGTGTCGCAAAAGGGCGTTTGGAGCGATTGGCCGACTCAGCCCGAATTTTCTGACGCAAGACGGAGTGGTGCCACGATCGAAGCTGCCCGAAATCATGCGGTTCATTCGTGCCACGAGCGAGCGGTTTCAGCTGCGCATTCCGAATGTTTTCCATGCCGGCGATGGAAATATACATCCTTTAATTCTTTACGATGAACGTGAGCCTGACCAAGTCCGCCGCGCCGTTGCCGCAGGAGAGGCCATCCTGGGGAAGTGCGTCGAGTTGGGTGGCAGCGTGACTGGCGAACATGGAGTTGGCGTCGAGAAGATTGATTTTATGGCCAAGCAGTTCAGCAAGGAAGACCTCGATGCGATGCGGACGTTGCGAAGTGTCTTCGACCCCGAGATGCGGTGCAATCCGCACAAGATGTTTCCCGGGTCGAAGCGGTGCGCGGACTTTGCCCCAAAGAAACAAGCCTCGGCATAAGCGCCAGCTTGGAAGCGGACATCGTTTCATCGGCCAACCGGCGCTCGAGCTACGTTCCAGGTCACGGTGGTGATAACACCGAATGAATTGAGTTTCGTTTCACGAACAGCAGGCCATCGGTGAAACAATATGTCGGATGCGCTGTAGCTTTGGATCGGAGGCGACTGGACAAAGCACGAGACGCGGTGAAGGATATCGGATGGAATACGGTGAATCAGGCGTGGAATCCGGCGTTATCTCGGCGCACTCGGAACGCCAGGCAATGGATTGGAGCCTGGTTCTAGCGAGTCAAGATATCCCGACTGCGATCGAACGTTCGGCCGAAAATCGTTGGGCGTTGATCGTGGATCCGGAAGACCGAGACCGCGCTTTGGCGGCAATTCACCAGTTCCGACTGGAAAATCGCGGATGGGTTTGGCGGCAGCAGCTCCCGTGGTCTGGCTTAACCTTTCATTGGGGCGGACTCTTCTGGTGTCTGCTGTTGGTGGCCATCTATCGGATCAGTGTCATTGACTTTCCAGGCCTTCAGTCCGCTTGGGTTTTCAGCAGCAAAGAAGTCAGGGCAGGCGAATGGTGGCGACTCTTTACCGCCGTTCTCTTGCACGGCGATTTGGCGCATTTATTTTTCAACGTCACGACCGGCTTCGTTTTGTTCGGTCTGGCGATGGCGCGCTTCGGTCCTGGCTGTGCGCTGCTCGCGTCCTATCTCGCCGGGGTGGCTGGATACTTGGCTGGCCTTGAAATTTATAAGGGACCTTATCACGGGCTGGGTGCTTCGGGCATGGTGATGGGGGCCCTGGGATTGATCACGATGCAAACGCTGCCGCGCTATCGAAGAGGTCGGGCAGGCTTTCACTACTTCGGGAGAGGCGCGCTGGCCGGAATTCTTTTGTTCGTGCTGCTAGGGACAAGTTCCAAAAGCGATGTCGTCGCGCATGTCGGAGGATTTGTCGCCGGTGGCGTGATAGGGGGTCTGCTTGTGTTGTTGCCGACTCGCGTTCTGCAGAGCAACGCCCTTGATCGAGGTAGCTGGTGTCTGTTCGTAACGCTTGTCGTGTTGACCGGATGGATGGCGATTCTCAGTGCCATGCGATAGCAACACCGTTTCCGATTACGCAGCGAGCCAGGAGCCTTTGAAGGACGTTCCATTCCAGGTAAAGGCCGCGCGCCTATTCCCATCGAGGTTCAGTCGGAGGAAATCTAGATGTTCAACCGTCGTCACGATCACCGCAAAATTGGCGAAGGCGCGATCGAGTTCTTTTGGAGCGGGCGGGCGTCCACCCCTATGGAGCAACGCGATGGAATCAGGCGCGGAGATTTCAGATCCTGGCGCGAAGACGGAACTGTAATTGAGTCTATGTTCCAATAACGTGTTGTCCCATGCAGCGCGTGCGACAGAGTCCATGTGATGAACCGCTGCGGTCGCGCGCGCGATGATTTGAATACGTTCCTCGGGGCGATAGAACAGCCATTGCACGTGCGGATTGATCTGGATCTGGCTGATCTTGGGCGCGCGCGAATCTGAATAGCAGCCAAGAATTCGCTCGGATGCGGCCGCTTTGCGCAAGATAACGGTGCGAAGAGCGCAGCAGCAGGAAGACGCGGTGCCCAACACAGGCGCGCGAAAAGGGTCGCTCGGATCGAGAGGCGCCTGTTCGAATGCCTGCCAAATCCTGGCATTCAGCTCTTCGAAGTTTGACGTCTGCGAGTTCACAGCCGAGTGCTGAATTGTTCCAGACGGCGTTATGGTTGGGATAGGATTTTGCGCGCTTCCGAGTCAGGATCCGCAGCGGTGCGACGTAGTAGAGTATAGACGGAGGTGCTCTCGATTTTATCGCCGATGCGCATCGTGTGCAAAGGACCGAGCAGTTCCAACTCGACGTAAGTTAGCGGGTCTGGATTGGTGTAAATCTCAGCGCTGCTCCCTGCGTCTGGATACTGGCCACCTGGAAGACGGGGTGAGTCAATTCGAACCATCGCCTTCTCCCCCACCCAAAGCAGCGTTCCGGCGTCGGTGCCGACTTTGTGACTTGCTTTCGGGTTGCGCGCCAATGATAGGAGGCTCATCCCGATTTTGAAGTTCAAGGGCAGTTCGTCCGATTGCTTGTTGTAACCGGACGGATAGAGAGAGTTCTTTGGCACTCGCGCAAAGACATCTACCGGGTCTTTCAGTTGCGTGATGACCCAAATTCCGACTTTTTTAGGTTCGCCTTCGAGCTTCTCGAAAGTGGTTGAGATCGTCATCACGGGCTTGCTGGGATGCAGCGTGATTCGCCGATGCGTGCGGATGCCGTAATGCGGATCAACTGGGGAAATCAAAGTCACTTCGCTGCCATTCACGGTTGCTTGGACTGGCATCGAATCGAAAGCCGGAGGGGGAGGCCACCCGCGCTTGGCGACCTTTTGCCACTCGGCTTGAGGTGAGGGCCAGGTCTTATCTCCTCCGAAATTTCCCCACTCATTGGATTTAGGATCGGGGGCTTGGCCGTCCAAGGCGCGATTTTCCCAGAAGGGTCCATCCTTTTCGCCCTTGAATCGGAATTGCATGACACGTCCGATCGCCGGGACGATGATCACCTCAGCATTGGCGCTGGTCAGGATCAAGGAGTCAGGCCAGCTGTGATACGTGATACGGTGGGTTGCTATTGTGTCGAGGACCTTGCTAGTAGCCGATGGTTCGGAACCAGTGATTTCTTTCAGGAGCTTAAAGAAAGCGAGCTTTCGATCCGTGTTGATACTCCAGTTGACCGGTGGACATTGATAACCGTCCGCATAATCGCTCTTCCCAGGATCGAAGTAACCCCAAGACGCATATTCGCCAATCGCCGAAACGAAGTTATTCTTCGGTTTCTCGAAATCAAAATGGTCGTCTTCATTAAATAGAATAGGCTTCGGGCTGTAGCCAGGAACTTTCCGGGCGAGTTGAATCATCTCCGAAATGCGATCCGGGTTGGAAACCCCGTTGCCGTGCATGAGCAGAAAATCGGAGGTGCGAATCACATTTTCCTTTGGTATCGAACCGCCGCCGTAAGAGGTGCCCACGAGACAACGGCGCTCGTCACGCTGGATTCCTTTAACACGCTCGATCAATTCATGGATACGATCTGGCTTGAGAATCGCATGATCGTAAGATTTGACGTCACACTCGTTATTGATCTCGACCATGACGTTGCGATATCCGCGATCCAAGAGCCATCGCGTTGAATTGTCCACCGCTCGAATGACCGCAGCCTCATCCCGCACCCACTGATCTTGACCAAAATAAAAGTAGCCGAGAATCACAACCATTCCGAGGTCATCGGCGTTGTCGAGAATCTGCTCCAAGCGACTCATATAATCTGAGCGCAACGATCCATCGGCTTCAATGGCGGAAGTATGCCACGGTTGTCCTTTCGAGTAGCCCTGCGGTGAGCCGCCTTGCAAGTTGATAGTGAAGGCCAGGAGTCCGTGTCGTCGCCATTCCGGCATCGCGGCGAGGAACTCACGCGTGTTTCTGTCCGGGTCCCATTTACCGGTGTCGGGATAAGCCCAGCGCGCGACTGTCTCTGGATTGCGATCGTCAAAAATCCCCTGGACCATCCGTGAATTCATCAACAGCCCCTGAATTTTCTGGCCGCTCCAAGCTCGATCCGCGTAAGTCGGCTTGCCATTGATGTGAAATTCATTGCCGACAATAGAAACCTCGGTCTTTCGAATAGGTTTTTTTAATGAAGAATCGTCAACTCCGAAACATCTCTGCGGCTCGTGGCTGGACAACAAGATGGCGGTCAAGAACAAGGTCCAACGGCTCAAGAGTAACGACGCGCTCGGTGTTTTCATAGGTTTGAGGGCCGAACGCTAACGGTTGCATTCGTCATTGGCAAGATTTGGCATGGAGGTCAAACAACTTGGTTTCAATACTAACTTTCTTGGAAACAATTTTTATTCGTTTGCACATCAAGCTGTTCCGCTCGGTCGTCTTGACGGCTTGCCGTTGTAGTGAGATAAGGTTCTTTCGTAGCAGCCTAAGTTGGCTTGCCTTCCTGCAAGTCAACACGGGGGATCCAAATCCTCGGACGGGAGTCCGGGGACGGGGCGAACGGCGATGGTGAACCATCGTCGCGGTCACTTTCAAGACCGAGCCCGTCAGCTAACCTCGTCGGCATTTGGAAGGGCGATCCTCTAGTCCCCGCGTGTGCGGGACACCACGGTCTCCCCAATCAAGCGCGTTGAGTCGTGTCGTGGAGAGAAACCGCGTCGCGTCGCAACCACATCGGAGTTGGGTTATGACAATGAACATCATGTTTGCGGTCTCGGGCAGTTGGTTTGGCGTGGGTTGGTATTGGTATGGGTTGGTATTGGCCTGCTTGATCCTTGTCTCTTGTCTCGTGCTGATTCGCGAGCGACAGGTGGGGATCGTGGTCAAGCGGTTCTCGCAGCACAGTCTTGCGCCAGGCAGGTTTGTAGCGCTGGACGGCGAGGCCGGTTACCAGGCGGACACTCTCGCGCCAGGGCTGTATTTCGGTTATTGGCCATGGCAATACCGCGTCATCAAAGTTCCGGTCACGGTCGTGCCGCAGGGCGAAATTGCACTGGTCATCGCGGCGGACGGCACGGCGATGACCACTGAACATATCCTGGGAAAATGCGTTGAGTGCGACTGCTTCCAAGACGCGCGGAAGTTCATGCTCAATGGCGGCGAGAAAGGTCGGCAGCTTGGCATCCTTACCGCAGGCACGTATCGCATCAACACCGCTATGTTCGCCGTCATCAATGCGGCGACAGCCCATGAACACGGCATGATCAGCGAACAGTTGCTGCTGCAACGCGTCGAGTCGGACAAGGTGGGTATCGTCACCGCGCTCGACGGGCGGCCGATCGAGGCGGGCGAGATCGCCGGGCCGGTCATCGCCGGTCACGAAAACTTCCAGAACGGCCAGGCGTTTCTGACGGGCGGGGGACGACGCGGCTTGCAGGATCAAGTGCTGTTGTCCGGCTCGTGGAACTTGAACCCGTGGTTCGTGCAAGTGGAACAAGTCCCCATGGTGCAAATTCCCATCGGCTCTGTCGGCGTGGTTATCTCGTTCGTCGGAAAGGCGCATGAAGATGTGAGCGGCCTGGACTTCAAACATGGCGACCTCGTCAACGTCGGACACAAAGGTGTCTGGGTGACGCCGCTTTATCCCGGCAAACATCCGATCAACACGCGCATCATGAAAGTGGAGCTCGTGCCCACCACGAACATCGTGCTCAACTGGGCTCAACGCACCGAGGCGCACAACTACGACGCAAAACTCTCTTCCATCACGGTGCGTTCGAAGGACGGGTTTGCGTTCAACATCGACGTCTCGCAGATCATCCATGTCGGTGCGCTCGATGCGCCCAAGGTGATCTCGCGCGTCGGCTCGATGCAGAATCTTGTGGATCACGTCCTGCAACCGATCGTCGGGAATTATTTCCGCAATTCCGCGCAGGATTTCACGGCTCTCGATTTTTTGAGTGCTCGTAGTCATCGGCAATTGGATGCCGCCGCGCACATTCGCGCCGCCATCGGGACGTATGACGTCCAGGCGATCGACTCGCTCATCGGCGACATCAATCCGCCAGCCGAACTGATGCAAACGCAGACGGATCGAAAGATCGCGGAGGAGCAGCGCAAGACCTATCAGGTGCAGGAAGCCGCGCAAATCCAGCGCCAACAACTCGTGCGCCAGACCTCGCTAGCGGACATCCAACAACAAGTCGTCGGAGCGGAGCAAGGTGTGAACATCGCCGAGTTGCAGGCTGGCGCCAATGTGAAGCAGGCGACCGGCGAAGCTGAGGCCACGCGTCTCCATGCGCTCGGCGAAGCGGAAGCCATTCGCGCCACAGGCCAGGCCAAGGCCGAAGCCTATCGCGTGGGGGTCGCGGCGATTGGCGCTCAAGGCTACACGGTCATGCAGCTCATGCAGATCGTCGGCGAGCGCAACGTGCGCATTGTTCCCGATGTGGCCGTCACCGGCGCAACCGGAAGCACCGGCCTCGTGGACGGACTCTTGGGCGTGATGCTGAAGGAGCAGTACAAGAAAGCCGCGTGACATTAGGACAGCGCTGGCAGGACGGCAGATCAAGGCCATCCTGTCAGCTTGCCAACAAAATACATTTATGAATTCATTGAATCAGAAATGCCCGGAGTGCGACGGTCGGAGCCTGTTTTCTACCGAAGTGAGTTCGGGTGGTGGCTACGGACCGATATTGCTGCCTGGTCTCGGTAGACTTTTTCGCCTGGCCAAGTTCCGCGTTTTGGTCTGTGAGGGTTGTGGACTGACCCGTTTCTATGCCGAACCTAATGCCCGCGCCAAGTTGCCAACGTCCACACGGTGGGGTCGTATGTAGCGCGTCCAACGCAGCACGGTCCTCAGGGTCCTGATGATTACAACATCCTTGGCGATGCCAGTCAGCGGTTCTTTCGGGGCGTCTCCGTCCGCCAAAGCGCCGCCACTATCAAGTGCTGCTAGGATAGCATAAATGCGGAGCGGCCTTTCGGCAGGTCGAAGCAGGCAATAGCTCCTTTCGGCTCGCGGAACCAGGTGCCTGACTTGAGCTCGAGCTGTTTGAAAACCTCCTTGAGCAGGATTGAGCTGCCATTGTTGGTCAGCTTGGGTGCCGCCCCGGTCTGAGTAGCGACGCGCATCGTGAAATAGGGTGCCGCGAACGGCGCGTCGAGCACGATGACTTCGCCCACCTTCTCGATGCGGGTCAGCTCTTTCGCCGCCCAGTAGCGGGAAACCTCGCTGGGTTTCATCCACAGGAGATTGTCGAACTTCGCTTCCAGTCGGCGAACAACTTCCTGAAAGATTTTGAAGCCGAGCTCCTGGCCGTTCCAGTAGATGCCAGTCCAGTGAGCGACCATTATGGCCGGCTCACCGCGCTCGATGACTTCCACCATGCGGCCATGCTGGAGATCTTCGGTGATGAATTTGTCAACGCCGCCAGGCGGTGTGTTGTCCCAGCCGCCCGTCCAGTCACCGGTGCATCCTATCACGCTCACGACGCAGCGCGGGTCTGACCCATCGAGTCCGCTGGCATATTCAACTCGCGGAGCCACGCTCTGTTCGCCTTTGTCATAGAGGTGGCGGAAGTAATGCGGAATCTCGGCGCCGAAGACGTCGCGCACGGATTGGAGCGTGGCCTGAGCGAGCTGGGGCAGGGCTCGACTACCGAAGCCGCCCGGCGTAGTGATGCCTTCGCACGCTAGCCCGACATTCTTCAAAATGCGCAGCGCGTAGGTCATGTAACCAGCGATTTCGTCCGCGCTCCGTCCCGTCGTCCACTCCCAATTCTCCATGAACTTCAACGAATGGTCGGAATAGGGATGACCCGTCTTGGTGTCGATGACGCGCGTGTGCGTACACATCTCGGGATGAATGTCCCAATTCGGTGTCATGAGCGTGCGTACGAGTTCTAGGCTGTCGTTCAACTCGCGTTGCGTCCAGCCGGGCAAGATGCGGTCGATCCGTCCGACGCACGCCGGAAACGGCACGATGCTGTATTTCCCTTTCACGCCGCGCGCGGCGCACCATTCGCCGAACTTGCGCACAAACGCGTCTGGGATCTCGCTCGGCCACTCGCGCCAGTCCCGCTGAAAACTACGGTTCGCCCCGGCGAACGCTGTGTCGAACTGCGGTATCGCGAAGCGGTTCAAATTCACGAGACAGGTCGAATCGTCGATGATGAGCCCCACCGGCACGCGAGCGCGAGGGTTCAAGACGGTAACACCCTCCGCGGGCGGGGGACGGTTGCCGGCGACCTGAGCTAGCAGGGACGGAGTTGAGGACGCCCAACTTGCGCCAGCGATTCCGAGAGCGGCGCGGCGGAGGAAGTGCCGGCGGTTGTGCGATTTCATTTCGATTTATCTTGCTGGATCAGCCCGGAGGTTGCCGGCAGTTACTTTGCCTTCACATCGTAGCACAGCAGCACCTCCTGGTCGCGGATGTAGAGCTTGCCATCGACGATGACCGGGTGCGGCCAGCTTTCGCCGATCTTGCTTGCGAGGTGGAAGGAGCCTTTAAGATTGTAGCTTTTCGTCGTGGCTTCGATGAGTGCCATCGTAGCGTCCTGATAACGGAAGTAGAGCTGCCCATCGGCATAGACAATCGCCGCTGACCCCGTGCCGGGACCACGTTCCTTTCCCCAAACTACTTTGCCCGTCAGGAACTCGACGCAGGTTGGAAAGCCGTTGTTGTGGCCGTGGCCTAGGTAAATGTGGTCGTCGAGGAGGATCATGCCGCCGTGGTGATTCTGGAGCTGGCTCGCCGAGAGATAATAAACCTCCTCGGCCTTCACGCTGTCCCCGTCTTTTGAGAGTTTGAGAAGCGCGCTGCCGCCGTCGCCGTAGCCGCTGGAGCCGAAGACGTAGTCGCCTTTGACGAGGGGTGTCGGGATGTTGGCCGTGGCATTGGCGATGCGGTTGTAGCCCCAGAGGAATTTGCCATCGCTGGCGCGCACGCTGACGAGGCCGCGGCCCATAAGGGTGACATATTGCTTCACGCCCGCCCCATGCGAAACGACCACTCCGGTATAGCCGGCGCCGTCCGCGCCCTTCCGGCCCAGGTCGAGGAGCTCCGACTTCCAAACGAGTTCACCGGTCTTCTTGTTCAGTGCGGCGATGCCAGCGCTGGCTGCGCCAGGTACGCATAGGAGGTGGTCGCCATCGACGAGCGCGGACTCACTATAGCCCCAGCCGGACATGCACTTGCCGCCGAAGTCGGAGTTGAAGTTCTTTTTCCAAACCAGTTTGCCGGTGTCAGTTTCCAGACATGCGACGTCGCCATTGTTCCCCACCACAAACAGGAGTTGGCCGTCCACGGTGGGCGTGCCGTTCGGTGCCGGGTCACGGCCGGTGGTGATGGCAGTGGACCAAATCTCTTTGCCGTCGGCGAGGCTGAGAGCTGTGACAAACACACCGCGTTCGCCGTTCTTATTGGCTGCTCCTTGAGTGAAGATGCGCCCGTTGGCGATGGCGACACTCGACATGCCCTTGCCCAAGCCCTTGATGCGCCACGCCAGCGGCGGGCCGTCGCTGGGCCAATCTTTCAGCAAGCCCTTCTCAGTGGAGATGCTGTCGCGGTTCGGCCCCCGCCACTGCGGCCAGTCGTTGCCCGCAGAAAATGCGGTGGAGCCAAGACCAAGGAGAAGGCAGAGGGAAAAAGTGCGTTGTAGAAACATAGGTTTTGGATGTTGAACTCGGCAGGCAAATTGTTGGTTTGGGTTCGCGTTTCGTATGCTGAATCGCCAGCGATTATCAGTGTCTGCCAGTTGAGTCTTGAGGTCGGGTATTATTTCGCCGCGCCGTCGTCGGCATTGTATTCGATCCGTACGATCTGGGTGTCGAGGTTGTTGGCCCAGGCGGTCCCGTATTCGATGAGATAAAGACAGCCGTCCGCCCCCAACTCTAAATCCATCGGGCGCAGGAAAGTCATCTTGGGGCAAAAGCGCTCCATGTTCAACGAGCCGTCGGCCTTCTTAGCGATCTGGTTGTCTGCGTCGAGGTGGACAGCGATAATCCAATTCCGCGACCACTCGTAGATGAACAGTGTGTGGTTGAATTCCTCCGGCAGCTTGTGCGCGGACTTCAGCTTTGAATCAAAGTAATAGACCGGCCCGGCCATCGCGGTGCGCCCGCCACCGACGTTGACGGCGGGAAACCTGGTCGAAGGGGAAGCGGGATAATAGATGAACGCCGGCTGAGCGGGCGGCAGTTCCTTGAGCCCGGTGTTGTTTGGTGAATTGTTCACCGGATGGAGGGGATCGAAGAGCGGGCCATTGGTCTTGGCTGCGAAGTCAAATTGGTAGTAAGGCTTGTTGTCAGCGATGAAGTAAGGCCAGCCGAAAAAACCGGCATGGCGCGCCTGATTCACTTCATCAAAACCGGCAGGTCCGCGCTTCTGGTTCGGACCGCCCGCGTCGGGGCCAACCTCGCCCCAGTAGAGGAAACCATTTTTCTGGTCGAGCGATATGCGGAAAGGATTGCGGTTGCCCATCACGAAAATTTCCGGGCGCGTGCCGGGCGTCTTGGGTGGGAACAAATTGCCTTCGGGGATTGTGTACGTGCCATCTTTCTCCGGGTGAATGCGGTTGATTTTGCCGCGCAAATCGTTCGGGCTGGCGGAAGATTTCTGGGCGTCCCACGGACTGCGTCCTGGTTGTTGATCGATCGGCGCGTAGCCATCCGACGCGAAAGGATTGGTGTTGTCGCCCACGGAAATGTAAAGGTTGCCTTTGGAATCGAACGCCAGCGAGCCGCCGACGTGACAGCACTCCTCGCGTTGGGTTTGGACATCGAGCATCTTCTTTTCTGAACTGAGATCGAGATTGTCGCCACTCACCGTATAGCGCGAGACGCGAATAATGCCGACCTTCTTGCCTTTAGCATCCAGGGTGGTTTCAGGTAGGGAGTGGTTCAGGTAAATCCACCCGCTCTCCATGAAATTGGGATCGAGCGCAATACCGAGCATTCCGTCCTCCAAGCCGTCGAAGACGGGAACCTTGGCGATCTCCACGGCAGTCTTGGTGTCGGGCTTCCAGACTCTGATCGTCCCGTTGCGCTGGGCGAAGAACACCCGGCCATCCGCCGACACCGCGATTTCCATGGGAGCTTTCAACGTGTCTGCGTACTTGCCGTTGGTTTGCTCGTCCGAGACGAGGATGACTTTACGGAAGTGGCCGTCCGTCTGTGAGCCGGTGGGGTTGGGGGCGATTGGCTGGGCGGCCAAGCCCGCCAGTGCTAGACCGGCGATGGCGACAGCGCAGATGAACTCGAATTTGATTTTTTTCATGGTGCTTTAATGATGGAAGTGTTCATTTTCAAAGAGGGCGCGACCCTAGCTGCCCAGAGGTGGCGGAACAAGAAAAAAGGCCCTTCGATCCAACGTCTCGATGAATTTACTGAGAAAGCCCGTAACGCCAGAAGCGCTCCGAGGTGGGTGCGATCGAGGTTTGAAAAGTCAGCGTCTCCGCAGTGGCCGTTTCCAATCCGACCGTTTGCCACGAATCCGGGGCCAGCGTTTCCGAAGCCTGAATCGCGTAGCTGCGCCCCGGAATTGTTTGCATGATGACGGAGAGTCCGCCGCTGTTGAACTGGCGAATAGTGAGCGAGAGTGGAACGATGGTGACGGTCGCGGTTGAGCTGACTGCGCTGCCGCCCGGACCTGAAACAACCACCCAGTAATTGCCTGCATCGGCGCTTGTTGCCGAGGCGAGGCTGACGATGGTACCGGTAGCGCCTGCGATGGTAACGCCGTCATGCCTCCACTCGTTGGCGAGGGGTCCGCTTCCTTGTGCGGACGCGCTCATCGTGATTCTCTCGTTCGGGTGGACGGTGGCGCTCACTGGCTGTGCTGTGATTGCGGGCGCGATGAGCGCCGGTTTGACCGTCAGAATTGCAGCCGCGCTCGTCGCGCTCCCGGCCGAGTTGTTGACGGTGACTGTGTATCTGCCGGCATCTTCCATCCTCACGGGATCGAGGGTGAACGTCGTGGCCGTTGCGTTTGGAATGGCATTGCCACCGAACTGCCATTGATAGGCGAGGGGCGCTGAGCCGTTGGCTGCAACTGTGAACGTGAAGCTGCGGCCTTCACCGATTTCGCCGCCGGCTGGTTGCGAAGCAATGCCCGGTGGCGACACGCTTGGCGTGATGACAAACGAGAGAGTGAACGTCAGTTTCCCTCCGCTGCGGTTGCCGTGCTCATAAGCCGTAATGGTCGCGGAGAAAGGTCCGCCTTGTGTGGGTGTGCCGCTGATGATCCCGGTGTTTAGGGCCAGCGATAGGCCGGGTGGCAGACCCAAAGAGGTTGAACCAGATCCTGCGAAGGTCTGGCCGTTGATAACCCAGGAGCCGGGCGTGCGGTTCTGTCCGTCGTTTATTTTGATCTGATA
The DNA here is from genome assembly GCA_009695265.1 of Pedosphaera sp. Classification (GTDB taxonomy): domain Bacteria; phylum Verrucomicrobiota; class Verrucomicrobiia; order Limisphaerales; family SIBE01; genus SIBE01. The sequence goes on along the minus strand of SIBE01000020.1, from coordinate 8,266 downwards.
GCTGAGACGAGTGCCGGTGGTCCCCTGGATGGTCTTGGAGCTTGCCAGCACTGCGGTCGCGGCGGAGACGGTATGATAAGTGCCTGCGATCGCAAGAACTCCGACCACCCACTTCAATACGATCGCCGCCGGCGAGCTCGCCAGCGCGGGTAGAGAGTCGATCGTTCGAGCCGCGAAGGGTGCGATATGGAGAAACCCTGCGAGGATGAGACTGGCCATTCTGCTGATCTTCATGTTTTCAAAACTCTCCTGATTCCATCACTTTGATTCATAGTTCAGTTGCATCCACACCCGCCTCCGCCGACACCGCGTCCGCCTGAGGCCGCTTCGCGTGAAAAATACATGTGTTCGGTGAGCGCAAGCCCCACCGGATCTCGATCCGCGCGCATGGTCGGGTCGGAAAGGACGCCGCGCTGCCAGGGCTTGACATTGGCGCATCCCGAAAGCGCCGTGATCATCGCGGCGCAGCAAATGAAACGAAGGCCAGTTTTCATACACCTTGCATAGCTATTTGCCGGCAGATTTCAATGTCGATTCGATCTCGGCAAGATACTTCTTTCGCGTCGGCTCGCCATCAAAACCCGAATGAATGGCGGAGATTTTGCCGTCAGCGCCGATCAGGAATGAAGTGGGCATCTTCTCGACACCCACGGCTTCCGCCAGGCGACCTTTCGCGTCACGAAGGATTGCGAAGGTGGGCGGATCCTTCTTCAGGAAGCTTTGCATCGCGGATTGCTGCTCGTCCACGGAAACGGCCAGCACGAGAAATCCGCGAGAGCCGAACTTCGCCTCCAGCTCCTTCATGACAGGAAACGATTTCTTGCAGGGCGCGCACCACGAAGCCCAAAAGTCCAGGAGCACGACTTTGCCCTTCAAATCGGGCTGAGTTCCTTCGAGTCCAAAACCTCCGAGTTCCGGGAACGTGTCGCCGGCTTTGACGGATCCGGCGAGCGTGAGGGAGCTGGACGCGACGATCCCAAGAGCGGAGGCCAACAGCGATTGTAGCGCGCGACGGCGAGAGGATTTCGATTCAAGACACAACATGTTCATAAAAATGACGACTGGGAAGAGTGCTGTTCTCTGTGACAATGGCTCCTGCCGCGCCAAACTGCGCTTCCAGAAGGCGCATGCCTGCGTCGGGACCGAGCACGAAAACGGCGGTTGAAAGCATGCCGGCCATGGTGCAACTGGGCGCCAGCACGCTGACGGCCTGGCAACCGTTGTCCACCGGGCAACCAGTGCGAACGTCCAGGATATGGCCGTAGCGGCGTCCATTGGCCACAAATCGCCGGACGTAATCCCCCGAAGTGGCCACCGCACCTTCACGCAACCCGAGTCCGCACCAGCAGCGGCCCGGCTGGCGTGGGTCGTCCAGCCCAATATGCCAGGCGGGGCGTCCATCGGGAGGCAATCCGATGGCCCTTACGTCCGCCCCGAAATCCACCAGCACGCTCGTGGCGCCGGAGGCGTGAAGCAGTTGGGCGACGCGGTCCACAGCGAATTCCTTTCCCATGCCTCCGAGGTCCAGCCCCATCCCCGCGTGGGGCAGGAAGATTCGCCCGGGAGTGCGCTGGACTTTCCTCCAGCCCACCAGATTCATCGCCGACGTAACTTGCTCTTCTGTCGGAATCACGGGCGGCTCCGTCTTCCAATTCCAAAGCTCCAGGAGTGGAAGCGCCGTTGGGTCAAATACATCTTGCGTGATGAAATGCATCTGATCGCAAAGAGCGAACATCTGTTCCGTCTCGAAATCCAGCGTGACGGGTTCGCGGCCTGCGGCAGTGTTGATGCGCGAGATCAGCGAGTTGGGAAGAAAACGTGAGTACTTGGCTTCGAAGTCGGCCACCCATTCCATGACGAGCAGTTTTAGTTCCGGCGCGCGCTTGGCGGGTGCCGCAAAGGTCACTCGGCAGCGGGTACCGAACGCTTGAAAAGCAAGCTCGTGGGCACCGTCGTGAAACCTTTCCTGAACCGAACTGCGGATTCGAGCGAGTACCGAGGCTGCCCCGTAATTGAAGGGGTGACTCATGTCGGCGTTCTCCGGTTCGGAATGAGAGTTTAGAACCATATTCCGCAACCGACAGTAAAGACGTTCGCGGAAGGATAGGCCGAACGGGATGTCACGCCATCCAGGGCGTGCATCTCGTAGCGTTTCCAAGCGACATCGAGAGTAAAATGCTCGCCCAGTTTTACGCGCGCGCCAATTCCGTATGTGATGGTTTCAAGCTGAGAGAGCCTATAGTCCGCGGAGAAATAGGACGGGCGCGCTGGCACAGGAAGGATCTGGAAAGCGGATTCATCCCCGGCTGACGGGAATACCGGGTCCCCTTGAAATCCAACGAACACGCCGTCCTGAAAGGCCACGCGTGTGCCTCCGGCGTATTCATCGAAAGAAACCCCTTGGAAGCTGGGCGCGTAAAAGTCCGCCGCACCTTGGTAGTAGTAGCGAAACAACGGGGAGAGCGTCAGGTGTTTGCCGATCTTCTGATACCATGTGAGCGAAACGGTGCTCGCCCAGATTCCCCAATCGTCGTGATAGAGGCGGTAGCCGCCCTCGACGCTCCCATTCAGAGGGGCGATGAACTGCGTCAACGAGGCAAGGCCAACCTGCTTGAATCGATGGTGGGGCCGATTGTCGGACAGCGGATTCACGGCGGCCGGGTCTGAGAATATTGGGTCGGGAGAATCGGGCAGCAGGAACGTCGCTCGCCGGTAAGGATCGTTCAGATAGCCATCCGAGTAGCCCAGCGTCAGGTTCACAGAAAGCACGGTGGCGGGACTCAGCAACTGATTGAGACCCATCAAGAGATCGGTTGTATCTTTTCGCTGGAAGTCCGTCAGCACGCCGCCACCCACCGAGTCAAAGTTGTGCGCCGCTCCGAGCAACAGCGTCGTGTTCTTCTGATTAAAATCAATCGAATGCGTGAGTGACAGGCCGCGGGATGTGTAGTCGCTCTCTTCGCTGTAACTCAATTCCGGTGTCGTGGTGTGCCGTCCATGGCGAATATCCAGATTGAGGCTGGCGGCCCGCCGGATGTCCTCGATGCTCGCGATTGGCAACGCTTTGCTGCCTCGTGCCGGCGCTTCTCCGGTGGGCGTCGCACCCGAAATGCCATCGTAAACCAACAAGCCCTTGGCCGTGATTTTCGATGAAAGCTCTTTCTCGAATCCGACTCCGTGAGTGCGGATTCGGATTCTGCCATTATCCTCGCGGTAATCTTCGTAGCGGTAATCAACACGATCTTCCGCCGCTGACCGCTGGAGGTGCAAGACACTAAGCCAGAAAGCGACGATGAGAGCCATCGCGCTTCGCCGGTAAACTTTTATGTCAGCTCCGAATCGATTCACAACGTTACCGCTGCCTGCTTGCGCGATGCCGGATTAAGGCCCAATTCTTGCAAGAAAACCCCACATCACCCGGCCATGATTCGATCAAAAAATAGCAATGCCTATGCCATCTGATGCATGCATTGTAGGAATTTTCTTTCTCACGGCGGACGCTCGGCGTTCGCGCCGCTTGGACGCGCATGTGTCCTCGCGTCCGCATTGAGGCGTGCGAATCCGGGGGTTGGCGTTGAAGCGGCGGGAACGCCGAGCGCCGAGCTTCCAAAGTGTCGCGGTGGTGTTGCGGGTAGGATTGGAAATAGCCTTTCCGGCAAAGTGCCGCTCATACCTACGATGTTAGACGAGGGGAGAAAACTCACTCCGGCTCTCAGGAAGTTCAGATTCTCCTCACGCCAACTACCTCTTCTTCACGTCGTAACAGAGCAACAACGCTTGATCACGCAGATAGAGCATTCCATTGGCGATGACCGGATGGGGCCAACTGTTCCTATTACTGCGGTCTGGCTGATCAAATCGGCTCGTCTCTTTGTAGCTTTCGGGAGTTGCCTCCACGAGTGCGACAACACCTTTTCCGCCCTCGCTGCGCAGATAGAGATGGCCATCGGCATAGATGAGCGACCCTTTGCTCATTCCGCGATTTTGCCAAACGATTTTGCCAGTTTTGAATTCCTGGCAAACCCAGCCTTTGCTGTCGGAGTGACCATAAATGTGTTCGCCAATCAAAATGACCCCTCCATGGTGGTTCTGCATATCTTTATTGGCATAGACTTCCTGAGCTTTGAATTGTCCGCCTTCATGGGTGACCTTGAATAGATTGCACCCGACACCATAGCCGGACGTGACATAGACGTGGTTGTCATGGTAGATCGGAGTCGGGACAACCGCGGTGCTCCCTTTTCGCGCCGCCTTCCAGAGCAATCGACCGTCATTCGCACCGATGCCAACCAGGTTCTCGCCGGTCAATTGTATGTATTGGCGAACACCCCCGATTTCCGCGACGATGGTTGAAGCATACGCGGCCTCGTCGGTGAAATCCTTGGTTTGCCACAAAACGGCACCGGTCGTTTTGTTAAGAGCAACGACGGCACCTTTCTTTCCGCCTGGAGTGCAGATGAGTTTGTCGCCATCAACCAGCAGAGACTCCGAAAAGCCCCAGCCGGACATCATGCGTCCGCCGAATTCCTCCTTGAAATTCTTCCGCCAACGTTCAACTCCCGTGGCGGTATCAAGACACACCAGAATTCCGCTTCCTCCTAAGGTGTAAAGCAAGCCCCCTTCAACGGTCGGCGTCGATCGCGGACCCTCTGGCATATCGAACGAATGATCCGCTTTTCCGAGGCGCGTGCTCCAGACTTGTTTGCCGGTATCCGCGTCCAGAGCCCAGGCGATGTCATCATCGCCAAGGTAACCAGTCCCGAAGACGCGTCCTCCCGCGACGGATGGCGTGCTGTACCCGCCGCCCAAGCCGTCCGCTTTCCAGGCGAGGCGAGGCCCACCTGCAGGCCATTCTTTGAGCAAGCCCGTTTCAGTGGAGAGGCCATCGCGGTTCGGTCCACGCCACTGCGGCCAATCGCCACCGATGGCGAGGGCCAGCGTAACAGTGTTGAGAGCGACGAGGAGTAAAGTCGTAAATATCCTAGAGCGGAGCATGGAATCTTGCTTTCGTTTCATTAAATTAATGGGTTGCGCGAGCGGCTTGCTTACCGAATTATTCCTGATCAATCAACCGGAAATGTATGCGAATCTATTCCTGCGTCAGTCTGTGGGCTCTTCTAACCTTCCCGCTCTGCTTGCCAGCAGTTCGTGGGGCTGAGTCAGATTTGATTGTCCATCACGGTAAAATATTCACCGTGGACGGGACGGAGGCGGTTCACCAAGCAATGGCTCTTCAAGGCGAGCGGATCCTGCAATTGGGCAGCAACGATGAGATATTAAAGACGAAAGGTGCCCGCACTCAAGTCATCGACCTGCGCGGGAAACTGGTTTTGCCCGGGCTGATTGATTCGCACGTTCATCCCGGAGCGGCAATGACGGAGTTCGATCATCCGATTCCAGAGATGGAAACCATCCAGCAGGTGTTGGATTATCTGAAGGCCAGGGCTGGGGTGCTCAAGGAAGGAGAATGGATTCAGTTGAGCCAGGTGTTTATCACACGCCTCCGGGAACAACGCTATCCGACTCGTGCCGAGCTCGACCGTGTGGCGCCGAAGCACCCTTTGGTCTTCGCGACCGGCCCCGATGCCTCGCTCAACAGCCTAGCTTTGCGGCTCAGCGGCATCGATCGGAATTTCAAAATCACCGATGGCGGTCCGGGGCACATCGAGAAGGATGCCGACGGCGAGCCGACGGGGATTTTGCGAAGTTGCACCCGGGTGATCAAGATCAAGGCTTCCGGGAAGAATCCTTCCGAAGAGGATTACTACCGGCGCACGCTCCAGCTCTTTAAGGATTATAATTCGATCGGTTTGACCACCGTGGCCGACCGCAGCGCGGACGTCGTATCCATCGGGCGCTACCAGAAAATGCGCGACCAGGGCGATCTCACCGTTCGCCTCTCGATTTCTCAAAACATCGCCACGCTCGGACCAATCGAAAAAATTCAGGAGAACATCCGCGACGTCGCTAAGAACCCGCTTTGCCAAGGCGACTCCATGCTTCGGATCATCGGCATCAAAACATTTCTGGACGGCGGCATGTTGACGGGCAGCGCTTACATGCGCGAGCCGTGGGGTGTCAGCGATATTTATGCGATCACTGACCCGAGCTATCGCGGTGTCTTGTTTATCCCGAAGGAGCGTCTCTTGCCGATTGTGCGGACGGCGATCGAATCCGGTCTTCAATTCACCGCCCACTCGGTCGGCGATGGAGCGGTTCACACGTTGCTGGACGTTTACGATGAGATCAGTCAAGCCAAGCCCATCCGCCAGACGCGTCCTTGTATCACGCATTCGAACTTTATGAGCAAGGAAGCAGTGGAGAAGGCGGCCAAGCTCGGAGTGGTGCTGGACATTCAGCCCGCGTGGCTCTACTTGGACACACGGACATTGGTGAAGCAATTCGGATATGACAGGCTCCGTTATTTTCAACCATTGAAGAGCATTTTTGAAGCGGGCGTCATGGTCGGCGGCGGTTCGGATCACATGCAGAAGATAGGCTCGCTAAGGTCGATCAATCCCTACAATCCTTTTCTCGGGATGTGGGTTGCCACTACGCGTAAATCGAAGTGGTACGAAGGACAGTTGCATCCGGAGGAAGCGCTCACACGAGAGCAGGCGATTCGCTTTTACACGAAGAACAATGCGTATCTATTATTCCGCGAAAACGACATAGGCTCGCTGGAACCGGGAAAGCTGGCTGATTTTGTTGTGCTGGACACCGATCTTCTCACTTGTCCGGAAGATGAAATCGCGAAAACTCAAGTGCTGCGGACTTATCTGAATGGAAAGCTTGTTTATCAAAAGAACAAATAGCGCTTTTCGTTAAAGGAATTGGTCGGGGTAGGAGCAATTCTGGTTTTGGAACGTACGTAGTCCCCTCTTGAGCCGGTCGCACGTGAAAACCGGCTCAAGCCGGGACGACTTACGACGAACGGACAGTGCCCTGGGCGAAAAGAAAATTGCAATGCGATTCATTGCTTGCTTTCTGTTATTCTGAAGTCTAGAAACTCGTTCATGGAGCCAAAGTTTTATAATCGCATTTTAACCTGCGTGCTGGCGCTACTCCTTCTGTCGAGTGGCGCACAGTCGCGAGCGGCACAGACCAAGGACAATTCAGCTTCGGGCAAGGCATCCTCTCCGGCAGAAGCCTATCGGACGATGGTTCAGGAATATGACACTGCGGTGCAGGAATTCTCTGCAAACTATCAGCAGGCCAAAACCGACGAGGACCGGCAAAAGGCGATGGAAAAATATCCGCAAGCGGAGAGTTTCACCCGGCGGTTTTTGACGTTCGCTCAAGACCATCCAAAAGATGTGGCTGCGGTGGATGCGTTGGCATGGATCGTTCAAAATGCGCGAAACCCTCAGAACACAGATGCGGAGAAGGCGCTCAAGGTGTTGCTGAATGATCATATCGCGAGTCCAAAACTCGGACCCGTCTGCCAGTCTTTGGCCTACGCTTATTCCAGCAGCGCGGAGAAGTTCTTGCGGGAAGTTCTAGTTCGTAATCCCGATCATCAAGTGCAAGGGCAGGCGGCTTTCAACCTCGCTCAGTTTTTGCACAGACGGGGGAGTCCGGACGCGTTTGCTGAAGCCGAGAAATACTTCGAACATGTGATTGGAAAGTTCGGCGATGTTCCGGGCTATCGCGGAACCTTGGGTGACGCTGCGAAGTCGGCGCTTTTCGAAGTGCGCAATCTTGCTGTCGGAATGGTGGCTCCTGACATTCAAGGGGAAGATGTCGATGGCAAGGCTTTTAAACTGAGCGACTATCGCGGCAAAGTGGTCGTGATCGATTTTTGGGGCGATTGGTGAGGACCTTGCAGGGCCATGTACCCACACGAGCGGTCGCTCGTGAAACGGCTGGAGGGTAAACCGTTCACAATTCTTGGCGTCAACAGTGATCCGAAGGACCGACTTCGACAGGCCCTGAAAAAGGAGAACATCACCTGGCGTTCGTGGTGGGATGGAGGCGACACCAGTGGCCCCATCGCAACAAAGTGGAACGTGCAAGGTTGGCCGACGATTTACGTTGTCGACCACAAAGGTGTGATTCGCTACAGAGATGTCCGAGAAAAGCAGATGGACGCCGCCGTGGAAATGTTGCTTAAAGAGATCTCGACTGACTCCGCCAGGTGACTCTGCACCTTCCGGCGCGTATCGATAACGAACATACTCTTCCCTCGAGTAAGCCCAGTCGTTGAGTTGTGTCTCATTCTGAGAATCGCTATCCCGAAACAAGACACTGAACTCTGTCAATCGGC